>NZ_CAJYVU010000116.1 GCF_913778135.1 uncultured Sphingomonas sp. | reverse complement strand
AGGCGGTGCGCACAGGAATGGCGATCGACGCGCAGATTAACAAATGGTCGCGGTTTGACCGCAAGAACTATTTCTACGCCGATCTGCCGCAGGGGTATCAGATCAGCCAGCTCTACCATCCGCTGGTCGGTGAGGGCGCGGTCGAGATCGAGGACGAGGGTCATAGCAAGACCATCGGGGTGGAGCGCATTCACATCGAGCAGGACGCTGGCAAGCTGATGCACGATCAGCACCCGACGCGCTCCTACGTCGACCTCAACCGCTCGGGCGTCGCGCTGATGGAGATCGTGTCGAAGCCCGACATGCGCTCGCCGGCGGAGGCAGGCGCGTACCTCACCAAGCTGCGTTCGATCCTGCGCTACGTCGGGTCGTGCGACGGGAACATGGACCAGGGATCGATGCGCGCCGACGTCAACGTCAGCGTGCGCAAGCCGGGTGACGAGTTCGGCACACGTACCGAGACGAAGAACGTCAATTCGATTCGCTTCGTGATGGCCGCGATCGAGCATGAGGCCAAGCGGCAGGTCGCGGTGCTGGAAGACGGCGGCACGATCCAGCAGGAAACGCGGCTGTTCAATCCCGACACCGGCACGACGCGGTCGATGCGGTCAAAGGAAGACGCGCATGATTATCGCTATTTCCCGGATCCCGACTTATTGCCGCTGGAGCTGGACGATGCGTTCCTTGATGAATGTCGCGCGTCGCTGCCTGAACTGCCCGGCGCGAAGCGCAAGCGGTACGAGGCGTTGGAGATTAGCGCCTATGCCGCCGACGTGATCACCGCCGAGGTCGAGAGCGCGCGCTGGTTCGACGCACTGCTCGATGCGGGTGCGAAGCCGGTAGCGGCGGCGAATTGGGTGACGAGCGAGCTGTTCGGTGCACTCAACCGCTTGGGCAAGTCGATCGGCGAGAGCCCGGTCCAGCCGGGTCAGGCGGCGGAACTGCTCGCGCTGGTGGCTGATGGAACGCTGTCAGGCAGTCTTGCCAAACAGGTGTTCGAGGCGATGCTGGAGACGGGCGATGCCCCCGGCAAGATCGTCGAGGAGCGCGGACTCAAGCAGACCAGCGATACCGGCGCGATAGAGGCGGTGATCGCCGACGTGCTAGAGAAGAACCCCAAGCAGCTGGAACAGTATCGCGGCGGCAAGGAGGCGCTGTTCGGCTTCTTCGTCGGGCAGACGATGAAGGCGATGGCGGGCAAGGCCAATCCGCAGGTCGTGAACGACTTGTTGAAGAAGTCGCTGGCGGGCTGATCGTCCTTTAACGGCCGAGGCAAGAACAAGGGGCAGTCACCGTGCGGTGGCCGCCCCTTTTTTCATCACTGTTGCGTGTCGTCCTGGTTTTTCACCTCGCCGCCGGTGCCGCTATTGCCATCGAACTCTCCAGTGTCGGTGAACATCGCAGGCTCGGGTCCACCTTCGCCGCGCGCGAGCGCGTCGCTACGCGCGTCGACTGCCTGTTGAATGTCGGAACGATCATCGTCGCGGCCGGCGACGGGATCGATGGTCTTCGGTTCGCTCATGGTGTCCTCAGATCGTCGGGTTGGCAGGTGCGGGCGTCTCGTTCGGCGCGCCGGGGCTGGGCATGTCGATGTCGGGTCCAGGGGGGGACACCTCGGGTGGCGGAATGTCGGGCTGCGCGGGCTGGGTCGGCTGCGGCACGTCGGCGGGCAGGTCGCCCGGGTTGGTCGCCATGATCTCTTCTCCTTCGGACACATGAACGCGGGCGGCGAGGGTTCGGTTGCCGCCGCGCTTGCTCCCGCGGTTTCGACGGTATAGAGGCGCGCGACCGACGGTGTCCTGTGCGGGCGTGGCGGAACTGGTAGACGCAGCAGGTTTAGGTCCTGCCATCGCAAGATGTGGGGGTTCGAGTCCCTTCGCCCGCACCAGTCCCGCGCTGCCTGCGCGGGTGCCACCATCTACGATATTCCTAGAAGCGAAGGCGTAACATGCAGACTGTGGAGACGTTGAACGAGGGGCTGAAGCGCGCCTACACCCTCACCATCCCCGCCGCCGACATCGCGAAGAAGGTCGACGCCGAGTTGAAGCGCGTCGCTCCGCAGATCCGCATGCCCGGCTTCCGTCCCGGCAAGGTGCCCGCCAACCTCGTGCGCAAGATGCACGGTCCTGCGCTGATGCAGGAAGCGCTCAACACCTCGATCCAGGACGGCGTGCAGTCGCTGATCGCCGAGAAGCAGCTGCGTCCCGCGACCCAGCCCTCGGTCGAGCTGGCCGACGGGTACGAGGAAGGCAAGGATGCCGAGCTCAAGGTCGAGCTGGAAGTGCTGCCGCAGGTTCCGACGCCCGCGATCGATGCGCTGAAGCTCGAGCGTCTGACCGTGCCGGTCGCCGATGAGGCGGTCGACGCGCACCTGCAGAAGTTCGCCGACCAGCAGAAGAAGTGGGATGATGCCGGTGACAAGGCCGCCGAGCAGGGCGACCTCGTCACGGTCGATTTCGTCGGCAAGACCCTGGATGGCGTCGCCTTCGAGGGTGGCACCGGCGAGGACATGGCGGTTGAGATCGGCTCGGGTCGACTGATCCCCGGCTTCGAGGACCAAGTCGTCGGCGCCAGGGCGGGCGAAGAGCGCCAGATCAAGGTCACCTTCCCCGAGGATTACCCCGCCAAGGAGCTGGCCGGTCAGGACGCGACGTTCGACCTCAAGATCAAGTCGGTGAAGACTGCGGGCGAGAGCGTGATCGACGACGAGCTCGCGACCAACCTGGGGCTCGAGAGCCTGGAGCAGCTACGCGGCTTGCTCAAGGGGCAGATCGAGCAGGAGCATAACGGGCTCACCCGCACGCACATGAAGCGCAAGCTGCTCGACCAGCTGGCCGAGGGCCACGACTTCGAAGTGCCGCCGTCGATGGTCGAGGCGGAGTTCAACCAGATCTGGGCGCAGTTGCAGCACGAAGCGACGCACGAGCCTGATCAGCAAGCGGCGCTCGACGAGATGGAAGCCGAGCGCGACGATTACCGCAAGATCGCGGAGCGTCGCGTGCGTCTGGGGCTGCTGCTGTCCGAGATTGGTCAGGCGAACGGTGTGGAAGTCAACCAGCAGGAAATGCAGCGCCTCATCATGCAGGCCGCGCAGCAGTATCCGGCCGAGCAGCGTCAGCAGTTTGTCCAGTACGTCCAGCAGGAGCCGATGGCGGCCGCTCAGTTGCGTGCACCGCTGTACGAGGACAAGGTTGTCGACTTCCTGTTCGACAAGGCCGAGATCACCGACCGCGAGACGACGCGCGAGGAGCTGGAGGCCGCGATCGAGAGCGAGGACGGTTTCGCGACCGGCACGCACACGCATGATCACGACAACCACAAGCCCAAGCAGAAGGCCAAGAAGGCTGCGGCCGAGCCGGTGGACGACGCCAATGCTGCTGCGTCCGAGTCGACCGACGCGAAGCCGGCGAAGAAAAGCGCCAAGAAGCCGGCTGCAAAGGGCGCCGACGCGGCGGTAGAGCCAAGCGACAGCGACACGGCTGCATCCGCGAAGAAGCCGCGTGCCAAGAAGGGTGCGCCGGTTGAAGCCGAGACGCAGGTGCTAGAGGCCGACCCGGTTGCGGCCGAGGCAGCGGACGGCACGGTCGCGGCGGACGAAGCTGCGCCGGCTGCGAAGAAGTCGCGCGCGAAGAAGGCGCCGAAGACCGAAGCGTGATGTTAATGGGTGGGCGCTAGGAAGTAGCGCTCACCCGCGGCGTCGCCGTGGGCTGTCGTTCATCAGTCTATGGCGCCGCGCCGGCGTCGCTCGTACGGGTGCCGTGTGCCGCAGTTCAACATGTCGCAATCCAACACTCCGACGATCGCCGTCCTGCTTCCCTGCTATAACGAGGAAGCCGCGATCGCGCAGACGATCGCCGGATTTCGGGCGGCGCTGCCCGACGCCGCCATCTACGTGTACGACAACAACAGCCGCGACCGGACGGTTGAAGTCGCGCGCGCCGCGGGTGCGATCGTGCGAACCGAGCGCATCCAGGGCAAGGGCGCGGTCGTGCGGCGCATGTTCGCCGACGTCGACGCCGATGTCTATGTTATGGCCGACGGTGACGCGACTTACGACGCCGCCTCCGCGCCGACGCTGGTCGCCCGCCTGATCGACGAGCAACTGGACATGGTCGTCGGCAGCCGGGTTCACGAGGCGGTCGAGGCTTACCGACGCGGTCATCAGTTCGGCAACGCGATGCTGACCGGGATGCTCGCGCGGTTGTTCGGGCGCAGCTTTAGCGACATTCTATCCGGTTACCGCGTCTTTTCCCGGCGCTTCGTGAAGAGCTTTCCGGTGCTGTCGGTCGGCTTCGAGATCGAAACCGAGATCAGCGTTCATGCGCTGGAACTAAAGATGCCGGTGGCCGAGGTGAGTACACCCTATTTTGCGCGCCCGGAAGGATCTGCATCCAAGCTGTCGACCTATCGCGATGGCTGGCGCATTCTAGGCACGATCGTCACGCTGTACCGGATCGAGCGACCTTTGTGGTTCTTCGGTGCGCTCGGCGCCTTGCTCGCGGCCGTGGGCGTTATCCTCGCTGTACCGCTGGCGATCACCTACGCACACACCGGACTGGTGCCGCGGGTGCCGACCGCCATTCTGGTGACCGGACTGATGATCATCGCGACCCTCGCGTTCTTCGCCGGGTTGATCCTCGACACGGTGGTACGCGGCAGGCGTGAGGTTCGCCGGCTCGCCTATCTCGCCCATTCGGCACCGCATCGACCATCCTGACCTCGGCGGCGGTTGGGGCTTGAACAAGCCAGCGCTAGCGCCGATGTTGTCGGTCTTCCCTTCAAGAGAGTTTTTCCATGCACAATCCGTTCGACAACGGCGATTTCGCGGGCAAGTTGGCGAGCGCCGGCGTCGGTATGCAGCAGACCCAGGCGGGGCTTGTTCCGATCGTGATCGAGCAGTCGAACCGCGGTGAGCGCAGCTTCGACATCTTTAGTCGCTTGCTGCGCGAACGTATCGTGTTCGTGACCGGCGGGGTCGAGGACGGCATGGCCTCGCTGATTACTGCGCAGTTGCTGTTCCTTGAGTCGGAGAACCCGAAGAAGGACAT
Organism: uncultured Sphingomonas sp.; assembly: GCF_913778135.1. Taxonomy (GTDB): domain Bacteria; phylum Pseudomonadota; class Alphaproteobacteria; order Sphingomonadales; family Sphingomonadaceae; genus Sphingomonas. The sequence continues at coordinate 5,799 of NZ_CAJYVU010000116.1, read as the reverse complement.
CTTCATGTACATCAACTCGCCGGGCGGTGTCGTGACGGCGGGCATGGCGATCCATGACACGATGCAGTACATTCGGCCACGCGTCGGCACTGTGTGCATCGGTCAGGCGGCGTCGATGGGCAGCTTCCTGCTCGCCTCCGGTGAGCCGGGCATGCGCGTGGCGCTGACCAATGCGCGCATCATGATCCATCAGCCGTCGGGCGGTGCGCAGGGCATGGCGTCCGACATCGAGATCCAGGCCAAGGAAATTCTGCGCATCCGCAAGCGGATGAACGAGCTCTACAGCCAGTACACCGGGCAGCCGATCGAGGAAATCGAGCGCCGCATGGACCGCGACACCTTCCTCGAAGCGAACGAAGCGAAGGATTTCGGTCTGATCGACGAGGTGTTCGACAAGCGGCCGGCACCCGCCGATGACGTAGCGGCTGCCGCCTGAGCGCTCGCTCGACCATACGGCATTGCCCAATGAACGAGGGGCAGGCTACGATGCCTGCCCCACCATACCGCGGATGCGCGGGAAGGATGATTGAATGACGAAGCTCTCCGGCGGCGACTCCAAGAGCACTCTTTACTGCTCGTTCTGCGGCAAGTCGCAGCACGAGGTGCGCAAGCTGATCGCCGGTCCGACGGTCTTTATTTGCGACGAATGCGTCGAATTGTGCAACGACATCATCCGCGAGGAGACGAAGTCGGCTCTCGTGTCCAAGAAGGACGGCAGCGTTCCGACACCGCAGGAAATCTGCGACGTGCTCGACGATTACGTGATTGGGCAGAAGCAGGCCAAGCGCGTGCTCTCGGTCGCGGTGCACAACCATTATAAGCGGTTGAACCACGGCGCGAAGGGTGCCGACGTTGAGCTTGCCAAGTCGAACATCCTACTCGTCGGCCCGACAGGCTGCGGCAAGACGTTGCTCGCGCAAACGCTGGCACGCATTCTCGACGTGCCGTTCACGATGGCGGACGCGACGACGCTGACCGAGGCGGGCTATGTCGGCGAGGACGTCGAGAATATCATCCTCAAGCTGCTGCAGGCATCGGACTACAACGTCGAGCGTGCGCAGCGCGGCATCGTCTACATCGACGAGATCGACAAGATCAGCCGCAAGGCTGAAAATCCGTCGATCACGCGCGATGTGTCGGGTGAGGGCGTTCAGCAGGCACTGCTCAAGCTCATGGAAGGCACAACCGCCAGCGTACCGCCGCAGGGTGGCCGCAAGCACCCGCAGCAGGAGTTTCTGCAGGTCGACACGACCAACATCCTGTTCATCTGCGGCGGTGCGTTCTCGGGACTCGAGAAGATCATCGGCGACCGGTTGCAGGGCAAGTCGATCGGCTTCGGCGCCTATGTCGCCTCGCCGGAGGAGAAGCGCACCGGCGAGATGCTGCGTCAAACCGAGCCGGAGGATCTGCTCAAGTTCGGTTTGATTCCGGAGTTCGTTGGTCGCCTGCCGGTGATCGCGACGCTGGAAGACCTCGACGTGCCCGCGCTGGTCAAGATCCTGAGTGAGCCCAAGAACGCCCTGGTCAAGCAGTATCAGAAGTTGTTCGAGATGGAGGAAACCAAGCTCGGCTTCACCGACGATGCGCTGACGACGGTCGCCAAGAAGGCGATCGAGCGTAAGACCGGTGCGCGCGGGCTACGCTCTATCCTGGAAGCAATCCTGCTCGATACGATGTTCGATCTGCCGGGTATGGACTCGATCGACGAGGTGATGATCGACAAGGACGTGGTCGAGGGTCGGAAGGAACCGATACGCGTGTATGCCGAGAAGAAGAAGGTGGCCGAAGGCGCTGCCTGACTTCTTTCTCCATGTGCAAGAAGGGCGCTGCCGATCTGTTCGGTGGCGCCCTTTCTGTTTGTGGAGGCTTCACCTCGGGGGAACGAAGGACCACGCCTTCCATTGTCCTGATGAACAACGGGAGCATGGTTCGTGGACGACAATCGCGTTTGGAGTTTCGAGGAGAGCCTGTGGACGGCAAGCCCGGAGCATTATGAAGAGTCGATCGATGACGAGTGCCTGATGGTGCTGCCCGAGCCGCCGTTCGTGATGAGCGGTCAGCAGGCGATCGAAGCGGTCAAGAAGACACCGCGCTGGGAAATGGTCGAGATCAGCGAGCGGCAGGTTGCGCGGCCGCAGGAGGGGCTGATCGTCGTCGCCTACCACGTCGAGGCGTCGCGTGGCGAGGAGCGATACGCGGCGTATTGCACCTCGACCTATCGCTGGCTGTCGCACGAGAACTGGCGCGTCGTGCAGCATCAGCAGATGGTGCCGCTTAAGTCCAACGGCTGATCGATCGGGCACCTCGTCTTTTGCGAGGTGCCGTCACCTCACTCCTTTTTCGGGCGCAATGTCGCCGCGAGGGCGATGCCGGCGGATAACTGAACCAGGCCGTAGAGGCGGCGGCGGGTCGGTTTGCCGCCGAAGGGAGAGACGAGGGCGTCGACGATCCCGACCTTCGACCGCCACAGATCGACGTGGCGGGTGGGCTGTAGGATGCCGAGCAGACCGTCACCGATCATGAACACTGCCGCCATTTCGCCCGCTCGTTTCAGGCCGAGCATGGTGCTGTCATCGCCGACGTTGACGGTTGTGCGATCGTTCATTTGCGTGACCTCTGCTGGTTCGTCCAGGCACGGAACGCCTCAACGGCCGGATTGCGCCGCAACACACGCGCCTCCGGATCGATGACGAGGTGCGTGCCGGGTGGTGTGGCGATGGTGGCGACGCCGTCTGTCATCGCGAGGCGCTGTACCTTGCCGTCGAGGCTGATCTCGACCGGCATTGGGAACGTACCACCGCCGGGGACCTTCCAGCGCAGTTCGGTACGATTGCCGGGGCGGGGCGTGGCGACCAGATCGGGCAGTGCGGCCTGGCGAAGATAGGCGTCGAAGAACCAGTCGTAGTTCTGCCCGGTGACCTGGTTGACGATCCGCTGATACTCGCGGGTCGAGCCGTAGCGCGGGGTAAAGTTGCCGGGCTTCGGATCGTCGCGGCCGTAGACCTCTAGTCGCATCGCCTTGAAGAAGGCGGCGTCGCCGATCAGCCAGCGAAGGGTGTGGAGCATCCACGATCCCTTGTAGTAGATGTCGGTGCCGGGTCCGCCGAGCTTTGGTTCGTAGACTTCTTCCTCGGTCAGCACCTTGTCACGCACGATGGGATGGTCGTTCGCGATCAGGTTCCGCTGCGTATCGAGCATGACGTGATAGCGGGCGTCGCCCTCGCGCCACCGGCCGTAGAGCGGTTGCATGTAGCTGCCGAAGCCCTCGTGCAGCCAGTAATCGTCCCAGTTGGCGACGGTGAGTTGGTTGCCGAACCATTCGTGGCTGAGTTCGTGGTGGAACAGCCAGTCGAAGCCCTCGGGTGCCTTGGCGTAATTGTTGCCGTAGGCGTTGATCGTCTGGTGCTCCATGCCCTTGTGCGGGGTCTCGACCACGCCGAGTTTCTCGCCACCGAAGGGATAGGGGCCGACCGTCGCCTCGAAGAAGTCGAGCGTGGGGGCGAACTCGGCGAATAGCGCTTCTGCCTTCGCCTTCTCGCCGGGCAGGTACCAGTAGCTCATCGGGATCGTGTTGCCGAAGCGACTCTTGTACGTGCCCGAAATCTCCTCGTACGGACCGACGTTGAGAGCGATCGCGTAGGTGTTGGGCTGGCGCGCGCGCCAGTTCCAGCGGGTGCGGCCGTCGGGAAGCTGGTCGATGCCGAGCAGGCGACCGTTCGACGGTGCCTTGAGCCCGGCGGGAACGGTGATGTGGAGGTCGACCGAGGCCGGCTCGCCGGTCGGGAAATCTAGGCAGGGCCAGAACAGGTCGCAGCCGTAGCCCTCGGCCGTGGTGGCGAACCAGGTGCGGCCATCCGGTGTCTTCGACCACACCATGCCGTCATCCCACGGCGCATTGACGGCGACGTGCGGGGTGCCGCCGTAGCTGATCCGGGCGACGACCCGTTTGCCCGCCAGAATCGGGCGGGGAAGCGTGATCGTGAGGCGACCATCGGGGTTGGTCCACGCAGTGCGGGCGAGCGGGCGACCGTCGATGCTGATCGCCGAAATCGGCAGATTGTGATCGAGGTCGATCAGCAATCGTGTGAGGGTTGCGCGGGCGGTGAAGGTGAGCGTGGCGACGCCGTTCAGTGCCTGACGCTCGGGCAACACCTCGAACGAGAGATCGGCGTGGTCGAAGCGCAGGGCAGTTTGTTCGGGCAGCAACGGGCCGCCCGAGCGCTGCGTCTGCTCCGAGATCGGCGGGCTGCCCTTCGGCGGTGGGGCGAGTGCCAGGAGCGGGAGGGCAAGGAGGGCAGCAGTCAGACGGGGCATCGGGTTCTCGGATGATTGAGCGATTGCAGAAATGACAAGTTGAGGAAGTTGAGAATGGCGGAGGGTTTTGTTTTTCGTATCAACTTACGCGTTCAAGGCGGCGAGTGGGACGGGGCGAAAAGGCAAGCTGCTGTCGAACAACGGCTTTTCTTACAAATGCAGGCTTTCCAGGAGCTGTACTCGTAAGTTCAGACGGGCCTGCGCCGTCCGCGAAGTTGACATCATACCGGACCTACTTTGCATCGCGGGCAGGCGGGAGCCGACGAAGGCGAACCGAGGCAGTTGAACGTGGCGGAGGATTTGGGAAAGCGGCGGCATCGTGCACAGCATGACACGCGCGGGGCAGCTTAGGACAGCCCGGGCGTACCGCCGCCGCAACGATTGATGGAAATCGCCGGCGCACCATATAGGATCATGAACGTCGCCGCTGTTCGGCGACCCCGGAGTTTTCATGACGCTTACGCTTCCCGTCCTGCCGCTTCGCGACATCGTCGTCTTCCCGCACATGATCGTTCCGCTGTTCGTCGGACGCGACAAGTCGGTGGCGGCGCTGGAAGCCGCGATGGCTGCCGACAAGGAGATTTTCCTCGTCGCGCAGCTCGATCCCGCCAACGACGACCCGACGCGCGACGACCTGTATTCGATGGGCGTCACCGCGTCCGTGCTGCAGCTGCTTAAGCTGCCCGATGGCACGGTGCGCGTGCTGGTCGAGGGCAAGCAGCGCGCGACGCTGGAAGCGCTGAACGAGCGCGACGGTTATTTCGCGGCGAACATTGCGCTGATCCAGGACAAGCCGGTCGAGGGGCCGGACGTCGCCGCGCTGATGCGCTCGGTGGTCAAGCAGTTCGAGGCCTATGCCAAACTGCACCGCAAGCTGCCGGCGGAAACCGCGGCGCAACTGGGCGAGATCACCGAGGCGGCGCTGCTGTCGGACTCGATCGCCGGCAACGTGCAGATCAAGGTGGCGGAGAAGCAGTCGCTGCTGATGGAGACCGATCCGGTCAAGCGGCTGGAAATGTCGTTCGCGCTGATGGAGGGCGAACTCGGCGTCCTGCAGGTCGAGAAGAAGATCAAGAGCCGCGTCAAGCGTCAGATGGAGAAGACGCAGCGCGAGTATTACCTCAACGAGCAGTTGAAGGCGATTCAGCGCGAGCTGGGCAACAGCGACGACGAGAGCAACGGCGACGAGATCGCCGAGCTGACGCAGAAGATCGCAACGCTGAAGCTCAGCAAGGAAGCGCGCGCCAAGGCGACCAGCGAGCTGAAAAAGCTAAAGACGATGGCGCCGATGAGCGCCGAGGCGACGGTCGTGCGCAACTACCTCGACGTGCTGCTTGGCCTGCCGTGGGGCAAGCGCAGCAAGATCAAGCGCGATCTGGTCGCGGCCGAGGGCGTGCTGAACGAGGATCATTACGCGCTCGACAAGGTCAAGGATCGCATCCTTGAATATCTCGCGGTGCAGGCGCGCACCAACAAGTTGAAGGG
>NZ_CAJYVU010000115.1 GCF_913778135.1 uncultured Sphingomonas sp. | reverse complement strand
GGTCGGGCCGCTCGCGCTCATTCTGGTGGCGGTGATGGCGGCGGGACCGTTGATGCGGTGGCGGCGCGACGAGGTCGGTGCGGTGATCGAGCGGCTGCAATGGCCGATCGCGGCGGCGCTGTTCGCGGCCGTCGGCGTGTTCGTGCTGGGCGGGTGGATCGGCGTGCTGCCGACCGCGGGGATCGGGCTCGCCGCGGGGCTGGCGGTGGCGAGTGTCGCGCCGTTGGCGAAACGCAACCTGCGCCGCGCGCCGCTGACCTTGTGGGGCATGGTGGTGGCGCATCTGGGCGTGGCGGTGTCGCTCGCGGGAATGGCGGCGTCGAGCGCGTTCACGACCGAGCGGCTGGCGGCGGTGTACGTCGGCGATCCGGTACAGGTGGCAGGGTTCACGGTGACGCTGGACGGGGTGCGCCCGGTGATCGGCGACAATTGGACCGCCTTGGAAGCGCGGCTGTCGGTGCGCGAGGGCGAGGACACGCCGTTCGTGCTGCGCCCGCAGGTGCGGTATTTCACCACGCCGGTGACGACGACCAACGAGAGCGCGATCGCGACGCTGGCGGGCGGGCAGCTGTACACCGTGCTGGGCGCACTGGGCGATGACGGGCGCTGGCAGCTCAGATTGTGGTGGAAGCCGTTCGTGACGCTGATCTGGCTGGGCGGCGCGATGATTGCCGCGGGCGGCGCGCTGTCGATCGTCGGGCACCAGCGGCGCGGGTGGATGAAGCGGCGGCGGCGCGCGGAGATGGAGTGGTACGCGTGAACGCCTCCGCGGCAGAGACGCCGGCCAGGCGCCGCTGGGTGGTGTGGCTGCCTTTGTGCGCGTTCGGCGTGATCGTCGCGGTCGTGATGTGGGGGCTGTACCTGCCCGCCGACCGCACCGTGCGTTCGGCGATGGTCGGCAAGCCGCTGCCCGCGTTCACGCTGCCGCCGATCGTGCCCGGAAAGCCGGGATTGTCCGACAAGGATTTCAGGCAGGGCAAGCCGCGGCTGCTTAACGTGTTCGCGAGCTGGTGCATCCCGTGCATCGCCGAGGCGCCGCAGCTGATGACGCTGAAGGCGGCGGGCGTACCGATCGACGCGGTCGCGATCCGTGACACGGGGCCGGCGATCACCGGTTTCCTGCGGCGCAACGGCGATCCGTACGCGCGGATCGGCGACGATGCGACGAGCCGACTGCAGCTGGCGCTCGGCTCGTCGGGGGTGCCAGAGACGTTCGTGATCGATGGACAGGGCGTGATCCGGATGCAGCACATCGGTGACATCCGTCAGGAGGATGTCGCGCGGTTGCAGCAGGCGTTGGCTGAGGCCGAGTGAAGCGGCTCGTCCTCGCGCTCGCGCTGGCGGCGACACCGGTGGCGGCGCAGCGACCGCCCGCCACGCTCGCCTATACGCAGCTGCCTGATCCGACGCAGGAGGCTCAGGCGCGCGCGCTGATGGAGACGCTGCGCTGCCTCGTCTGTCAGGGACAGTCGATCGCGGACTCGGACGCCGACATGGCAGGCGACATGCGCGCGCTGGTGCGGCAGCGGATCGCGGGCGGCGAGCGGCCTGGCGAGGTGCGAGCATGGCTGATCGCGCGCTACGGCGACTACGTGACGTTCGACCCGCCGGTTGGGGGCAGCACGTGGCCGCTGTGGATCGCGCCGATCGTGCTGCTAGGGCTCGGCGTGCTGGTCGCGCGCGCGTCGTTCCGCCGCCGGTAGAAAGCACTTGGGCGCGGCGGCAATCGCGCTTAGTCTCGCCAGAACAAAAGTTATGGGCGAGGGAAGTTCGATGCGGCTGGTCAGCAACCATATCGTCGAGGGACGCGCGGGACCGACGTTCGCGCCCGCTTACCCGGTGCTCGAGCAGGTGCGGCTGACCGACATTCGCGCGTTCACGCACGGTCAGCCTTGGGACGATTACGCCGCGATGCGCGCGCGTGCACCGGTGATGTGGCACGAGGGACCGCGCACCAGCGGCGGCGGCACGGGCGTCGGTTTCTGGGCGGTGACCGGGTACGAGGACGTGAAGCGCGTCAACGGTGATCCCGAGACCTTCTCGTCGGAGGCGGGTGGTATCCTGATGGGGCTCGGGCCGGAGGAGACGCGGCACCCGACCTTGTTCTCGGCCTCCACCAACTCGATGATCAACCTCGACGGGCGGGCGCATCGGCAGCTGCGGCGCGAGCACATGCCGTATTTCACCGCGAGCTACATGAAGGGCCTGCGCGCGCGCGTGGCGGGTGAGGTGACGCGGTTGCTCGACGGGGTGGCACCGATGGGCACGTGCGACTTCGTCGAGAAGTTCGCGCAGCGGCTGCCGATCTTTACCTTGTGCGAGATGCTGGGGGTGCCGGAGGCGGATCGTGAACGGTTCGTCGGCTGGATCCACTTCCTGGAAATGGCGCAGCAGGTCGCCGCCGAGCAGATCGAGCAGCTAGCAGGGCTGGCCGAGCCGAGCCCGCAGATTGCGGCGTTCATCCAGTTGTTCAACCACAACGTCGGCGAGATGTTCGAGTACGGGCGCGACATGCTGGCGAAGCGGCGCGCCGATCCCCAAGAAGACCTGATGAGCGCGATCGCCAACGCCGAGGTCGAGGGCGAGCGGTTGCCGGGCGAGTATCTCGACGGGGCGTGGCTGCTGATCGTGTTCGCGGGCAACGACACGACGCGCAACACGCTGTCGGGTGCGATGAAGCTGTTCACCGAGTACCCCGAGCAGAAGGCGCGATTGCAAGCGGATGGAAGCCTGCTGACCAACGCGGTGCACGAGATCACGCGGATGGTGTCGCCGGTCATCTACATGCGGCGAACCGCGACCCGCGACGTCGAGCTGAACGGTCAGATGATCGCGGCGGGCGAGAAGGTGATCATGTATTACGGCGCCGCGAACCGCGACGCCGCGATGTTTCCCGATCCCGACCGGTTCGACATCGCGCGCACCAATGCGGAGAAGAACATCGCCTTCGGCTACGGTCCGCACCTGTGCATCGGGCGGATGACCGCGCAGGTGCAGCTGGAGGAAGCGTACCGGCAGATCTTTCGGCGCTTTCCCGACATGCACTGGTCGGGCGGGATCGACATCGCGCCGAACAATTTCGTTCATGCGCTGCGGCGACTGGAGGTCGCGTTCACGCCCGAGCGGCGGGCGGCGTGAGCCGCTAGAGCGTGCCGGCCAGGATCGCGCGGGTGCCGGCGTGCAGCGGGTCGTATTCGACGATCGTGTCGAGGCTCTGCGCCATTGCGCGGATCAGCTTGGTGCCGACGCCCGTACCCTTCGGCACCGCGTCCCCGATGCCGACGCCGTCATCCTCAACCGACAGGCGGAAGCGCTGGTCGCCGTCGCGGGTGAGTGCGATGCGCACCTCGCCGGGGCCGTGCGGATAGGCGTATTTGCACGCGTTGCTGACCAGTTCGGTGACGATCACGCCCAAGGACACCGCGCGATCGGTCGGCAGGCGGACGGGTTCGGCCGCGAGTTTCAGCGCGCGCGGGGTGGCGGGCGTCGACCAGGTCGCGGTCAGCTCGTCGATCAATGCAGTCAGGTATTCGTGCATGTCGACGCTCTCCACCGCGTCGCCGGTGTAGAGGCGGCGGTGGACCTGCGCGATCGCGGTGATGCGGCGCTGCGTATCCTCCAGCGCGGCGCGTGCGGCCGCGTCGGTCAGCGCGCTCGACTGCATGCGGACCATCGCGGAGACGAGCTGGAGCGAGTTGGCGACGCGGTGATTGACCTCGGCGAGCAATGCCTCAAGCCGGGCGTTGCTGGCGCGCAGGTCTTCCTCGGCGCGCAGCGTCTGCTGCTCGAGCGTGCGACGTTCGATCACCTGCGCGAAGGTGGCGTCGAGCAGGTCGAAGAAATCCTCGCCCGGCGTCTTCACGACGTAATCGGCGGCACCGGCGCGCAGCGCGGCGATCGCGACGCGGCTTTCCTCCGACCCCGTCACGTAGACCACGGCGGGCGGGTTCGGCAGCGCGCGCAGGCGGGCGAGCGTTTCAAGCCCGTCGATGCCGGGCATGTAATGGTCGACCGCGACGAGATCGAACGGCTCGCTCGCCGCGGCGGCGACGCCCGCCTCTCCACCGTCGGCCGCGGTGACCGCATAGCCGCGTCTCTCCAGCGCGCGCGACACCAGCCGGCGGATACCGGCGTCGTCGTCGATGTAGAGGACGCGGCGCACGCTCACGTATCCGTCACCGGCCGTCGTCTAGATCGGGCACCTGGATGACCGACAGGAACAGCCCAAGCTGGCGGATCGCCTGCGCGAAGCTTTCGTAATTGACCGGCTTGGTGATGTAGACGTTGGCGCCGAGATCGTAGCAGCGCTGGATTTCGACCTTGTCGTCGGTGGTGGTCAGCACGACGACGGGGGTGCGGCGCACCGGGCCGTCGCTGCCCTTGATCCGCGCGAGGATGTCGGTGCCGCTCATGTCGGGCAGGTTGAGGTCGAGCAGGACGAGTGCGGGGCCGTTGCGCTGCGGGCCGTCGGCGGCGTTGAACAAGTAATCGAGCGCGGTGGTGCCGTCGGTGAAGTGGCGAATTTCGTTCAGGATCCCGGCGCGGCGGATGTTCTTCTCGATCAAGCGCGCGTGACCCTCATCGTCCTCGATCATCACGATGTTGACCGATTGCGGATTGGGAGAGGCGTTCATTCGGAGCGATCCTGCGGTTCGAGCGAGAGGGGGAGCGTTAGGCGGAAGGTGGCGCCTTCGCCAAGTGTCGAGGAAACCTCGATATGGCCGCCGAGGCGGAAGACGAGCGCGCGGACGGTAGCGAGGCCGATGCCTTCGCCTGGGCGATCCTGCGTGCCGGAGCGGCGGAATAGGTCGAAGACGCGCGAATGATCGCGCGGGTCGATGCCGCGGCCGTTGTCGGCGACCTCGATGATGATGCGCGAGGCCTGGCGGCGACCACGCACGGTGATGCGGCCGGGCACGCCGGGCTTCAGGTATTTGACCGCATTGTCGACGAGGTTGGAGAGAATCTGGTCGAGCGAGAAGCGGTCGCTGACGAGGTCGGGCATCGGTTGCTCGATCAGGATCTCGGCGTCCGCCTCGGTCAGGCGGTGGGTCATTGCGTCGCGGATGTTCTCGACCAGCGCGACGAGGTCGAGCCGTTCGGGCGAGAGTACGCGGCGGCCCTGGCGCGACAGCATCAGGATGGCGTTGATCAGCCGGTCCATCTTCTGCGTCGAGGTGCGGATGAAACCGATCGCCTCCGGCAAGTCCTCGCGCGCGGCGAGGCGCGCGTCCTCGCTGACCAGATGCGGCGCCTCCTGTTCGGCACGGTCGACCAGCTCGCCCAGCTGCTGGGTCGAGGCTTCGAGTTCGGCGGTGAAGCCCATCACGTTGACGAGCGGGGAACGCAGGTCGTGGCTGACGATATAGGCGAAGCGCTGGATCTCCTCGTTCGCGCGCGTCAGGTCAGCGGTGCGGTCGGCGACGATCGCCTCGAGGTTGGCGTTGAGTTCGTTGAGCGTGTCGCGCGAGCGCCCGAGATCGCGCGTGTAGGTGAGTACGGCGGCGAGCGAGATCAGCGCAACGACGACCAGCAACACGCCCGTCAGCGCGAGCATGACGTAGAAGGTGTGCACCGCGTCGCGCAATTCGGTGTCCCGCTGTGCGAGCAGCGTCCGCTCGATCGCGATCATGCGGTTCATCGTGCGGCGCACCGCCATCATGCGGCGGGAGGCGGTCTCAGCGCGGAAAAGGTCGCGCGCCTCGGCCGCGCGTCCTGCATCGATGAGCGCGATCGATTGCGCGCGCGCGGCGGCGATCGGGCCGATCTGAGCGTCGAGTTCGGCGACGTTGCGACGTTGCAGTGCGTTGTCGGCCACCAACGCGTCGAGTGCGGAGAGCCGAACGGGCAGATCGCGGGCGGTCGCCTGATAGGCGGTGCGCAGCAGCGGCACGTCGGGTGCGAGCAAATAGCCGCGCCGGGTCGTCTCGCCTTCCTCGATCAGGCGGCGCAGGTCGATGATCGCATTCTCGACCCGGTAGGTGTGTTCGACCCAGCGCGCGTGGACCTGATTGCGCTGCGTCATCCATGCAGCGGCAATCCCCGCGGCGACGAGCGCGAGGAAGCCGATCGACATCAGCGTGGTCAGCCGCTTGCCGATCGGGCTTTCTCTCGGCGAGACGAACAAGGTGGGCGAGCGGGCCATCGCGCCCGCGATAAGCAGTAAAGCGGACCTGTCACAAGTGTGATAGGTTAGGATCGCCGCCTAGCGTGACAATTAGAGCAGCGATTAAAGCAGTAATTCCTGGGCGGTGGCGCGACCGACGTGCCCGCCGCCGCGGCGTCGCGCCATCTCGGTCTCGGCAGTGAAGCGGATGTCGGGATCGCGGTCGGTCATGAACTTGACGAGGCTTTCCTCCTCGATCTCGCGCCATTCCTTGCCGCGGTCGGGGCCGTAACGGACGCGCGGCAGCAGACCGGGCTCATTCGACCATTCGACCAGTTGCGCGACGCTCGCCTCGTTCAGCTGGTCGCGGACGTGATGCGCGGTGACATAGGCGTCGGGGAAGGCGCGGTGCGCGGGGAGGCCGCGCTCGTGCTCCAGCCCGTAGGGCTTGCGCCAGTAGCGCAGTACCTGGTTGGAGAAGGACGGGCTGTCCGGCCAGAGCCGCAGCGCGCACTTCCACGTGCAGATCCAGTCGGCGTTGCGCGTGAAAGCGGGAGTGCAGAACTGCTCCTCAAACGCGGCACGGTGCGCGGCGAGCGCGACGCGGCGTGGATAAGGGTCGAGCACCTGGCGCGCGACATCGTGCCAGTAGGGCGCGTCGGCGACATCCTCGTCGCGGATGTGGTGGATTGCCTGCGTGACGGGCGGCATCGGGCGGCCGGGATTGACGAGGATGTTGCCACCCTCTCCGTAGAGCTCCCAGCGGCCCTCCTCACCCAGCGCCACGTCCTGCCAGCCGACCTCGCACACCGCATGCGCGGGCGGGGCGGAGCCGGTCGTCTCCAGGTCGATGACGCGAACGATCTGCGGTTGCGGGCGGGGGCGGGTGGTGAACGTCGACACGGAAGGTAAATGGGCGTTCAGGCGTGCGAATACCACCACACGCCGTCGCGCGCGGTGCGAACCGCGCGACCGGTGACTTCGAGATGGCGCAGGTGCGCGAGTGCCTCACCCGTTGCCATGCCGATCACGTCGGGGCCGATCGGGCGGCGGAACAGCTGTGCGAAACAGTCCACTGCGCGGCGCGGCTCGGTCATGTAGGCGACGAGCGCGTTGAGCCGTTCGCGGTGCTCCTGCTCCAGTGCGTCCAGCCGCGCGTGAAGGCCGTAGAACGGGTCGCCGTGGCCGGGCAGGACGAGCAGATCGTCTGGCAGCCGGCGGAAACGCTCGATCGAGGCGAGCCAGTCGCCGAGCGGGTCGGCGCCGGGTTCGCCGGCGTGGAGCGAGATGTTAGAGCTGATCCGCGGCAGCACCTGATCGCCCGCGATCAGGATGCGGCGATCATAGTCGACGAGGCAGGCGTGCTCGGGCGAGTGGCCGCTGCCGACGACGACGTGCCAGTCGGCGCCACCGATCCGCAGCACCTCGCCGTCCTGGATGCGGGTATAGCCGAGCGGCAGGCGCGCGATCACCTTGGCGAAGCGTGCGAACCCGCCCTTGCTTGCCTGCGCGATCTGGTCCTCGTCCCAGCCGGCGCCGCGCCAGAAGGCGATTTGCTCGTCTGGCACCTCCGGTCGCGCGTCCGACGACAGCATCCGCGCGGTCAGCCACTCGGTGCGCGTCATCAGGATTGGCGCGTCGTCGAAGCGGCGTGAGAGCCAGCCGGCGAGGCCGAGATGATCGGGATGCATGTGCGTGCACAAAATGCGCCCGATCCGCTCGCCGGCAAGCGGGCCGTCGAGGATCGCGCGCCACGCCTCGGTCGTCCGCGGGCTGGCGGTGCCAGTGTCGACGCTAAGCAGGCACGGGCCGTTCGCGTCGTGATCGTCCAGGATCAGCCCGTTGACGTGCTTGAGCGGCCCCGACATCGGCACGCGCCACCAGCGGATGCCGGGCGCGATCGTCACCAGCTCGCCAGATTTGGGCGCGCGGTCGCCAAACGGATAGGTGAGGCCGGCAGCGCTGGTCGGGGTCAGTCGCTCGTCGCCGATCAGTCCGCGCTGGTGGTGTGTCGCCATGCCGGGGACGCTAGCGGGCGTTGGCGGCGCACGTCACGCAGATAATGAAGCGGGCGGCTTAATCCGTGCAGGCGCAGCCGCGCCGAGCGTGTCGGCCGTGACGCAAGCAATAAGAGCCGCGAGGCGGGGTTTCCGCTCGCGGCTCCAATCCTTGCGTCGCTCCGCGCAAATCAGCGGCGGAACGGGTCCTCGAACGCGGGGCGTGCGGTCGCGCCCTCGTCGTAGCCGTTTTCCGCGTCGCGCGCGGCCTGGTCGCGCTCGGCACGCAAGGACGCGATCAGCGCCTGACGGTCGCCGTCGAGGCGGGTGTCGGTCTGCTGCTGCTCGATGCCCGCTGCCTTCGCCGCCTTGTTCACCGCAGCGTCGAGCTCGCGCTGGCTGGTGAGGCCGAGCGTGACCGGGTCCTTGGGCGTAATGTTGGCGATGTTCCAGTGGCTGCGATCGCGGATCGCGGCGATCGTCGTGCGCGTGGTGCCGATCAACTGCGAGATCTGACCGTCCGAAATCTCGGGATGGTTGCGGATGATCCAGGCGATGCCGTCGGGCTTGTCCTGCCGCTTCGACACCGGGGTATAGCGCGGACCCTTGGTGCGGCGGACCTGATCGGGACCCTTGGTCATCTGCATCCGATAGTCGGGATCGGCCTGCGCGCGATCGACCTCCTCCTGCGTCACCTCGTGCGCGCGGATCGGATCGCGGCCGGTCAGCTTGGTCGCGGCGGTATCGTCGGCGATCGCCTGCACTTCCAGGATGTGGAGGCCGCAGAAATCGGCGATCTGCTCAAACGAGAGCGCGGTATTGTCGACCAGCCAGGAAGCAGTGGCGTGGGGCATGAGCGGCTGGGCCATGCGGGAACTCCATAAATGCAAAGGGCCGCCCCTTACCGGAGCGGCCACACCATGCCCGGAGACTTAGTGCAGGGGGAGGGCGAGGGCAAGCGGCGGATGCGCGTCGCTCAAGGCTGGCGGCTCAGGCGGCGAGGCGGGCGGGCGCGATCGGTTGCAGCGCCGCGAGGAACTGCTCGGTCGCGGCGGCCCAGGTGAAGCGTTGTCCAGCCGCGGCGCAGGCGGTGCGGCCGAGCGCGAGTGCGGCGTTGATCGCGGTCGGCAGGTCTTCGTGCATCGCGCCGGTTGCGGAGGTGAGCACGTCGACCGGACCGGCCACCGGGAAGGCGGCGACGGGCGTGCCGCAGGCGATCGCTTCGATCATGACGAGGCCGAACGTGTCGGTGCGGCTGGGAAAGACAAAGGCGTCGGCGCTGCGATAGGCGGCGGCGAGCGCGTCACCCGAGCGGCGGCCGAGGAAGTGCGCGGCAGGGAAATGCTGTTGCAGCCACGTGAGCGCGGGGCCATCGCCAATCACGACCTTGCTGCCCGGCACGTCGGCGGCGAGGAACGCGTCGAGGTTCTTCTCGACCGCGACACGGCCGACGTAGAGCAGGACAGGACCTGGCAGCGTTCGGATTGCGGGGTCGAGCGGGCCGGTCGGCGTAAAGCAGGCGAGGTCGACGCCGCGTCCCCACAATCGCGTGTGGTGCAGGCCGTGCGCGTGCAACTCGGCGGCGATCGTCGGGGTGGAGACGAGCACGGCCTGTGCGGCGGCGTGGAACCAGCGGACGTAACGCCACACCCACGCAGGATCGACGCCGGTACGCGCGGCGACATAGTCAGGGAATTGCGTGTGATAGGCGGTGGTGAAGGGCAGCGCGCGCGCGCCGCACCAACGCCTTGCCGCCAACCCAAGCGGACCTTCGGTCGCGATATGGATCGCGTCGGGCGCGAAGGTGGCCAGGCGGCGTCCGACCGCGCTGCGTCCGGCGAGTGCGAGGCGAATTTCGGGATAGGTCGGGCAGGGCAGGCTGGCGAAGGCGTCGGGCGCGATCACCAGCACCTCGTGGCCGAGTGCCAGCAGCTGCGCGCGCGTCGCCTCCAGCGTGCGGACGACGCCGTTGACCTGCGGTGCCCAGGCGTCGGTGACGATCGCGATCCGCACGGGCGCTCAGGCAGCGAGGGTGAGCGGAGCGGTGGTGGCCGCAGCGTCGCGAGTGCGGCGCGCGATCTCGTCGGCCCAGTGGAGCAATTCCATGCGGCCGTCGTGATGCTCAACCAGCGCGGTGCAGCCCTCCACCCAGTCGCCGTCGTTGTAATAAGCGACGCCGGCGATGTCGCGCATCTCCGCGGTGTGGATGTGGCCGCACACGACGCCGTCGACGCCGCGTGCGCCGGCGGCCTGTGCGACCACCTCCTCGAAGCGCGAGATGAAGGCGACCGCGTTCTTGACCTTCGCCTTGGCGTGTTTCGAGAGCGACCAATAGGGCATGCCCGCGCGGCGGCGGAAGGCGTTAACCCAGCGGTTCAGCCCCATCAGCGCGGTGTAGGCGGCGTCACCGACGTGGGCGAGCCAGGTGTGCGCGAGCGTGATCGCGTCGAACTCGTCGCCGTGGAGCACCAGCAGGCGGCGGCCGTCCGCCGTCTCGTGGATCGCCTTGCGCCTGATCTGGATGCCACCGAAGTCCAGGCCGGCGAACTGGCGGAACATTTCGTCGTGGTTGCCCGGGATGTAGACCATCCGCGTGCCACGGCGGGCGCGCTTCATCAGCCGCCAGACGACATCGTTGTGCGCAGGCGGCCAGTAGAAACGCTTTTTCAGCCGCCAGCCATCGATCATGTCGCCGACCAAGTACATCGTATCGCTGTCGACATGGTCGAGGAAGTCGATCAGCAGGTCGGCGTTGCAGCCGCGGGTGCCCAGATGCACGTCGCTGATCCAGATCGTGCGGTAGCGGCGGCGGGCATTATCCTCAGGTTCGGGGCGATGCGGACGCGAGGCGGCGAAATCGAACAGGTCGGTGATGTCGGCACCGTTGGCCGGTGCGGTCGTCAGGCGCGCGATCGTCGTGGCGGTCATCGTCGTGGCTCTCCCGGTCGGGAAAGGTCCTACACCGGCCATGTTACGCCCGCGTCTCGGTGGCGTGACGCCGTTGCGACAGGGCCGTGACGCGGTCGCGACAGGGGCGTGACGATTCGGCGACACGCATCCGGTTGCACGCAACTGTCTCACGCCTGCAACATGGCTGTGCTTTTACGCGCACCACATGCCGCGGGGGCGTGCCGCATCGTTGACAGGCGTGGCGGCACGAAGGAAGCGGGCAGCAACAGGAGGAATTATCATGTCGTTCAAGTCCATGCTGGGTGGCAGCGTCGCCGCCGCGCTGATGACCGTTTCCACCGCGGCCGCGGCGGCGCCCGCGCCGACGAACCAGGCGGCGTCCTTGTCGATCCGCGCGGCGGCACCGACCGCGAAGTCGAGCAAGATCGGCGCGGCGGTGCCGACGGGCACGCTGATCAATATCGGCATCCTGGCGGTAATCGTCGCGGTGGTGCTGGTCGCCACCGACAACGGCAGCGACAACAGCGACAGCAACTGAGCCGAGGCGCTTCGCCGACCGGCGGGGTGAAAACAGAAAACGGTGCGGCGGGGATGCTCGGCGCACCGTTTTTCGTTTCGGCTGTCTTGTTGCTCAGTCGAGGGTCAGCACGATCTTGCCGACATGGTCGCCCGCCTCCATCCGGCGGTGCGCGTCGGCGGCCTCGGCGAGCGGGAAGGTACGATCCATCACCGGCTTCAACCGCCCGGCCTCCACGTGCGGCCACACCGTCTTGTGCAGTTCGTCGGCGACCAGCCCCTTGAACGCGGCGTCGCGGGCGCGCAGCGTCGAGCCGGTCAGCGTCAGGCGGCGGCGCATGATGTCGAAGATCGGGATCGTCGCGTGCGTACCGCCCTGCACGGCGATCGAGACATGGCGGCCGTCGTTGGCCAGGCACTGCATGTTGCGGGGCACGTAATCGCCGCCAACCATGTCGAGCACCGCGGCGCAGCCCTTGCCCCCGGTGATTGACTTCACCTCGGCGACGAAATCCTGCGTCTTGTAGTTGATCGCGTGGTGCGCGCCGAGTTCGCGCGCCGCGGCGCATTTCTCGTCCGAGCCCGCGGTCACGATGATCGTCAGCCCGAACAGGTTGGCGAGCGCGATCGCCATCGTGCCAATGCCGCTGGTGCCACCGTGGACGAGCACGGTGTCACCCTCGACCGCGAAGGCGCGCTCGAACAGGTTGGTCCACACGGTGAAGAGCGTTTCGGGAAGCGCGGCGGCCTCCGCCATCGACAGCGCCTCGGGCACGGGCAGGCACTGCGCGGCGGGAGCGACCGCGTACTGGGCATAGGCACCGCCGGCGACGAGCGCGCAGACAGGCTGGCCGATCATCGCCGCATCGACCTCGTCGCCGACCGCGACGACGGTTCCGGCGAGTTCGAGCCCGAGCGTCGAAGGTGCGCCGGGTGGGGGCGGGTAGCCGCCCTTGCGCTGGAGCACGTCGGGGCGGTTGACCCCGGCAGCGGCGACGCGGATCAGCACCTCGCCCGCGGCCGGAGCGGGCACCGGACGCTCGACCGGCACGAGCACCTCGGGTCCGCCCGGCGCATCAGGATCGATCGTCAGCATCGTCTCGGGTAGGTCACCCATCACACGAAGTCCCCCATTTCGCCGCGGCCTTATTGACTTCGCATCCGGCAGGGTCAACGTTCGTCATCGTGGACTTGGACGATATCCTCGGTCGCCGCGGCGACGATCCGTTGACGGCGTTGCTGGCGGAGGACCTCGATCGGCTGTCTGTCGGCGAGCTGGAAGCGCGGGTTGCGGCGCTGGAGGCAGAGATCGCGCGCTGTCGCGCGAAGATCGATGGCGCGGTGAGCCACCGCGCGAGCGCGGACTCGCTGTTCAAGTCGTGAGACGCGCGCGTCGATGATCGGGACCTCCCGCCTGCACATGCCGAAGGCGATGCGGGGGGTGCGTGGCGAGCGTGCGCGGGGTCGGCCTTGCCGGAGCCAACCGACGGCCATGAACGTTCAACCCGGTGATGGCGAGAAGGGCGTGCGGCTTGATGCGGGGCGCTCGACTACCGACATAGGTGGAAAGGGCGATGCCTGTTCGGGCAGCGCCCGACAGGAGTAAGTAACCGATGCCTTCTTTCGCCAGCGCTCTCGAGACCACGCTGCACAAGGCGCTCGAGGCC
>NZ_CAJYVU010000114.1 GCF_913778135.1 uncultured Sphingomonas sp. | reverse complement strand
TGCTCGATCGCTGGCAGCAGATGTTCGACCATGCCGACAAGCCGCGACCCGACGCGCCAATCCAGTGCGGCTCGGTCGCCTTGATCCGCGGCGTGCTGGTACGCAGCGACTTCCTGACGCTGCTCTCGCCCGATCAGGTCAGCGCCGAGATCGACTCGGGCTCGCTCGTCACGATTGACTCGTGCGTGCCCGACACGATGCGCACGATCGGCGCGATCACCAGGCGCGACTGGTATCCGACCGCGCTGCAGGAGCAGTTCATGACGGTGCTGCGCCACCACGCCACTGTCGGCCGAACTCAGCCGGACGAATGACCAAGTCGCTCGACCGCGCGGACTAGCGCGGTGCCGCGCAGCGCCGCCGCGTCCCTGTGCGCGGCGTAGACGACTCCCAGCGTCCGGGTGAGATCGAAGCCGTCGAGCCGAGGGCACGCGACCCCGTCGCCCGCGAAGCTCTCCGGCACCAACGTCACTCCCAACCCCTCGCGCACGTATCGCAGCGCGCGTTCGTCGCTCGCGGTGCGCGCGGCGAAGAACGGCCGCACCCCGCGCGCGGTGAAATGCCGGCTGGTATCCGCCAGCGCTTCGCAGTGCCGGCGTACGATCATCGCCTCGCTCGCCAGCTCCTCCGCCGTCACGGTCGTCCGGCCGGCGAGCGGGTGAAAGGTGGGAAGCGCCATCGCAAAGCCTTCCTCCGCGATTACGTCGTGCGCGCCGCTGCCCGCGCGCACGATCGTCAGCGCCAGGTCGATGCGACCGCTCGCCAGTCGGTCGGCCAACTCCCGCTCGCGACCTTCGTACACCTCCAGCCGTTCGCCACCCGCCTGCCGGTGCGCGCCGAGCAGCCGCTCGATCCAGCCAGGCGCAATCGAGCCGAGCACACCCAGCCGGATCGTCTCCGCCGCCGCCGTGTCGCCGACGGCGCGCTCGGCGGCGAGGAACCCCGCCTCAATCCGCCGCGCCTGCTCGGCCAGCAGCGTTCCCGCCTGCGTCAGCTCGACCCGGCGATTGCTGCGCCGGAACAGCGACTTTCCCAGCGTCTTCTCCAGCTTGGCGATCCCGACCGACAATGTCGGTTGCGACACGTTGCAGGCCTCCGCGGCGCGCGAGAAATTGCCACGGTCGATTACCGCCAGAAAGTAGCGCAGGTGATAGCGGTCGATCATAGATATTCTCTATGATGTGCTAACCGAAACTTCAATTTTGCGCGAGGCACCGTCGGCTGGTACACCGCGCGCAAAGGAGAGGCCTGTGGCAGAAATGGACTTCGCGCTCGGCGACAATGCCGAGATGATCCGCGACACCACGCGGCGGTTCGCGACCGACAAGATCGCGCCCTTGGCCGCGAAGATCGACGCCGACGACTGGTTCCCGCGTGACGAGCTGTGGCCCGCGATGGGCGAGCTCGGCCTGCATGGCATCACCGTGGCGGAGGAAGATGGCGGGCTCGGGCTCGGCTATCTCGAACACGTCGTCGCGCAGGAAGAAGTCGCGCGCGCGTCCGCCTCGATCGGTCTGAGCTACGGTGCGCACTCGAATTTGTGCGTCAACCAGATCCGTCGCTGGGCGAACGCAGAGCAGAAGGCGAAATACCTGCCCAAGCTGATCAGCGGCGAGCATGTCGGCAGCCTCGCGATGTCGGAGGCGAATGCCGGCTCCGACGTTGTCTCGATGAAGCTGCGCGCGGAGAAGGTGCAGGGCGGCTACGTGCTGAACGGAACCAAATTCTGGATCACCAACGCGCCTTACGCCGACACGCTCGTCGTCTACGCCAAAACGGGTGAGGGGTCGCGCGGCATCACCACCTTCCTGATCGAGAAGGACATGGCCGGTTTCGCGATCGGGCAGAAGATCGACAAGATGGGCATGCGTGGCTCACCCACTGCCGAACTCGTCTTCACCGACTGCGAGGTACCTGACGAGAACGTGATGGGGCCGGTGAACGGCGGTGTCGGCGTGCTGATGAGCGGGCTCGACTACGAGCGCACCGTGCTCGCGGGCATCCAGCTCGGTGTCATGCAGGCGTGCCTCGACGTCGTGCTGCCCTACGTGCGTGAACGGCAGCAGTTTGGCCAGCCGATCGGCGCCTTCCAGCTGATGCAGGCGAAGATCGCCGACATGTACGTCGCGCTCAACTCCGCGCGTGCCTACGTCTACGCGGTTGCGCAGGCGTGCGACGCGGGCAAGACGACGCGCTTCGACGCGGCGGGCGCGATCCTGCTCGCCAGCGAGAACGCGTTCAAGGTCGCGGGCGAGGCGGTGCAGGCGCTGGGCGGTGCGGGCTATACCAAGGACTGGCCGGTCGAGCGTTTCCTGCGCGACGCGAAGCTGCTCGACATTGGTGCCGGCACCAACGAAATCCGCCGCATGCTGATCGGACGCGAGCTGATCGGCCACAACCCGCCGGTCGCGCAATGAGCGCGCCCCGCCTCGACACCAAGCTGTCGCACACGGACGCGACGTTCCAGGCGAACGAAGCGCACAACCGCGCGCTCGCCGAGGAACTGCGCGACCGCGTCGCCGATGCGGCGCTCGGCGGTGACCAGCGTGCGCGTGATCGTCATACCAGCCGCGGCAAGCTGCTGCCTCGTGACCGTGTCGAGCGGCTGCTCGATCCCGGCACCGCGTTCCTCGAAATCGGGCAGCTGGCCGCGAACGGCCTCTACGACGATCAGGTCCCCGGCGCGGGGCTCATCTGCGGCATCGGCGCCGTGTCGGGCCGGCAGGTCATGATCGTGTGCAACGACGCCACCGTGAAGGGCGGCACTTACTATCCGCTGACCGTCAAGAAGCACCTTCGCGCGCAGGAGATCGCGCAGGAGAATAGGCTCCCCTGCATCTACCTGGTCGATTCAGGCGGCGCCAATCTACCGCACCAGGCCGAGGTGTTCCCCGATCGCGAGCATTTCGGCCGCATCTTCTTCAACCAGGCGAACATGTCGGCGCTGCAGATCCCGCAGATCGCCTGCGTGATGGGCAGTTGCACCGCGGGTGGCGCTTACGTCCCTGCGATGAGCGACGAGACCGTGATCGTGCGCAACCAGGGCACGATCTTCCTCGCCGGCCCGCCATTGGTGAAGGCGGCGACGGGCGAGGTGATCTCGGCCGAGGAGCTGGGTGGTGCGGAAACGCACGGCCGCCGCTCGGGCGTGGTCGACCATGTTGCCGAGAACGACGATCACGCGCTCACGATCGTGCGCGACATCGTGTCGACGCTGCCGCCGCCGCCCGCGCCGACGATCAACATGGCCGAGCCGCGCGTGCCGATGTTCGCCGCCGACGACCTTTACGGCATCGTGCCGCAGGACGTGCGCGCGCCGTACGACGTGCATGAGGTGATCGCGCGGCTGGTCGACGGAAGCGAGTTGCACGAGTTCAAGGCTTTGTACGGCACCAGCCTCGTCTGCGGCTTCGCGCACATCCACGGCATGCCGGTCGCGATCCTCGCCAACAACGGCGTCTTGTTCAGCGAATCGGCGCAGAAGGGCGCGCACTTTATCGAACTCGCCTGCCAGCGCCGCGTGCCGCTCTTGTTCCTCCAGAACATCTCGGGCTTCATGGTCGGTGGCCGCTACGAGGCCGAAGGCATCGCCAAGCACGGCGCCAAGCTCGTCACCGCGGTTGCGACCGCCAGCGTGCCCAAGATCACGATCCTGATTGGCGGCAGCTTCGGCGCGGGTAATTACGGCATGTGCGGCCGTGCCTACTCACCCCGCTTTCTTTTCAGCTGGCCCAACAGCCGCATCAGCGTGATGGGCGGCGAACAGGCGGCAAGCGTGCTCGCGACGGTCCACCGCGACGCCGACAGCTGGACGCCCGAGCAGGCAGAGGCGTTCAAGGCGCCCGTGCGCCAGAAGTACGAGGATGAGGGCAATCCTTATTACGCGACCGCACGATTGTGGGACGACGGCGTGATCGACCCGGCGCAGACCCGCGACGTGCTCGGCCTCGCGCTCACCGCCTGCCTCAACGCCCCCGTCGAGCAGGCACCCCGCTTCGGCGTGTTCCGGATGTGACCCAGATGATCCAATCGCTCCTTATCGCCAATCGCGGCGAGATCGCCTGCCGCATCATCCGCACCGCACGCGTGCTCGGCATCCGTACGGTCGCAGTCTATTCCGACGCCGACGCCGATGCGCTCCACGCGCGGCTGGCCGACGAGGTGGTCCACATCGGCCCGTCACCGGTGCGCGAGAGCTACCTCGTCGGGGAACGGATCATCGCCGCCGCGCGCGAGACGGGCGCGGAGGCGATCCACCCGGGTTACGGTTTCCTGTCCGAAAACGCCGATTTCGCGCAGAGCGTGATCGACGCCGGGCTCGTCTGGGTCGGCCCGAACCCCGACAGCATCCGCGCGATGGGACTGAAGGACGCCGCCAAGGAACGGATGATCGCGGCCGGCGTGCCCGTGACGCCAGGCTATCTCGGCGCCGACCAGTCGCCCGAGCGCCTCCGCTCCGAGGCCGACGCGATCGGTTATCCCGTGCTGATCAAGGCTGTCGCGGGCGGCGGCGGCAAAGGAATGCGGCAGGTCGGCGACGCCGCCGCCTTCGCCGACGCGCTGCAATCGTGCCAGCGCGAGGCCGCATCGTCGTTCGGCGACGACCGCGTATTGATCGAGAAATACATCCAGAGCCCGCGCCACATCGAGGTGCAGGTGTTCGGCGACCGCCACGGCCACGTCGTCCACCTGTTCGAGCGCGACTGCTCGCTTCAGCGCCGCCATCAGAAGGTGATTGAGGAAGCGCCCGCACCCGGCATGGACGAGGCCACGCGCGCCGCGGTCTGCGCCGCCGCGGTGAAAGCAGCGCAGGCGGTCGATTACGTCGGCGCCGGCACGATCGAGTTCATCGCGGATGCGAGCGATGGCCTGCGCGCCGACCGCATCTGGTTCATGGAAATGAACACCCGCCTCCAGGTCGAGCATCCGGTGACAGAAGCGATCACGGGGCAGGATCTGGTCGAGTGGCAGCTCCGCGTCGCGAGCGGCGAGCCGCTGCCGTGCAGGCAAGGGGACCTCACCATCACCGGTCATGCGATCGAGGCGCGGCTCTATGCCGAGGATCCGGCCAAGGGCTTCCTGCCTTCGATCGGCACGCTGGAAGCGTTCGACCTAGGCGATGACGTTCGCGTCGACACCGGCGTCGAGCAGGGCAGCATCATCTCGCCCTTCTACGACCCCATGATCGCCAAGCTGATCGCGCACGGCGAAACGCGCGAGGACGCCCGCGAGCAGCTCGCCGACGCGCTCGACGAGGCGGTGGTGTGGCCGGTCCGCTCCAATGCAGGCTTCCTGGTCGAAGCGCTCGACCATCCCGACTTCGCCGCCGGCCGCGTCGACACCGGACTGATCGCGCGCGAGGGCGAGGCGTTGATGCCGCCCGCCCACCCGAGCGAGGAAGCGCTGACCGCCGCCGCGGCCGAACTCGCCGGCCCTGCACCGCTCGCCGGCTTTCGCCTGAACGCCAGCCCACGCCGCGCCGCGCGTTTCCTGCTCGATGGTGAGGCAATCGACATCGACTTTACCGAAGCAGCCCAAGCCGACGATGCAGTGACCACCAGCGTCCTCGTCAGCGAGGGCGGTCAGACCTGGGCGCTCGCACCCTTCCGCGCAAGCGGCGCGGCGGCGGGCGGGGCGGGTGACGGCGCGATCCTGTCGCCGATGCCCGGCCGCGTCATCGCGGTTGAGGTTGAGGCCGGCGCGAGCGTCACTAAGGGGCAAAAGCTGCTGACGCTCGAGGCGATGAAGATGGAGCACAGCCTCGTCGCGCCGTTCGACGGTATCGTTGCCGAACTCAATGCCGACGCAGGCGGGCAGGTGACCGAGGGCGCGCTGCTGGCGCGGATTGAAGCAGCCGACTAGACGGCCGAACGAGCCGCCCCCGGGTGCCGGTCACCCGTCGAGCGGCTCGATCACCAGCACGCCCACGTCGACCGCCACGACGCGTGCGCTCACCCCGGCAGGCAGCTCCGGGCCGCGCGCCGGCCAGGAACCGTCGCCCAGCGTCACGCGGCCCGACCCATGCTTGATCGCGCGCTCGACCGTCACCACGGCGCCGACCAATCGCGCGGCCGGATCGTTCAATTGTGCTGCATCACCCTCGACCGGATAGTCGCGGTACCAGCGTCGCCCGATCAGCACCGTCACCACGCTCCACGCCGCAAAGGCACCGATCTGAGCGGCGATTGGCAGGTCGGGCAGCGCCAGCAGTGCCAGTCCGACGATCGCCGCCGCCACCGCGACGAAGACGAGGAACACGCCGGGGATCGCCAGTTCGGCGATGCCGAGCAGCAGCGCTGCGATCAGCCACGCGCTTGCGCCGGAAAGATCGCTCCAGTTCATTCCTCGCCTGTCGCGCCACCGCCGATCCGCGGCACGCTGGCGGTCGCGTCACGCGCCGGCTTGTCCTTCTTCGCGCCGGTTGGGTTCTGCGGCGAGAGGGCGTCG
Source organism: uncultured Sphingomonas sp. (assembly GCF_913778135.1). Classification (GTDB taxonomy): domain Bacteria; phylum Pseudomonadota; class Alphaproteobacteria; order Sphingomonadales; family Sphingomonadaceae; genus Sphingomonas. Next base: position 3,380 of record NZ_CAJYVU010000114.1, on the reverse strand, counting down.
CGCGCCAGCTCGCCGATCCCACCCAGCGTACCGATCAGCTGTGTCGCCTCGACCGGGAACAGGATCGTCTTGGCATTGGGGCTGGTCGCGAACTTGCCGACTGCCTCGACGTATTTCTGCGCGATGAAATAGTTGAGCGATTGCGTGCCGCCACTCTCGATCGCTTCCGACACGACCTGCGTCGCGCGCGCCTCCGCCTCGGCCGCACGCTCGCGCGCTTCCGCATCGCGGTACGCCGACTCGCGCCTCCCCTCGGCCTCCAGGATGCGCGCCTGCTTCTGCCCCTCCGCGCGCAGGATTTCCGACGCGCGGCTGCCTTCCGCCTCGAGGATGTTGGCGCGCTTCTCGCGCTCGGCCTTCATCTGCCGTCCCATCGCGGAAACGATGTCGGCGGGCGGGCGGATGTCCTTGATCTCGACACGCGTGATCTTGACCCCCCACGGCACCGTCGCATGGTCGACGACCGACAACAGCCGCGCGTTGATCTCGTCGCGCTTCGACAGTGTCTCGTCCAAGTCCATTGCGCCCATCACCGTGCGCAGGTTGGTGGTGGTGAGCTGCAGCAGCGCGACGTACAGGTCGGACACCTCGTACGCCGCCTTGGGCGCGTCGAGCACCTGGAAGAACACGACGCCGTCGGTTGAGACGATCGCGTTATCCTTGGTGATGATCTCCTGCCCCGGGATGTCGATCACCTGCTCCATCATGTTCACCTTGCGGCCGACACGGTAGAAGAAGGCGGGATAGAAGTTGAAACCCGGCGAGGCGGTGGTCGTGTAGCGGCCGAAATGCTCGATCGTGTACTGGTAGCCCTGGCGCACGATCTTGATGCTGCTCATCAGGTAGAACAGCACGAGCACGAGCAACAGCGCGGCAATCGTCGTCAGCATTCCCATCCCCCAACCGTATGTCACCCGATCATAGCGCCATGCCCAGCGCGGACCTAGCGAAACCGGGCGAACGCGGTTACATGGCCCGCCACTCCTCCACTCGACGGGATTCGGCGCTCACATGGACATTCGCCTCGGGCTTACCTTCGACGACGTGCTGCTCGTGCCGGGCGCATCCGAGGTGCTGCCGACCGACGCCGACACCCGCACCCGCGTGACGCGCGACATTTCGCTCAACATTCCCGTGCTGTCATCGGCAATGGACACGGTGACCGAGGCCGACATGGCGATCGTCATGGCGCAGCTGGGCGGCATGGGCGTGCTCCACCGCAACCTGACGGTCGAGGAACAGGTCGCCGCGGTCCGCGCGGTCAAAAGGTTCGAGAGCGGGATGGTCGTCAACCCGATCACCATCACGCCGCAGGCGACGCTCGCCGATGCGCAAGCTTTGATGGCCACAAACCGGATCAGCGGCATCCCTGTGGTGGAAGCGGATGGCAAGCTCGTCGGCATCCTGACCAACCGCGACGTGCGCTTCGCCGAGAACCCCAAGCAGCCCGTCGCCGAGCTGATGACGCGCGACAATCTCGCCACTGTGTCGGTGGGCGTCGGCCAGGAGGAGGCGCGCCGCCTGCTCCATCAGCGCCGGATCGAAAAGCTGCTGGTCGTTGACGACGCCTATCGCTGCGTCGGCCTCATCACTGTCAAGGACATCGAGAAAGCGGTCACCTACCCCGACGCAACCAAGGACGCGGCCGGACGCCTGCGCGTCGCCGCCGCGACCACGGTCGGCGACAAGGGCTTCGCGCGCACCGAGGCGCTGGTCGATGCGGAATGCGACCTCGTCGTTATCGACACCGCGCACGGGCACAACCGCGACGTCGCACGCGCGGTTGAGCGCGTCAAGAAGCTGTCGAACTCGGTTCAGGTGATCGCCGGCAACGTCGCCACCGCGGAGGCGACGCGCGCGCTGATCGAGGCGGGTGCGGACGGGATCAAGGTCGGGATCGGTCCCGGCTCAATCTGCACGACGCGCGTCGTCGCCGGCGTCGGCGTGCCGCAGCTGACCGCGGTGATGGACTGCGCCGAAGCGGGCGAGAAGCTGGGCGTGCCGGTGATCGCCGATGGCGGCCTGCGCACCTCGGGCGATCTCGCCAAGGCGCTGGCGGCGGGCGCCGCCACCTGCATGGTTGGCTCGCTGCTCGCCGGTACGGAGGAAGCGCCGGGAGAAACCTTCCTTTATCAGGGGCGTGCGTACAAATCCTATCGTGGCATGGGAAGCGTCGGCGCGATGGGCCGCGGCTCGGCCGACCGCTATTTCCAGGGCGAGGTGCGCGACCAGCTCAAGCTCGTGCCCGAGGGGATCGAGGGGCAGGTGCCGTACAAGGGTCCAGCGCGCGACGTGATCCACCAGCTCGTCGGCGGCATCAAGGCGGCGATGGGCTATACCGGCTCGGCTACGATCCCCGACCTGCAACAGCGCGCTAACTTCGTCCGCATCACGGGCGCGGGGTTGAAGGAAAGCCACGTTCACGACGTGACGATCACGCGCGAGGCACCCAATTACCCGACACGGTAAGGCAGCGGCTGTCCTACGCGGCCAAACTCTGTCACCGCGGCGGGCGTGATTATCCTGTCCCCTCGCGCGCACGCCCGCGCGCACATGTGTAGGGCTGCGACCTTAGTGACTTTCCCATGACATTCGCTGCCCGATGACCCCCGCCGCCCGAACCCAGGCCGCGATCGACCTGCTCGACGCGATCGTCGTCGCCGCAGCCGAGGGCGGCGCTGCCGCCGATACGCTGATCGCGCGCTACTTCGCGCAGCGCCGCTATGCGGGGTCGAAGGATCGCCGCGCGGTGCGCGAACTCGTCTACGCCGCGATCCGCCTGCTCGGCAAGCGCCCGGCGACCGGTCGGGCCGCGATGGTCGCGCTTGCCAAGACCGACCCGGCGATCGCCGCCACGTTCGATGGCTCGACACACGCGCCGATGCCGATCGACGCTGATGAGCCGACCGCCACACCGGGGATCGCACCGGCCTGGCTGCGCGAGCGTCTCTCCGCGTCCGGCTTCGACGATGCCGAGCAGGTAGCGTTGACCGGCCGCGCACCGCTCGACGTGCGCGTCAACCTCCTGCGCGCCACGACCGAGGCGGTCGCATCCGAGTTGCCCGATGCAGCCCCGATCGTCGGCCTAGCCGATGCGCTTCGGCTCCCTGCAGGCACCGACCTCGCCACGTTTACCGGGCAAGTCGAGGTACAGGACGCCGGCAGCCAGGCAGTAACGCTCGCCGCCGACGCGCGCGCCGGCCAAACCGTGATCGATCTTTGCGCCGGGGCAGGCGGAAAGAGCCTCGCACTCGCCGCTGCGATGGAGAATCAGGGTCGCATCATTGCCTCCGACGTTGACCGCGCGCGGCTACGCCGGCTTGAACCGCGCGCGACCGCTGCTGGCGTAACGATCATCGAGCCGCTGCTGCTCGACGCCG
>NZ_CAJYVU010000113.1 GCF_913778135.1 uncultured Sphingomonas sp. | reverse complement strand
GCGCGCGTTCGCCGATTGCGCGGCTCGTCCGGGTCGCAGGCACCCCAGTCGTTGCCGATCCGCGGCACGCCGGAGGATGTGCCCGAGCCGAGGATGCGAACCTTCACGCCGCAGCCTTGATCCCGGTCTTGCCGAACAGCTTATAAAAGTTCTCGGCCGTGTACCGCCGCAGGTCCTCGACCGGCTCTCCGCGTAGGTCGGCCAGGAACGCGGCAGTATCAGCGACGAAGGCGGGCTCGCCGGTCTTACCGCGATGCGGCACGGGCGCGAGAAACGGAGCGTCGGTTTCGATCAATAATCGATCAGTTGGAAGTCGTGCGGCCGTCTGCTGCAGATCGCGCGCATTCTTGAACGTGACGATGCCCGAGATCGAGATGTAGAAACCGAGCGCAAGCGCCCTGTCCGCGAAGTCCCCGCTCGCGGTGAAGCAGTGGATCACCCCGGTATAGGTGCCGTGCGTCATCTCGTCGGCGAGCATGCCGATCGTGTCGTCCTCCGCGTCGCGAGTGTGAACGATGAGGGGCACGCCAGCCTGGCGAGCGGCGGCGATATGCGCGCGGAAGCTCTGCTGCTGTCGGACGCGATCGGAATGATCGTAGTGATAGTCGAGCCCGCTTTCGCCGATCGCCACGACGCGTGGATGCGCGGCGCGCTTGACCAGTTTGGCCGTGTCGATGTGCGGGTGTCGATCGGCCTCGTGCGGGTGAATGCCGACACTCGCCCACACGTCGGACTCGCGCTCCGCGGTGGCGAGCACGTCGTCCCACTCGCTCTCGCGGGTCGAGATGTTGAGCATGGCCGTCACGCCGCGCGCGCGCGCGCGTTCGAGCACTGCCTGCTGGTCCTCGGCCAGTCCCTTGTAGTTCAGGTGGCAGTGGCTGTCGGCGAGCATCAGGCTGCCACCTCGCCATCGACCGGCAACTCGAGCCGCGGAAATGCAGGCGTCGGCGCGGCGATGGTAAAGCCGGCATCAACCATCCGCGCGTACCAGCCGTCATCGTCGATCGCCGCGTGCGAGCGTTCCTCGGCGCCGAGCAGATCGAGCACGTGCCCGGCCCCGCGCGGCACCACGGGCAAAATGGCGATCGCGAGCATGCGGATCGCGCGGACCAGCGTGCCGAGCACCGCGTGCATTCGCTCGGGATCGGTCTTGCGCAGCGACCACGGCGCCTGCGCGTCGATATATTGATTGCACGCGAATACGCCGCGCAACCACGCCTCAATCCCTTGACTGAGCATCAGGTCGTCGAAGGCGCTCCGCAGCCCGGCACAGGCAACGACCATCTCCTCGATCAACTGCGCGTCGGCGTCGTCGCTGCGACCTGACTGAGGCAAGGCGCCACCCAGGTTCTTGGCGATGAACGACAAGGTACGCTGCGCTAGATTACCGAAGGCGTTGGCGAGTTCGGCGTTGACGCGCGTCACGATCGCGTCGGCCGAGTAGCTGCCGTCCTGCCCGAAACTGACCTCGCGCAGCAGGAAGTAGCGCAGCGCATCGACGCCGAACGCGTCGGCGAGTCCAAGCGGATCAACGACGTTGCCGACGCTCTTCGACATCTTCTCACCGCGGTGGAGCAGGAAACCGTGCCCGAACACCGTCTTCGGCAGCGCGATCCCCGCCGACATCAGGAACGCGGGCCAGTAGACCGCGTGGAAGCGGACGATGTCCTTGCCGATCAGGTGCAGGTCGGCGGGCCAGTACGGCATCTCGCCGTCCGGGTAGCCGGCGCCGGTCAGGTAGTTGGTCAACGCATCGACCCAGACGTACATGACGTGCCCGTCGCTGTCCGGCACCGGCACGCCCCAGTCGAACGTGGTACGCGACACCGACAGATCGGATAGCCCGCCCTCGACAAAGCGCATGATCTCGTTGCGGCGGCTCTCTGGCCGGATGAAATCAGGCTCGCGCGCGTACAGGTCGAGCAACGGCTGCTGGTATTTGGACAGGCGAAAGAACCACGTCTCCTCCGCGGTCCAGGTGACGGGCGTACCCTGCGGCGACAGCTTCGCCCCGCCCTCGCCCACGACGAGTTCCTTTTCGTCGTAGAAGGCCTCGTCGCGGACCGAATACCAGCCCTCGTAGCGATCGAGATAGAGATCGCCGCTCGCCTCCATCGCACGCCAGATCGCCTGGCTGGCACGGTAGTGATCGTCGTCGGTGGTGCGGATGAAGCGATCGTAACTAATCGCAAGCGTATCGCACATCTGTTTGAAGTGTCCCGACATTTCGCCGGCGAACTCACGCACGTCGCGCCCCTGGTCGCGCGCGGTCTGCGCCATTTTCAGGCCGTGCTCGTCGGTGCCGGTCTGAAACCGTACGTCGCGCCCGGCCTGCCGCTGGAAACGTGCGATCGCGTCGGCGGCAATCGCTTCGTACGCGTGGCCGATATGCGGACGGCCGTTGGGATAGCTGATCGCGGTGGTGATGTAGAAGGGCTTGCCCATGCGCCGCTCCTAGCCGCGCGTTCGCCGTAAGTCAGCCCCGTGTTGCGCAGGCGTGTCGCCTGCGAGCCGTGCGACCAGGCCGCCTAGTTCGAGCACCGTCCCGCCCGCATCGAGCGACAGCCCGCGTGCGGCACCTGCCACGTCGCGCGCGCGCGCGTAAGCATCGAGCGCGACCGCTAACGCGGAGCCGCGGCGATCCTGCGCGGCCTCCGCGATCACGCCGGGAACACGGTCGAGAAAGGCTTCGTAGCGGGGTTGCGCCGCCTTGAGGCTGAGCGCTTTTGCCAGCTTTGCGCGGCGACTGGTTGTCGGGTCTCCGTCACGCGCGATAGCATGGAGCGCGTCGTCGATCTCGGCCATGCCCAGTTCGGCGTAGCGCAGCGCACGGCCGGGCGAGCCTGCGCCGGCGCGCACCAGCGCATCGATCTCTTCTGCATCCGCATCAGGCAGCGCCTGCGCGAGCGCCTGTCGCATCGCGCTATGATCGAGTGGCTCAAGCCGCAGCACCCGACAGCGCGAGCGGATCGTCGGCAACAAACGGCCGGGGGCGTGGCTGACGAGCAGGAAGATCGTGCCGGCGGGGGGTTCCTCCAGGCTTTTCAGCAGCGCGTTGGACGCACCCGGCCGTTCGAGCTCGTCGGCGCTGTCGATGACGATGACGCGGCGGGAGGAGAGTGACGCCATCGTGCCGAGGAATGGGGCGAGCCCACGGACCTGATCGATCGTGATCGAGCGCGCGAGTTCGCCGTCCTTGCCGTCCTTCTTCGGCAGCCGGCGCAGCTCGCGGTAATCAGGGTGTGCGCCGGCAGCCAGCAATGCCGCCGTGCGGTGATTTGGTGGTAGCGGCAGCTGGAGCGGTAGCGCGCCCGGCTCCGCGCTCTCGGCGAGCAGGCGGGCCGCGGCGGCCCGGGCGAAGGTCGCTTTTCCGATGCCCGCAGGGCCGGTGATCAGCCATGCGTGATGTAGCGACCCGCTGCGCATCGCTTCGAGCAACGCAGTCGCCGCATCGTCATGACCGTAGAGCACAGGCGCGCTCGTCGCCTCGTTCATGCCAGCCAAGGCGAAAGATCGTCGAGGATTGCCGCGGTGACCGCGTCCGGCGCCATGCTGGCGTCGATGCGACGCACGCGATCGGGCTCCTCGGCGGCGATCCGGTCGAAAGCGGAAGCGACTGCCTCGTGAAAGGCGACACCTCGCGCGGCGAAGCGGTCGGCCGCGATGCCGTCGCGTGCGGTTGCGCGGTGCGCACCCACCTCGGTGGGCAGCGCCAACACATAAGTACGATCGGGCAAGAGTCCGGCCGAGCCGAAGGCGTGAAGCGCGAGCACGTCGGCGTCGGCGATCCCGCCGGCGACTCCCTGATAAGCACGCGACGAATCCAGATAGCGGTCGCAGATAACCCACTCGCCGCGCCCGATCGCCGGGAGGATCACCTTCTCGACGTGATCGGCGCGTGCGGCAGCGAATAGCAGTGCCTCGCTGCGCGCACTCCAGCGGCCGGCGTCACCCTGCATCAGCAGCGCGCGGATCGCCTCCGCGCCCTCGCTGCCGCCGGGTTCGCGCGTCACGCGGGCCGCGTACCCGCGTGCCTGCAACGCGGCGGCGAGCGCGCGGACCTGCGTCGACTTGCCCGCCCCCTCGCCCCCTTCCAGGCTCAGGAAGCGTCCGCGCATTATCCGAACATGCCGGTCAGGCCATGCCACGCGCGGCGGAAGAAGCCGGCTTCGCCGACGTCGCTGGCGGCATTGAGCGGGGTAATCTGCGGCGACAGGCCGGGAGCTGCGACGACGAGGTCGGCGACGTGCGTGCCCGCCTTGATAGGCGCCTTGAGCGGGCCCTGATAGACGATCTTGCCCGTTACCGCCGGGCTGGTGCCCGCGGGCACGGACACTGCAACCGCGCGGGGTGCGACAAGGTCGACCGAGGTCGCGTCACCCATCTGCACGGCGGCTTGCCCCACGACGCGGCCGCTCTTCACCACCGGCTTCGACTGCCACGCGCGGAAGCCCCAATCCATGAACCGAACCGATTCGGAGGCACGCTGGTTGAAGCTGGTGAGGCCGGCGAGCACCATGACGAGGCGACGCCCATTCTGCTCGGCAGAGCCGGTGAAGCCGTAGCCCGCTTCCTCGGTATGGCCGGTCTTCAACCCGTCGGCCCCCGCGACGCGACCGAGCAGCGGGTCGCGGTTCGCCTGGGTGATCTGGTTGCCACCCATCGTCTTGCCCCAGGTGAAATCCCGGCGCGAGTAGAATTGCTTGTAGAGCTTGGGATGCTCCTCGATCGTCGCGGCCGCGAGATGCGCAAGGTCGCGCGCAGTGACATAGGTGACGCCGTTGTCGGGCCAGCCGTTCGATGTGCCGAAATGGCTGTTGGTCAGCCCAAGCTTCTTCGCATTCTCGTTCATGCGATCGACGAACGCGGGCTCGGTGCCGGAGAGGCCCTCTGCCAGCACGACGCAGGCGTCGTTGCCGCTGAGCGTCACGATGCCGTAGAGCAGGTTCGCGACCGAGACGCGCTCACCCGACGACAGGAACATGGTCGAACCGGCGGACGGACCATGCCACTTCTGCCACGTTTCCGGCCGCACCTCGAGTTCCTGGTCGAGGCGGATGTCGCCTTTCTTCAGCATTTCGAACGCGGTGTAGACCGTCATCATCTTCGCCATCGAGGCCGGCGGCATGCGACGGTCAGCGTCCTTCGCGAACAGCACCGCACCCGAGGACAGATCCTCCATGAAGGCGACGGGTGCGGGCGTATCGAACTGCGGCGCGGCGGGCGCCTGTGCCGCGACCGGAAAGGCCACGCCGGCGATGACGGCAGGAACCGCGAGCGCGGTCAGGAACTTGGACATTGACGCACTTTCCAACTGGGCCGCGCTCGGGCGGCTCGTTCAGGGAGCCTGGATGATCGAGGCGCCACCATAACCGCGCGAAATCGCCGCGTCACGTGCGCGCTGCGCCGCGGCGCGATCGGCGAAGGGACCCAGGCGAACGCGCCAAAATCCTGATGCCTGCTCGACATAACCGCTGAGCGATCGTGCCACGGCGTGAGCGCGAACCTCGTCGCGCAAGGCGGCGACCTGCACCATTGGACCGGATGCGCGTGGTTTGGCGGGTGCGGCCTGCGTCGGCTTGGTAGCGGCGCTGTTAGTGGGGATCTTGGCAGTCGCGGGAACAGGTGGCCGTACGTGCGGCTTCACTGACCTGGCCGCAACAGTCGCGGCAACTGATGGGGACGCTTGCGTCGGTGTAGCAACCTCACGTCGAAGCGCACGTAGCAGTGCGTCCGGCGCAGACAAGCGCGGTGACGCGCTGCCGCCCGCCCGCAGCGCTGCGAGGTCGCTCGCGGATGGCTGGATACTGCGTACCCGTACGAGGCCGTGCTCTCCCGAGAGACCAAGCGCGCGTGCGGCCGAGGCCGACAGCGTGATCTCTGCGTCGCTTATATCAGCCGCTTTGGCGCTCACTTGCACGAGAATGATGTGTCCGCTGGCGAGATCGGTGACCTCTGCGACGGAACCGAGCGGCAGTTGCGCGTGCGTGGCCGTGAACCCGCTGCCCGGCTGCACCGACGCGCGCTGGATGCGATCGAAAGCGCCCGCCTCGCCGTTCCCGGCAGTGCCGCGCGGGCCGGCGACGCTCGCGTCAGGCTGCTGGGCCGCAATCAGCATCGGCGCGAGCAGCAGCAGGCTAGCGTGCGATCTCATCGGCCAGCAGCCCCACCGACAAGGCATAAAAATTGGAGCAATTGTAATCCAGGATCACCCGGTAATTACCCGTCAGCAGATAGGCGGTGCGACCAGGACCGTCAGGCTCGATCAGCACCGCCTGGATTGTATCACGCGGCCAGCTGCCACGCTGCGGCGCGATGCCGAGCGCACGCCACTCGGCCATCGTGCGCCAACCACTGTGCCGCGCGAAGACGCGCGGGCAGCGCGGCGACACGAGACGATTTGCCACCGCACCGCGATCGAACCCCGCAGGTACGTCGACCGCGACACCCCACGGCTCGCCCGCGCGCCAGCCGGCTTGCGTGAAATAATTGCCGATCGAGGCGAGTGTATCCGCCGCGCTGCCCCAGATGTCGGCGAACCCGTCGCCATCGGCGTCGCGCGCTAGGCGAAGATAAGCGGACGGCAGAAACTGCGGGTTCCCCGTGGCCCCCGCCCAGCTGCCGACCAGCCGTGAGCGCGGCACACCACGATCGATCATCTTCAGCGCGGCGATGAACTCGCCCTGGAACAGGCTGCGGCGGCGCCCTTCGTAAGCGAGCGAGGCGAGGCTGCGCAGCAGGTCGAAATTGCCGGTGTACGAACCGTAGTTGGTCTCATGCCCCCAGATCGCGACCATGATCTCCTCGGGCACCCCGGTCTGCGCCTCGACCCGGGCAAGCCGCGATCGTTGCTCCTGATAGGTGGCGCGTCCTCGCCTGATCCGCGCCGCGTCTACGTGCTGCATTCGATAGGGCGCGAACATCGGGATCGCGCTGCTGTTGTTCTGTTCGGGTTGCTGCCGGTCGAGATCGACGACGCGCTGATTGTAGCTGAGCGTCGGGAACACCGAAGAGACCGTCGCCGGTCGGACGCCCGCGGCGATTGCCGACGAGCGCAGCCCCGAGAGGTACGCCTGAAAGCCGCTCTCATCCTGTGCCATCGCCGATGGCGCACTCATCAGCAGGCACACCGCGGCGGAGGCACCGGCACGCCACCCGGAAGATATCGCTCGCTCTATTCGCATGCGTGCGTTGTGGCATAGCGGCGGGGACAGGCAAACAGCCAATCGTCGACGGGCTTGCACGCGGCACCGCAACCGGCCTAAGCGGCGCGCAGCACTCAGCACGCGGAGAGATGGCCGAGTGGTTTAAGGCAGCGGTCTTGAAAACCGCCGTGGGTTCACGCTCACCGTGGGTTCGAATCCCACTCTCTCCGCCAATCAACTCAGGCGAAGCGCTCGATCAGCGCATCGAACGCGGGTTCGTTGAGTGGTGCGTGGAACTGGCAGCCGGCGGTAAAATCGTCCGCCCACATCACGTCTGCCGCTATTGGCCCGATCTGCGGCAGGTTGAGCCAGATCGTCTGGCCCCGCTTCATCGCGGAATAGGTTTGCAACCGGCAACCGTGCAGCGACAGGTCGACGACCTTGCACAGCGTCCGCCCCATGCCCCCCTGCCCGCCAAGGCGCGCATCAAACGAAACCGGCGCACGCGGGGAGCGGCGCCGGCCTTGCGTTTGAGCAGGTTCAAATTCGGCTGCGAAGGTTGCCATGCTGGGATGCTAGATCGACATCCCTAACAGGTCCTTACCCACCCGAGCCGAACGCTTACTTGCGCAGCGTCAGACCACCGCCGAAACGCTTGTTGAAGCGCGCCACCTGGCCACCCTGGTCGAGCATCTGGCCACGACCACCGGTCCATGCCGGGTGCGCCAGCGGATCGATCTCGAGCGTCATCGTGTCGCCTTCCTTGCCCCAAGTGGAGCGGGTCTCGTACACGGTGCCGTCGGTCATCTGCACCTTGATCATGTGATAGTCGGGGTGCGTTCCGGTCTTCATGGGTCTTCTCCGTTCAATGGCTGGTTCCGACCAGCCTGGAAGCGCGCGCGGGTAGCGCCCGAGCGCACGAAAGTCAAAGGATGCGCGTTACGCTGCCTTGGGCGGATCGGCGATCATGGCGGTGAAGTTCGCCTGCGCGGCGACCTTGCCGTCGATCAGCGCGCGCCCGGCGAACTTGCATACGCTGCTGCGCTTCTGGACGAATTCGACCTCCAGTCGCAGCAGGACGCCCGGCTCGACCGGCGCACGGAACTTCGCCTCGTCGATTGCCATGAAGTAGACGAGCTTGCCCGAGCCGGCGAGGCCCAGGCTCTCGACCGCGAGCACGCCCGCCGCCTGCGCCAGCGCTTCAACGATCAGCACGCCCGGCATGATCGGGCGACCGGGGAAATGCCCCTGAAAGAAGCTTTCGTTGATCGTCACCGCCTTGATGGCGGCGATCGACCGATCGGGGATCAGCTCCTCGACCCGGTCGACCAGCAGCATCGGGTAGCGATGCGGCAGCGCAGCCATGACGCGCGCGATGTCGAGCGGGCCGATTGACCCGCTCGCCTTCGCCTCGTCTGCCGCGCTATCGGTTACCTGCGCATCGCTCACCGGCCGGACGGCGCCTTCCGGTTGCTGGTCGCAGGGGCAGCAGCGGGCGCTGCCGCGGTCGGAGCGCCAGCTGCCTGACCCGGCTGCCAGTTGGCGGGAACCGCGGTGCTGACGCTCGGCACCAGACGGTCGAGCTCGGCGGTGATCGCCGGCGTGATGTCGGCGGCGGGCTGGGTGAACAGCGTCGCCTGCGGCGAAACGAGCAGGCTGACGTTCTTCGCCTTGACGACGTTCTGCACCGCGGTGGCGAGCTGACGCTGCACCTGCTCGGCGGCATAGGCACGTGCGCGCTGTGCCGGCGCGGTCAGACGCTGCAGCTCGGCGTTGCCGGCCTGCTCCTTGGTCTGGATCGCCTGCAGCTGCGGACGCAGCGACGCTTCAGTCGCGCCGGGGGCACGCGCCGCGGTCTGCGCGGCGGTCACCAGCGGCTGAAGCTCGGCCTGGATCGCGTTGCGACGCGTGTTCGCCTGATCGAGCTGCGCCTTGTAGGTCGTCTGGATCTGCGTCACCGCGGTCGTGAAGGCGCGCGAATTGGCGATCGCCGCCTCGGGATCGGCGACGGCGACGCCGTTCACCTGCGCGCTGGCAGCGCCGGCCACGATAACACCCGGCGTCGCGAGCGCGGCGGCGAGCAGAATGGTCTTGAAGGTCTTCATCAGAACTGCGTCCCTACGTTGAAGGTAACAAGTTTGGGATCGTCGCCCGGCTGGGTGACGAGTGCCTTGGCGAGGTCGATACGAAGCGGTCCGAACGGCGAGTTCCAGTTGACGCCGACGCCGACGGTGACGCGCGGCTTCGGCGAGTTGCCGAGGAACTGCTCCTGGAATGGGTTTGCACGGATCAGCGGCGTGTTGGGCACGACGCCGTTGCAGGTGCCGCCAGCGCCAGGGATACCGGCCGAGCAGATCGTCGTCGCGGTGCTCCCATCCGCCAGCGCGTAGGTATAGATCGGCTGCCCCGAATCGTTGGTCAGCGGCAACGGCAGAACGACGGTCTTGCCATCGATAACCGTGGTCGGGAACGTCGCGGTCAGCGGCGGACGCTTTAGCCCCCACAGGCTGCCGACCTGCGCGTAGATCGACGGACGCAAGCCCAGTTCACGCGCGCCTGAGCCAAGCGGCAGCTCGAGCTCGAGCTTGGCGAGGTAATAGGCGCGGCCACCAAGCGCATCGTCGGTGATCCGGCTTCGATCGGTCTCGAGTATCTGGCTGCCGTTCGCGTCGAGCGTGTAAGGCGTGCGCAGCACGCGCGGTCCGACACCGCGAATGTCGAACCCGCGGAACTGCGGCATGCCGAGATAGAAGCGGTCATTGATGCGGATGCGATCGTTACCGTCGGCGCGCTCACCCTCCAGCGAGTGGATGTAGCCGCCCTCCGCGGTCAGCGAGGCGATGAAGCCCTTACCCAAACCCTTGAACTTCGCGCCTTCGATGCGCGTGCGAATGTACTTCACGTCGCCACCAAGCCCGGCGAAGTCCTGGCTGAACGACAGGCGCTGACCGGCGGTTGGACGCAGTCGGCTGTTGAGGCTGTCGTAGATCAGCGAATAGCCGATCGACGAGGTAAACCGGTTGCCGAGCGCCGAGCAGAGATAGCTGCCCGCCTTCAACACGTCGCACTGCCCGTTGGTGAAGAAGGTGTTTCGGTCGAGCGTGACCTCGTCGTACGACAGGCCGTAGCGCGCGGCGAGCTGCCAGTATTCGGTCAACGGCACGCCGGCGCGAACCTGGAAGCCGGTCGATACCTGCCCGTAGGTCGTGTTGCGATCGTTGCCGATGTAATTGAACGAATTATAGTCGCGCCGGAACACGTCGACGCCGACCGCTATGTTTTTGTCGAAAAGATACGGCTCGGTGAACCCGAGCTCGATCGACTTCGAATAGCTCGAGTAATTGACGCCCGCGCGCAGCTCCTGGCCGCGACCGCGGAAGTTGCGCTGCGTGATGTTCGCCTGGATGATGAAGCGCTCGAGGCTCGAATAGCCGGCCGACAGCTGCAGCTCGCCGGTCGATTTCTCTTCGACGGCGGCGTTCAGCACGACACGATCGGGAGAGGAGCCCTGCTCCTGCTTGATCTCGAACTTGTCCTGAAAATAGCCGAGCGAGTTGATGCGATCCTGGCTGCGCTTGACCTGGAAGCTGTTGAACGCATCACCTTCAGCGAGGCGGATCTCGCGCCGCACCACCTTGTCCTGCGTCTGCGTGTTGCCGGTGATCTCGACCCGCTCAACGTAGGTGCGCTGCGCCTGCGCGATGTGGAAGTTGATCGACATCGTGAGGTCGTCACGGTCGCGATTGAATTCGGGTGACACGTCGGTGAATGCGTAACCGAACAGACCCGTCGTCTGGCTGAGGCTGTCGACCGTGTCCTCGACCGCCTTCGCGTTGTACCAGTCGCCCTTCTTGATCGACAGCGTCTTGGCGAGCTGCTTTCCATCGAAGTCGCGGATGTCACTGTCGACGGTCACATCGCCGAATTTATAGCGAGGTCCTTCCTCCACCACGTAGGTGATGATGAAGTCCTTCTTGTCCGGCGTCAGCTCTGCCACGGCGGAGGTGACGCGAAAGTCGGCATAGCCCTGCGTCAGGTAGAATTGACGCAGTTTCTGCTGGTCGTAGGCGAGACGATCCTGGTCGTAGGAGGTGTTCGACGACAGCAGACGCGTGAACCGCGCCTCCTTGGTCGCCATCTGCGCGCGGAGTTCGCTGTCCTTGAACTTCTCATTGCCGAGAATGTTGATCTGGCGAACCTTGGATTTCGGCCCCTCGCTGATCTCGAACACCACGTCGACGCGGTTCTGGTCGAGGTTGACCATCTTCGGATCGACCGACGCGGCGAAGCGGCCTTGGCGACGATAAAGCTCGACAATGCGCGCGACATCGGCGCGAACGGCCGAGCGCGTAAAGATCTGCCGCGGCTTGAGCTTGATCTCCTTGGTGATCTTGTCGTCCTTCAGGCGCTTGTTGCCTTCCAGGATGACACGATTGATGATCGGGTTTTCGCGCACGCGGATCACGATGTCGCCGCTCAGCGCACCTTCGATCTGCACGTCGGCGAACAGGTCGCTCGCCAGCAGGTCCTTCAATGCCTGATCGAGCGTCTCGTTGTTGTATGGCTGACCCTGCCGCAGCTTGGTGTAGCTTAGCGCAGTCTCGGGTTCGATCCGCTGCGTGCCTTCGACGCGCAGGCTCCTGATGACGCCGCTCGGGGTGGGAATTGCGGCCGCCGTCGGCGCAGTACTCGCCGGTGCGGACTGCCCGGTCGCAGTACGCGCGGCCGGGGCCTGCGCCGCAGCCGCAACCGGAAGCCCGGCCAGGATGGTGCAGCCCAGCAGCGCCGGCAGGGCACGCGTCCGCGAAGTTGAAACGTTCAGAACCGTCACCATGTTACCTTCGAGAAAACCCGTTGCGCTCGCCAGGCTCGCGCCCGCCCCTGCAACACCTGCGTCAGCCGATCAAGCCGGCCAGGTGCCGCCACAGTCCGAAGTTGCCGAGATCGTTGAAGGTGACGAGCATCATCAACGCCAGCACCGCCGCCAATCCGCCGCGATAAGCCCACTCCTGTGCTTGCGCGCCGACCGGTTTCTGCCTGACCGCCTCGATCAGGTAGAACAACAGGTGCCCGCCGTCGAGCATCGGCACTGGCAGTAGATTGATGAACCCCAGATTGATGGACACGAGCGCGAGCAGGAACACGAACGCATCCCAGCCGAGCGTGATCTGCTCGCCCGACACCTTGGCGATCGCCAGCGGCCCGCCCAGTTCCCTGACCGAGCGCCGGCCGGAGACGATCTGGCCGATCGTCTCCGCCATCATCTCGACGATCTCGCCGGTGCGGCGCACCGCGACGACGGGTGCTTCCAGCAAGCCGACAGGACGCACGACCGGTTGCGCGGGGGCGAGGCCGAGCAGCCCGACCTTGTAAACGTTGCCAAACCGGTCACGCTGCTCCTGCGTGCCGATCTGCGCCGCGACGTGATCGGCCTGCCCGCCGCGGACATAGTCGATGCGGACGCGTTCGCCGGCGCGAAGCTTCACGTAGCGGACCATGTCCTCGAACGTGTCGACGTGGCGACCGCCGAGCGCGTCTATCCTGTCACCGGGGCGAAGACCCGCCTGCGCCGCGGCTGTACCCGGCATCGCCTGCCCAACTACTGCCGGTGTCTGCGCGTCGCCGTAGGCCAGTGCGAAGCCGGTGAGGATGAGGATGGCGAGGAGGAAATTGATCGCCGGTCCGGCAGCGACGATGATTGCGCGCTGCCACACCGACTTTGCCTGGAAGGTCTGCGCACGCTCCTCGGGGGGCAGCAGCAGCCAGTCGGGATCGCTCCGCCCGGCGGCACTCATGTCGCCCGCGAACTTGACGTATCCGCCCAGCGGCAGCAGCGCGAGCCGCCAGCGCGTGCCGCGCCGGTCGGTCCATCCCGCGATCTCGCGCCCGAACCCGATCGAGAACGCTTCCGCCTTCACGCCGCACCAGCGCCCGGCAAGGTAATGGCCCAGTTCGTGGATGAAGACGAGCGGGCCGATCACCAGCGCGAAGGCCAGGATGGTCAGCAACAGTCCCGGTGTCTGGATCAAGCCACGCAATCCTCTACGCGCTCGCCCGCGAGTCTGCGCGCCTCCGCGTCGATCGCGATCACCGCGTCGATCGTCTCCGGCGCCTCGGGAGCGTAGCGGTTCAAGGTATCTTCCACGATTGCGGCGATTTCAAGAAAGCCGATGCGGTCAGCGAGGAACGCCGCCACGGCGACCTCGTTGGCCGCGTTCAGGATCGCCGGCCGGGCGCCTCCCTCCTCCAGCGCTGTTCGAGCGAGTGCCAGGGCGCGGAAGCGCACCGGATCGGGCGCCTCGAAATCGAGTCGGCCAAGCTTCACGAGATCAAGCGGCGCCATCGGCGTCGCCATCCGGTCGGGCCAGGCCAGGCAGTGCGCGATCGGCACGCGCATGTCGCTCGGCCCCAATTGCGCCAGCATCGAGCCGTCGACGTAATCGACCATCGAGTGGATCACCGACTGCCGGTGGACAACGATCTCGATGCGGTCGGCGGCGACCGGAAACAGCCGTGCCGCCTCGATCAGCTCGAGGCCCTTGTTCATCATCGTCGCGCTGTCGACCGAGATTTTGGCGCCCATCGACCAGTTCGGGTGCGCGACCGCCTGCTCGCGCGTGACCGCAGCCATCTGCTCGAGCGTGGTGTCGCGGAACGGCCCGCCACTCGCAGTCAGGATGATACGCCGCACCCGCTCTGGCCGCGCGAAGTCGAAGCATTGATAGATCGCGTTGTGTTCGCTGTCCGCCGGCAGCAGCGTCGCGCCGTGCTGCGCCGCGGCCTGCATGATCAGGTCGCCGGCGGAGACGAGCGGCTCCTTGTTGGCGAGCACGACGGTGCCCCCTGCGCGGACCGCGGCCATCGTCGGGGCGAGCCCGGCACAGCCGACGATCGCGCCCATCGTCCAGTCAGCACCCAGTGCAGCCGCGTCGCAGACCGCCTGTGGTCCTCCCGCCGCCTGGATGTTCGTTCCGGCAAGTGCGTCGCGCAACGCGGGCAGGCACGTCTCGTCCGCCACGACGGCGAGCTCGGCGCGCGTGCGGATCGCTGCTGCGGCGAGCCGTTCGACATCGCAGTTCGCGGTCAGCGCGCGGACGCGGAACCGCTCGGGCTCGCGTTCGACCAGATCGAGCGTCGAGGTGCCGACGGATCCGGTCGCACCCAGGATCGTGACCGTCCGCATTAGAAGATCGCCGGCGCGACGACGAGCAGCGCCGCGACCGGTGCGACCGGCACCAGACCGTCGAGCCGATCGAGCAAGCCGCCGTGTCCGGGAAGAACATTGCCCGAGTCCTTCACGCCGGCGCGCCGCTTCAACCAGCTCTCGAACAGGTCTCCGCCTTGCGCGAGCACGCCCAACACCGGTGTCGCGAGCAGCAATCGTAGCGGCAGATCATAGGCGATGTGCAGCACCAGCGCGAACAGCGTCGCCGCGACGATCCCGCCGATCAGCCCGGCCCAGGTCTTGTTGGGGCTGACGCGCGGCGCCAATTTCGGCCCGCCGATCGCGCGACCGGCGAAGAATGCACCGATGTCGGTCATCCACACCAGCACCAATGCCCAGAGCGACAGCAGCAATCCGTGATCCTGCTCGCGGATCAGCACGAGCGACAATACCGGCAGCGCGCAATAGATCGTTCCGCTCGCCAGCCATGCACGCCGCGTCACGATGGCGGTGAAGAAGAACGCGGCCGCGATCAGTCCGATCGCGAGAAAGCTCGCCCCGGCCGCGACCGGCGCCAGGATCGCGAGCGGTACCGAAACGGCATATTGCGCCAGGCGCTTCTCACGCGGCGGAGTCGCGGTCAGGTCCGACCATTCCGCCATCATGAACAGCGCGATGACGACCATCAGCAGCCAATAGATGAACCCACCGGCCACCAACGCCGCCAGCGCGACCGCTGCCATGACCGCAGCAGCCATTGTTCTGAGCGCCAATTCGGAACGACGCGCTGGTGCGTTCGACGGCGTCACAAGCCACCGTAGCGGCGCTGCCGCTGGCCAAACGCTTCGATGGCCGCCGCGAGGTCGTCAGCGCCGAAATCGGGCCATAGCGTGTCGACGAACAGCAGTTCGGCGTAGGCTGCTTGCCATAGCAGGAAATTGGACAGGCGGTGCTCGCCCGACGTGCGGATCATCAGATCGAGCGGCGGCAACTCGCGCGTCTCCAGCTCGCGCTCGATCGACCCGACATCAATCGCGGTGGGGTCGAGCACCCCGGCTTGCGCCTGCGCAGCCAGTGTCTGGGCGGCGCGTACCAGTTCGGCCTGTGCGCCGTAGTTGAGCGCGATCGCGAGGATCGGTCCGTTGTTGCCCGCCGTCCGCGCAAGTGCATCATCGATCAGCGCGACGACATCGACCGAGAACCGGGCGTAATCGCCCAACACGCGCAGCCGCACGTTCTCGCGGATCAGTTCGGCAAGGTCATTGCGGATGAAGAACTTAAGCAGACCCATTAGGTCGCTCACCTCCTCCGCCGGTCGCCGCCAGTTTTCCGACGAGAAGGCGTAGAGCGTCAGCGCCTCGATCCCCATCGCGCGTGCCGCACGCGTGACGCGGCGCACCGCTTCCACTCCGGCCTTGTGCCCGGCGGCGCGCGGCAGCAGCCGCTTCTTCGCCCAGCGACCGTTGCCGTCCATGATGATCGCCACGTGGCGCGGCACGGCACCGCCCGCGGTCTGTGGCCGCGCTGCGGTCGCCATCAGCATTCCCCCCTATGCCGATGCAGGCTCACTTGCCGAGAATTTCCTTTTCCTTCGCGGCCGACACGCTGTCGATGTCAGCGGTGGTGGCGTCGGTCAACTTCTGCACCTCGCCTTCCAGCCGCTTGCGCTCGTCCTCCGAGAACACGCCCTTCTTTTCGTCGGTCTTGAGCGCGTCCATGCCGTCACGACGCACGTTGCGTACCGCGATCTTGGCCTTTTCCGAATATTGCCCCGCGAGCTTGGCGAGCTCCTTGCGGCGCTCCTCGGTCAAGTCAGGGATCGGCAGGCGCAAATTCTGTCCGTCGTTGATGGGGTTGAGCCCGAGGCCGGCGGAGCGGATCGCCTTCTCAACCGGACCGACGTTGGTCTTGTCCCATACCTGGACCGATATCATCCGCGGCTCGGGCACCGACACGGTCGCGACCTGGTTGAGCGGCATCTTGGCACCGTACACCTCGACCGTCACGGGATCGAGCAGCGACGTCGATGCACGACCGGTGCGAAGCCCGCCCAGATCTCCCTTCAGCGACTCCACCGCGCCGTTCATGCGACGCTCGATATCGGCCTTGTCATACGCGGGCATGGCTTACTTCTCCGTAGTGGACTGAACGATCGTCGACACACCCTGACCGTGCAGCACGGCGGCGAAATTGCCGTGCTCGCGGATGTTGAACACGACGATCGGAATGTTGGAGTCGCGGCACAGCGCGACCGCGCTCGCGTCCATGACGCGCAGGTTCTTCGACAGCACCTCGTCATAGCCGATCGTGTCGTAACGCCTCGCGGTCGCCACCTTTTTCGGGTCGGCATCGTAAACGCCGTCGACGCTGGTGCCCTTGAACAGCGCATCGCAGTTCATCTCGGCCGCGCGCAGCGCAGCACCGCTGTCGGTGGTGAAGAACGGCGACCCGACACCCGCGGCAAAAATCACCACGCGCCCCTTTTCCAGGTGCCGCATCGCGCGGCGGCGGACGAACGGCTCGCACACCGACTGCATCGGAATGGCGGACTGCACGCGCGTATCGACGCCGATCTGCTCCAGCGCGTTCTGCACCGCCAGCGCGTTCATGACGGTCGCGAGCATTCCCATATAGTCGCCGGTCGCGCGCTCCATGCCGCGCGCCGCGCCCGAAATGCCGCGGAAGATGTTGCCGCCACCGACGACGACGCATAGCTCAAACCCCTGCGCCTTCACGTCGGCGATCTCTTCCGCGACGCGCGCGGTGACGGTGGGATCGATCGCGAGGCCACCCTCTCCCATCAAAACTTCGCCGGACAATTTCAGCAGGATACGGTTGTAGCGCGGTTTGGTCATCGATTCCGAATGGCTTGGGGAAAGGCTGGAGGACCTTAGAGGTCAGGTCGGGGCGGAGCAACCCGCCCCATACGCAAACCGCCGCCCCGGTAGGTACCGAAGCGGCGGCTTGTCATGCCTGATCGGCGTGTCAGGCGTTCTGCGGAACGCCCGATGCAGCAGCAACTTCGGCAGCGAAGTCTGACTGCTCCTTCTCGATACCCTCACCCAGCTGGAAGCGGACGTAGTCGACCAGCTTGATCTCGGCGCCGGCATCCTTGCCTGCCTTGGCGACGACGTCGCTGATCTTGGTCTTGCCGTCCATGACGAACAGCTGGCTGACCAGCGCGTGCTCCTTGCGATACTTGGCGATCGAGCCTTCGACCATCTTGGCGATGATGTCGGCGGGCTTGCCGCTTTCCCCGGCCTTCTCGGTCGCGATCGCGCGCTCACGCTCGATCTCGGCCTCGTCGAGGTCACCCTCGTTGAGTGCCTTCGGGAAGGCTGCCGCGATGTGCATGGCCAGGCTCTTGCCGAGCGACTGAAGCGCCTCATCGTTCGCCGCGCTCTCGAGCGCGACCAGCACGCCGATCTTGCCCAAACCCGGCGACTGCTGATTGTGAACGTAGGCGACGACCGCGCCCTGCGACACTTCGAGCTTGCGTGCGCGGCGGATCGACTGGTGCTCGCCGATCGTGGCGACGTTGTTGGTGAGCGCCTCGGCGACCGTGGTGCCCGACGGCATCGACGCGGCCTTGATCGCCTCGACATCGTCACCGGTGTTGAGCGCGATCTGCGTCACTTCGCGCACAAACGCCTGGAACTGGTCGTTCTTGGCGACGAAGTCGGTCTCCGAGTTAACCTCGACCGCCGCGCCCTTGGTGCCCGAAACGGCGACGCCGACCAGACCCTCGGCCGCAGTGCGGCTCGACTTCTTCTGTGCGGCGGCAAGGCCCTTGGTGCGCAGCCAGTCGAGCGCGGCGTCCATGTCGCCGGCGGTCTCGTTCAGCGCCTTCTTGCAGTCCATCATTCCCGCGCCGCTCTTCTCGCGCAGGTCCTTCACCATCGAAGCGGTGATGTCGGCCATCGTTCTGGTCCCTCAGATGTGATTAGATCGCTCAGGCGCCCGGCACGGTGCCGCGGGCAGTCGAGCGATGAAACAAATGGAGGCCACCATGTAGGCAGCCTCCATGACAATTGCACGTCACCGCGAAGGCGGTACCGCGTCGACGATTACGCCTGCGCGTTCGCCGCCATGACGTTGCCCTCGGCGTTCGCGTCGGTATCGATCGGGGCATCGGCGGCCTGGATCGCTTCCTCCGAGGGCGGCTCGATCATCGCGCCGAGGTCGGCACCGCTGCGCGCCTGCTGCTGCTGATTGCCGCGCGTCGCCGCGATCGCGATCGCCTCGCAGTACAGACGGATCGCGCGCGCCGCGTCGTCGTTCGCCGGAACCGGGAACGCGATGCCGTCGGGCGAAACGTTCGAATCGAGGATGCCGACGACCGGGATACCCAGCGTGTTGGCTTCCTTGATCGCCAGCTCTTCCTTGTTGGCGTCGATCACGAACATGACGTCGGGCACGCCGCCCATGTCGCGGATGCCGCCCAGCGACATCTCGAGCTTGTCGCGCTCACGCGTCAGCTGCAGCACTTCCTTCTTGGTCAGGCCGTGCGTGTCACCCGACAGCTGCTCCTCAAGGGCCTTCAGGCGCTTAATCGAGTTGGAGATCGTCTTCCAGTTGGTGAGCATGCCGCCCAGCCAGCGATGGTTGACGAAGTGCTGGCCTGCGCGACGCGCCGCTTCAGCGATCGGCTCCTGCGCCTGGCGCTTCGTACCGACGAACAGGACCTTGCCGCCCGCCGCAACCGTCGACGAGACGAATTCGAGCGCGCGCGCGAACAGCGGCACGGTCTGCGACAGGTCGATGATGTGCACGCCGTTGCGGTCGCCGAAGATGTAGGGCTTCATCTTCGGGTTCCAGCGATGCGTCTGGTGGCCGAAGTGCGCGCCGGTTTCGATAAGCTGCTGCATGCTGACGACAGGTGCCGCCATAACGTTATTCCTTCCGGTTAAGCCGCTGGGAAGCGAGTGACGCGTGCAGGCTAGAAGCCCGGCGCACCGGTTGTTGATGCTTCCCATGTGGGATTGAGGGGGCGGCGCTTAGCGTCGATTGCTCGATCTGACAAGCTGCGAATGCCACTTGACGGCGGAACGTAAGCGGAACATACAGAGGAACAGAACACGAACTCACCCGTTAAGTCGCTAAGTCGCTCTTTTTTCGTCCGAATTGGTCTTAGTGGCGGGAACCGAAGTTCGTTGAGGGATGTTGGCGGACGTTGGGTTCGCATAGGCTAAGGAAGCGAACATGCTGATCGTGCTTGATGTTCTGGTGTTCGGAGGCGCCACTGTCGGCGCTCTTTACGCTCTCGGTTCGACGCTCGCGCCGAACGCCGGGCGCATCATGGATGCGTTGTCTGGCCGGCCGGAGCAGCGGTTCGAGCCACTCGCGACGCTTGTTCGTGCCGAAAACCGCATCGCGGTCAGGCGCTGGTCGGCATCGTCGGTTCGTCCGCAGTCACGCTTCCGCGAAGCCGCTTGACCCGTGCATAGCTCGCGATGCTGAACGGTAGCGCGAGCAGATAAGCGACACACAGGGTCGAGATCGTCTCCCATGGAGCCGAGATAGCAGCGGCACCGACAACGACGACGAGGGCGATCGCCTCGAAGCGAACGTTGCGACGCAGCCGCAGTGACGACCAGGAAAAGGTTGCCACGCTGGAGACCATCAGAAGCGCTACGAACACGGTCCACGGCGCGACAAGGTACGGCGACCGAAAGATCGGTTCCTCTGTCGCGAACCACAGGAACATCGGCAGCAGCGACAGTCCCGCACCGGCAGGTGCTGGTGCCCCCGTCAGGAAGCCGGCGGATTTGTGCGGCTGATCGTCGGCGTCGATCGCGGCGTTGAAGCGGGCGAGACGCAGCGCGCAGAATACCGCGAGCATGAGTGACGCAGTCCATCCGAACCGCGGCAGTGTCGAGAGCGACCAGAGATACAGGATCAGCGCGGGCGATACGCCGAACGAAATCGCGTCGCTGAGTGAGTCAAGTTCTGCGCCGAAACGACTCTCGCCGTGCAGCATGCGGGCGACACGCCCGTCCAGTCCGTCGAGCACGCCGGCGAGTAGCACCATCACCACCGCCATCGCCCAGTTCTGCTGAATGGCGAAACGGATGCCCGACAGTCCCGAACAGAGCGCGAGTGCGGTGACGGCGTTGGGTGCGACCGCGCGGAGCGGCAGCCCACGCGGACGACGAAGCGGGCGAGCGGCGCGCACGATTACTGCGCGATCCCGCGAACGGGTGTGCCGTCAAAGCGGCCAAGGATCGTTTCACCCGCGATCGCACGCTGGCCGAGTGCGACCTGGGGAATGCAACCCTCAGGCAGGAAAACGTCGACGCGGCTGCCGAACCGGATCAGGCCGACGCGCTGCCCGACCGCCACGATGTCGCCGACCTTGACGAAGCCGACAATGCGGCGTGCAACCAGACCCGCGATCTGGGTGAAGCCGATGCGGCGACCGTCGTGTCCCTCGACGACGAAATGCTGGCGCTCGTTCTCGTCCGATGCCTTGTCTAGGTCCGCATTCAGAAACTTGCCCGAGATATAAACGACCTGTCGGATCGTGCCCGCGATCGGCGTGCGATTGATGTGCACGTCGAATACCGACATGAACACCGATACGCGCACCATCGGCTCGGCACCCAGGTCGCCGACCAGTTCGCGCGGCACCGGCACGCGCTCGATCATCGTGATCAGCCCATCTGCGGGCGAGACGACCAGATCGTCGCCGATCGGCGTGGTGCGCACCGGATCCCGGAAGAAGGCCGCGACCCACAAGGTCACGCCGAGCAGCGGCCAGAACAGCACCTTGGTCACGATCGTTGCGAGCAGCGTGATACCGAACGCGATGGCGGTAAATTTCTGCCCCTCGGGGTGAACGGCGGGAAAGCGCCACTTGACCGTGGACGTGCCCACCGGGGGCTTTTGCAGCGATGACATGGGTGCGGGTCTATCGTCGGTGAACCGCCCTGACAACGCGCCGCGTCGTTCCGGCCGCTTTTCGTGTCGTTATGCGGCGCGCGGGTGCGCTGCGCTTGATCGCGGCCCCTGCCCTTTCTATGCGCTGCCGCAACCCCTCCCAACTCGGAAGTGAGAACATGGCCAAGATCAAGGTGAAGACGCCCGTCGTGGAGATCGACGGCGACGAGATGACGCGGATCATCTGGAAGTGGATCCGCGAGCGCCTGATCAAGCCGTATCTCGACATCGAGCTCGACTATTACGACCTTGGCATCGAGCACCGCGACGCGACCGACGATCAGGTCACGGTCGACAGCGCCGAGGCGACCAAGAAGTACGGCGTCGCGGTCAAGTGCGCGACGATCACGCCCGACGAGGCGCGCGTCGAGGAGTTTGGCCTCAAAAAGATGTGGCGCTCGCCCAATGGCACGATCCGCAACATCCTGGGCGGCGTGATCTTCCGCGAGCCGATCGTGATCAAGAACGTTCCTCGCCTGATCCCGGGCTGGACACACCCGATCGTCGTTGGCCGCCACGCGTTCGGCGACCAGTACAAGGCGACCGACTTCGTCGTGCCGGGCGCGGGCAAGCTGACGATGAAGTGGCAGGGCACCGACGGTCAGGTGATCGAGCGCGAGGTGTTCGACTTCCCCGAAGGCGGCGTCGCGATGGGGATGTACAATCTCGACCAGTCGATCCGCGATTTCGCGCGTGCGAGCATGAACTACTCGCTCGGCCGCGGCTGGCCGCTGTACCTGTCGACCAAGAACACGATCCTCAAGGCCTATGACGGTCGCTTCAAGGACCTGTTCGCCGAGATCTTCGAGGCCGAGTTCAAGGACGAGTTCGCGGCCAAGGGAATCGTCTACGAGCACCGCCTGATCGACGACATGGTCGCCTCGGCGCTGAAGTGGAACGGCGAGTTCGTGTGGGCGTGCAAGAACTACGACGGCGACGTGCAGTCGGACCAGGTCGCGCAAGGCTTCGGCTCGCTCGGCCTGATGACCTCGGTGCTGATGACGCCGGACGGCAAGACGATCGAGGCCGAGGCCGCGCACGGCACCGTGACGCGTCACTATCGCCAGCACCAGCAGGGCAAGGCGACCTCGACCAACCCGATCGCGTCGATCTTTGCCTGGACCGGTGGCCTCAAGTATCGCGGCCAGTTCGACGGCACCCCCGACGTGACCCGCTTCGCCGAGACGCTGGAGCAGGTCTGCATCGAGACGGTCGAGAACGGCGACATGACCAAGGACCTCGCGATCCTGATCGGCCCCGATCAGAAGTGGATGACGACCGAGCAGTTCTTCGAGGCCGTGCGTCAGAACCTCGAAAACAAAATGGCGAGCTGGGCGTAAGATCCGGTCAGCGGCGGCGGAGTTCGACCACGAGCCCGCCGTCGCCTTTCAGTATCTGAGTGGCGCCGACGGCGAGCATAACTGTCTGGCGGAGTTCGATCGTGCTGGTTCCGCCACAGCCTGCGTCGCTTGGCCGGGTCCAGCGCGCCTCGACCGAGAAAAGATCGGCGGCCATGTCGCTGCGCGCCGAGCGGCGAAGCGTCACGCTCGCCTCGCGCTGTGATGCGTTGAACGGCAGATCGATTTGTCCGCACGACGACACGACCGCCTCGCTCTGGCTCTGCCGCCATGATGCGCCGCGGCCGCCATCGACCAGCATTCTTACGAACTACTGCAGTAACAGCGCTAATCCGCCAGACCGGTCGTCCGTGTCGGTTGGCAATGCCGGCCATCTCCGCCAAGGTGTCGTCAATGGCAATTGGATTGGAAAACGCTGGCTTCTCGGACGCGCTGGTTGTGCTGGGCGCGGCGGGGCTGGTCATTCCCGCATTCGCCCGGTTCCGCATCAGTCCGGTGATCGGCTTTATCCTTGTCGGTGCGCTGGTCGGGCCGGCGGGGCTCGGCTCGCTGACGAAGTCATTCCCGTGGCTCTACTACGTTACCATCTCGGACCCCGACGCGATCGAGCCGTTCGCCGAGTTCGGGATCGTGTTGCTGCTGTTCTCGATTGGGCTCGAGTTGTCGTTCCGCCGCTTGTGGACGATGCGACAGGCGGTGTTCGGGACCGGCGCAGCGCAATTGCTGGGTTCGGCGGCGCTGATTGCGGCGGGTCTGCACCTGCTGGGGCAACCGTGGGCGGGGGCCGCCGGTCTGGGGTTGGCGCTGTCGCTATCCTCGACCGCGCTGGTGCTGCCGCTGGTCGGAACGTCGAGCCCGGTCGGGCGCGGCGCATTTGCGATGCTGCTGTTCGAGGACCTGGCGTTGGTCCCGATCATCTTCGCGCTGGGCGCGATGGCGCCGACGGCGGGTGACGACGGCTGGGCCGGCATTGCCGGCGTGGCGCTGCGCGGTGGGCTCACCGTGGTCGCGATCTACGGTGGCGGGCGCTACTTCCTGCCGCGGCTGTTCGCGCAGGCTGCGCGCACGAAGAGCCCCGAACTGTTCCTCGCCGCTTCGCTGCTGGTCGTGATCGTCGCGAGCGTGGCGACGACGGCGGCCGGGCTGTCGCCGATCGTCGGCGCGCTGCTGGCAGGGCTTTTGATCGCTGAGACCGAGTACCACTCCGAGGTGGAGGTCATCACCAAGCCGTTTCGGGGACTGGCGCTCGGCGTGTTCCTGATCACGGTTGGTATGAGCGTCGACCTGCGCCTCATCCTCGCCAACTGGCCGTCACTGCTGCTCGCGGTCGCGGGTGTGGTGTTGACCAAGGCGGTCGTGACCGGGCTGTTGCTGCGCGTGTTCAACGCGCGGCGCGGGGTCGCGGCAGAAACCGGGCTGCTGATGGGCAGTCCGTCGGAAACGACGCTGATCGTGCTGGCGACTGCGGCGCAGGCGCGGCTGATCCTGCCGTCGACCGCGACCTTCTGGCAGACGGTGACCGCAATCGGGCTGACCATCACGCCACTGCTCGCCGCCCTGGGCCGCGCGATCTCGCACCGGATCGAGCATCGTGCGCCGCTGGAGGACGTGCCCGCCGACGACAGCGGACGAACGATCATCATCGGCTTCGGCCGGGTCGGCGAGCTCGTCGCCGACATGCTGTCGCGGCACGATCGAGCCTATGTCGCAATCGAGGCGGACATCGACGCGGTCACCCGCGCCCGCGCTGCCGGACACAATGTTGTCTTCGGCGACATCGTGCGGCGCGAGCTGGTCGACCGGCTGGATCTCGCATCGGCGCGCGCATTGATTTTGACGATGGACGATCCGGTTTTGACGGTGCGGCTAACGCGGCAGGTGCGGGCGCAATTTCCCGAGCTGCCGATCATCGCGCGCGCGCGTGATCCGCGCCATGCAGCGGAGCTCTACCGGGCAGGCGTGACCGACGCGGTGCCCGAAACGCTGGAGAGTTCGCTGCAATTGTCCGAGGCGGTGCTGGTCGAGCTGGGTGCGGCGATGGGTCCCGTGATCGCGTCAATACACGAGAAGCGCGAAGAGCTGCGCAACGACATTCGCGCCGAGGCAAGGATGTCGCGCGAGCCGCGCATTCGGCGCATCCGCAGCCGTGGAGAGATCGAGGCCGCCGGCACGAACTGACGCCAGCGTGACTCTTTCCCGATGCATCTTCCGGCGCTCACGTCACGTTTATGCCGGAAACTTACCCTAGGTGCGTGATTGATGAGGCCTTCCGACCTTCGCGTCGCATTGTTCAGCGGCAACTACAATTACGTGCGCGATGGTGCGAACCAGGCGCAGAATCTGCTGGTCGGCTATTTGCTTTCGCAGGGCGTCAAGGTCCGCGTTTACTCCCCTACCTCTCCCACACCGGCGTTCGCGCCGCGCGGCGATCTGATCGACGTACCCGCAATCCCGTTTCCGGGCCGCGGCGAGTATAAACTGGGTCGGTCGTTGCCCGCCGCGCCACGCCGCGATCTGGAGACGTTTGCGCCAAATCTCGTTCACGTATCGGCACCCGAGTTTCTCGGACATGCGGCCGTGACCTGGGCCCGGGCGCACGATGTTCCCGTCGTCGCGGCGGTCCACACGCGTTTCGAGACCTATTTCGATTATTATCGGCTAGGCTTCATCCAGCCGGCGATCCGCTGGATCCTCAAGCGCTTCTACAATCGTGCCGACCGCGTGCTCGTGCCGACGCCATCGATGGGCGAGATCATTCGCGAACTCGGCGTCGACACACCGATCTCGCTCTGGCCGCGCGGGGTCAATCATCAACGCTTCTCGCCCGAACGCCGCAGCCTCGAGTGGCGCCGATCGCTGGGGATCGCTGACCATGAGGTCGCGATCGGCTTTCTCGGGCGCTTGGTGCTCGAGAAGGGACTGGGCGTGTTCGCTGACGTGATCGCGGCGCTGCGTGAACGCGGCGTGCGTCACCGCGTGATCGTCGTCGGCGAGGGGCCCGCCCGCGATTGGTTCGCCGGACGCGCACCGGAGGCTGCGTTCGCGGGGTTCCAGAGCGGCGACGACCTGGGTCGCGCGGTCGCGTCGATGGACGTCCTGTTCAATCCGAGTGTCACAGAAACCTGGGGCCAGGTAACCTCGGAGGCAATGGCGGCGGGCGTTCCGGTGGTGGCGGCGCGCGCGACCGGCGCGGTCGATCTGGTGCAGGACGGCGTCACCGGCTTCCTCGTCACGCCGCAGCAGATCGACGGCTATGCCGAGGCGATCGCGCGGCTGATCCGCGATCCCGACCTTCGTGCACGGGCGGGTGCTGCGAGCTACGCCCGCGCCGCCGGATTCCAATGGGAGACGGCCAACGCGCAAGTACTGGCGGCTTATACCGAGGTGATGCGCGCGCGCGCGTCCACTTAAGCGTCGCGCTCCTGCCAGTCGAACGTCAGCGGCGCCTCGCGAAAGGCGAAGCGATCGAGATGGCTCGCCACCACGTCGCGCATGCGCGCGCTATCCTCGCCAGCGGGTACGCGCAGGAGCAGGTCGAGTGTGTCATCGCTCGCGCGCATCTCCAGACGGCTCCCGTTCGGAAAGGTGATGACGCCCTCCTCTTCGGAGAAGGTGACCGTCATCTTATGACTCCAATGTTTGGCGAGCTGCTGGAGATAGCGACTCGCCGACTGGGTCGGCACGCGTGCGACGGACAGATGGTCGGTCATTACTTCAGCCTCTCGATCTTCTGCGCCAGTTCGTCGATCATCGCCGCTACTTCGTGCAAGCGCTCCTGCTGCACCTCGCCCGACGCGAATGTGTGGCTTAGCGCGACCTTCAGATTGCCCATTGCGCGGCGGATCGGTGCCGCGTCGACGCGTTCGCGGTGTGCGGCCAGCTCGCGCAACCGCTCCATCAGCGCGGCGACTTCCTCGGCGCGCTCGGTCAGGTGCTGCACGCCCTCGTCGGTGATCGCGAAGCGCTTCTTCGCGCCAACGGATTGCTGTTCCGCGATCAGCCCCATCTCATCGAGCAACGTCAGCGTCGGATAGACCAAGCCGGGGCTCGGCACATAGGCCCCCGCGGTCATCGCCTCAATCTCGCGGATCAGATCATAGCCGTGGCGCGCCCGCTCGGCGATCAACTTGAGCAGCACGAGGCGCAATTCGCTGCCGTCGAACATGCGCGCGCGTCGCCCGCCGCGTGGTTGCTCGCTGGAAACAAACCAGTCGCCCCCGAACGGTCCTCGCCTGCCGCCACGCGGACCCTGCATCGCCATGGATGCCATCCTCGCGGCCAGGTGCGCCTCCAAGCCGTGCCGATGGTAAACGCAATCGTTCATATGATGTCTCATTAAAACTGCTTTGCTAATCCAAGGATATATCTAGGATGCGTTTTATCAAGAGCGATCTAGATATATCTTTACACGCGGCATGACGTGCCGTGCGCCACGGAGTAGAACGGGGCGATGGCCGACCTTTTCGCCGGGCTGGAGCCCACCGCGCCCTCTCTCCCGCCACTCGACGCCCCACTCGCCGACCGCCTGCGGCCGCGCACGCTCGTCGAGGTCGTCGGGCAGGAGCATCTGACCGGCGCCGACGGTGCGATCGGCCGAATGGTGGCGGCCGGGCGATTGTCGTCGATGATCCTGTGGGGACCACCGGGCACGGGCAAGACGACGATCGCGCGGCTGCTTGCCGATGCAGTAGGCTTGCGCTTCGCCCCTATCTCCGCCGTGTTCTCGGGCGTCGCCGATCTAAAAAGGGTCTTCTCCGAGGCACGCGATCACGCACGACTGGGA
The DNA here is from genome assembly GCF_913778135.1 of uncultured Sphingomonas sp. Classification (GTDB taxonomy): domain Bacteria; phylum Pseudomonadota; class Alphaproteobacteria; order Sphingomonadales; family Sphingomonadaceae; genus Sphingomonas. Next base: position 12,706 of record NZ_CAJYVU010000113.1, on the reverse strand, counting down.
AGGCGGACGCTGCTGTTCGTCGACGAGATCCACCGCTTCAATCGTGCGCAGCAGGACGGCTTCTTGCCGTACGTCGAGGACGGGACGGTGACGCTGGTGGGTGCCACGACCGAGAATCCATCGTTCGAGCTGAACGCGGCGCTGCTCAGCCGTGCGCAGGTGTTGATCCTTCACCGGCTCGGATCGGCGGCGCTGGAGGAACTGGTCGCACGCGCCGAGGCGGAGGTCGGACGCGAACTTCCACTCGACAGCGCGGCGCGCGACGCGTTGATCGCCAGTGCGGACGGTGACGGGCGCTTTCTGCTCAACCAGGTCGAGACGTTGTTCTCGGTCGCGCTTGACCAGCCGCTCGATCCGACAGGCCTGTCAGCCTTCCTGCAGCGCCGCGTGGCCGTCTACGACAAGGATCGCGAGGGTCACTACAACCTGATCAGCGCATTGCATAAAGCGATCCGTGGCTCCGACGCGAATGCCGCACTCTATTATCTCGCGCGTATGCTGACCGCGGGCGAAGAGCCGCTCTACCTGCTCAGGCGACTGACGCGGGCTGCGGTGGAGGACATCGGCCTCGCCGACCCGCAGGCGCTGCAGCAATGCCTTGCGGCAAAGGAAGCATATGACTTTCTAGGTAGTCCCGAGGGCGAGTTGGCGATCGCGCAGGCATGCGTGTACCTCGCGACTGCGCCCAAATCGAACGCGGTCTATGCCGCGCAGAAGGGCGCGTGGCGTAGCGCGCGTGAAACGGGATCGCTGATGCCGCCGGCCAACATCCTGAACGCACCGACCAAGCTGATGCGCGACATCGGCTATGGCAAGGGATATGAGTACGACCATGACGCCGAGGACGCATTCTCCGGCGCGAACTACTGGCCCGACGAGCTTCCGCCACAACGCTTTTACCAGCCAACCGAGCGCGGGTTCGAGAAGCGGATTGCCGAGCGAATGGCTTGGTGGGATGAACGGCGCCATGCTCAACCGCCGCGCGACTAGCCTCATCCTCCCCGCTCTGCTTGCCGTTATCGTGACAAGCGGTCCGGCCCCGGCGCAAGCGCCCGCGCCACGGCAGACGGACCAACGCTACGTACGTGCGATCGCCGCGGGGTATAAGGCGGCGACGATCTGCGGCGGCATCTTCAACGCCGGACGCAGCCAGGCCGCTGTCGAGGCACTGGAACTGCGCGGCATCTATCCCGAATATGACGCGCTGGTGCCGACGCTGAGCGCGACGGTTGATCGCTCCACTGCTCGCGTGACGGTGCCGTTCGCGCCCGACCTGCCGGCGCGGCAGGCGACGTGGCAGCGTGGCCGTGGTTGCACGCTGGCGCCGATCGGGGCGGTGTCGCGGGCGGTCGCGACGACCTACGCCCGCGCACCGGCGCCTGCCTCGGCCGATCCGCGGCAATGGCCGATGGGCGATGCTGGCATCAGCCCGGCCCCATCACCTGCACTGGCCAGCGTCGTTGCGCGCGCCTTCTCCGATTATGGCCGGGGCAGCCAGACAGTCGGTGTGGTCGTGCTGCGCGACGGCAAGATAGTAGCTGAGCGTTACCGCGACGGCTTCGGTCCGTTCGTCGCCAATCGGACGTGGTCGGTTGCGAAGAGCATCAGCGGGACGCTGGTCGGGATGGCCGGCGTGAACCCGGATCAGCCAGCCAAGGTACCCGAATGGCGTAGCGGCGATCCTCGCAGCAGCATCAAACTCGACGACCTGCTTCGCATGGCTTCCGGCCTGCACAGCGACACGGCGGGCAACCGAACCGACGCGATCTACTTCGGCGGTACAACCGTGACCGAGCAGGCGTCGTCATGGCCGCTCGAGGCACGGCCGGGTACCCGCTTTCGCTACGCCAACAACGATATTCTGCTGGCAGTCCGCAGCCTTCGCGTCTCACTTGGTGACGCGGCCTACGACCGCTTTCCGCAACGCCTCTTCACGATGCTCGGCATGACGCACACGGTCGCGCAGCAGGACTGGCAGGGCAATTACATCCTGTCGTCCGACGTGTGGTCGACCGCACGCGATCTCGCGCGACTGGGGCAGTTCTGGCTGCAGGATGGCGTGTGGGCGGGCAAGCGCATGCTTCCTGCGGGTTGGCTGCGCTACATGACGACGCCGTCCGGTCCGCAGCCAGAGCGTGCCGAGGGCTATGGCGCGACGATGTGGCTGTTCGGCGCGAAGCAGGGTCTGCCCGCCGGCAGCTACGCGGCGCAGGGAAACCGCGGGCAATATGTGATGGTGATCCCGGCCGAGAAGCTGGTGGTGGTGCGTCGTGGCGAGGATCCGGCGGGAAGCAGCTTCGACATCGCGCGCTTCGCCGCGAACGTGCTTGCCGCGCAGCACTGATCGCCCGCGAACCCCATGATCGTCACGCCGCGCTTCCGGCATTTCGCCGGGGTCGATTGGTCGGGGGCGGTCGGCGAGCGGCAGAAAGGCATCCGGGTTGCGTTGTGCGCGATCGGCCACGCGGCACCCGTGCTGGTACGGCCGGATCACGTCTGGTCGCGCGCGGAGGTGCTTGCCTGGATCATGCACGATCTGCCGCCCGACACGCTTGTCGGGCTCGACCTCGGAACCGCGCTGCCCTTTTTCGATCGCGGCGCCTATTTCCCCGAGTGGACGCAGAGCCCAGCGGACGCGCGCGCTTTATGGGCGTTGGTAGACCGCATCTGCGCCGACGATCCGCACCTCTCCGCAACCAGCTTCGTCGACCACCCCGACGCGTCGCGCCACTTTCGTCGGCACGGTGGGCGTGCCGGTGACCTGTTTCCACCCGGCCGCGGGCGCTGGCGATTGGCCGAACATGCTCAGGCGGCGCTGGGGCTGAACCCGGTCAGCAACCTCAACCTCGTAGGCGCAGCGCAGGTCGGCAAGTCGAGCCTGACCGGCATGCGGATGTTGCATCGGCTGAGCGGCACCGTCTCGATCTGGCCGTTCGATCACGATCCCGGCCACGGCAACCTGCTGCTCGAAATATACACCACCCTTGCCGCGCGAGAAGCAGGGGTGCCAGCCGGACGGAGCAAGCTGCGTGATACCGCCGCGTTGAACGAGGCGCTCGCTGCACTGGGAAGCGCGCCGGTTTGCGAGAAAGGCTGGATTGACGATCACAGCAGCGATGCGCTGCTCAGCGCCGCTTGGCTGCGCGTCGCCGCACTTCGTAGCGAGCTATGGCATCCGCCAGCGCTCACGCCCGAGGTTGCACGGATCGAAGGCTGGACCTTCGGCGCGCCGTAAAGGGGCTGGACGTCGGAGCGCGGGTGACGCATGGCGGCGCACACGACGTGCCGGTTTAGCTCAGCTGGTAGAGCAGCGGTTTTGTAAACCGAAGGTCGCGGGTTCGATTCCTGCAACCGGCACCACGTTTTCCGCGGATTTCCGCCACTTCTGACCTGATCCGAAAGCGCAGAACGCGCGATCTGCATCGGTCTCCATCGACACACAAAGCGGCACACTATGTACCACGTCTGTTCTCAGACGTGCGCTGCCGCGCGCCTCCGTAGGCTCCCTCACCCACCGCAACCTTCCGCGTGATCTAGCGCCGGCCGAGCAAGGACGTTTCGGCCGACGCTTTCGCGCGCCCATCGAACTTCCGCCACGGGGGCCGGAACGATGCCGCTTACCCAGCAGCCATCCGCTGCAATTACCGCTCGCCAGACACGTCAGATCATGAAGGGGTTCGCCGCCCAGCTCAGCGGCCGCGCCGTACGCGGCGCCGATCGCAAGGTGCGTCGAGGCAGCTACGACGTCGACGATCGCCGCGCGCGAGTCTCGCGCCCGATCGGCGACGGTACGACGGCCGGCGCGCTAGGCTGGATCGACTGCCTGCTGAAGGTGGTGTCCGAATGGGACGATAGCGAACGGCGTAAAGGCGGTGCCCGCCCGCTAGGTCTGCATGGCATGCGTGTGCTCGAGGCCTTGCTCGGCCGTCGTGGCGGAGTCGGCATAGACTTCCGCACCGGCTGCATAGAGCCCGCACTCGACACGATCGCGAAGGCCGCCGACGTCAGCCGCACGACGGTGGTGCGGGCACTGAACACGCTCAAGCGGATCAAGGTGCTCGACTGGGTGCGGCGCACGCAGCGCACCGGGAAGGATGGCCTTTTCGGGCCGCAGCGCGAGCAGGTGTCGAACAGCTACGCCTTCACGCCTGAGGCCTTCCCTGCCCGGCTGCTACGGCGGTTCCGCGACCTGCTGGCCCGAAAGCGCCTGGCGCGGCAGAACACGCCCAGCGGGGCCCTACGGCCTCCTGTCGAGCCATCCTGTCCCGAGATGCGCGCCGCCCTCGCTCGGATGGAAGCGACGATCGCCTTCCGCTCCGAAGGCCAGAACGCGAGTACACCATGCGGTCAGTATCACCGCTCAGGGGTTGAAGGATAAAAGGAATGGCCTCGTTTGGACGAGGCCATGCGCAGATTTGATCACCCCCAACCCGGCACCGTCACCCGCCTGACCACTCAACCGCCAAGATCCGGCTGTTGAGCGTGGCGGCTTGCGCCGCCCCGGTGCTCGGCGAGGGGGTGGAGCAGGAACCGTGCCGAACCGTCGCGCGCGTAGCGCGCAATGAAGCCGGGCAACGCGCGATCTGAGCAGCTCGATCAAGCCGAACTTTTTACTCCGAAACACGTCGCGTTGCGCATGGACCCACTGCGCGGTGTCCAGCACCGCAGCTGCCCCACTATCGCCCCCCCCCGGGGGGTCAGGCGGCCTCGGCCGAGCCCTCGTCGACGTCGGCCGCGATCGGCGCACCGGCGAGCAGCGCCGCCCAAGCGTCGAACAGGCGACGACGCGGGCCCAGGTAGGCCGCGCGATTGTACGCGCCCTCGACCTTGCGATTGATGGTGCTGGCCTCCAACTTGTCGCCGGCGTGCGCGTGACCGAGCGCGCGATCGATCGCTGCCCGCTCGGCCGGCATTCGCTCGTTGAGGATGGTCGAGAAACTGGCGCGACAGCCGTGCGGCACGTGTCGGCCGCCGAACCCCGCGCGCTTGTAGAGCGCGCCGATCGCGCCCTCCGCGACGTCGCCGAAGATCAGCTCGTCGCCGCGATCATGCATATTTGCATCACCACGATGCATATTCGCTGCGCGCAGCACGTCCACCGCGGCCGAGCTGAGCGGCACCAGGTGATCGTTGCGGGTCTCGGCCTTCTCCGCGACCTTCAGCTTCATGCGTTCGGCCGGCACGCGCCACAGTGGCGCCGCGCCGTCCAGATCCTCGATCTCGCGCCAGCGCGCGCCACGCACCGCCGCCAGGCGCACCGCGGTCAGCATCAGGAACGCGGCCGCGTTCTTCGTCGCCGGCGCTGCGTCCAGCTGGTCGACCGCGGCGACCAGGGCGCGCACTTCGTCGAGCTCGGTCAGCGCTGGCTGAGGCCGCACCGGCGGCGGGGGCAGCAGCGCGTCGGTGATGACGGCCGCGGGATCGCGCTCGGCCCAGCCCTGCGCGATCGCGTGCTTGAACACGCCGGAGATCCGCTGCCGGACGCGCCGCGCGGTCTCGAGGCGGCCACGCTGCTCGAGCGTGCGCAGCGCGCTCAGCACGACCGGCGTCGTAATTGCCTCGATCGGCATGGCACCGATCGCCGGGAAGATGTCGCGCTCCAGGCTCGCCATTACGTCGACCCCGTGCGTCGCCGACCAGCGCGCTCTGCGCTGTTCGAACCAGTCGCGCGATACATACTCGAAAGCACGAACTTTCGTCGCTTCGTCGCCGACGCACTCGCGGGGATCATCGCCGCGGGCGAGCTGCGCGCGCGCCTGGTCGGCGCGCTGGCGCGCAACGTCCAGCGAGATCTCCGGCCACTGGCCGAACGTCAGAAGCTGCTCCTTGCCCTGCCAGCGAAATCGCATTCGGAAAGAGCGTCGGCCGTTCGGCGCAATGTAGAGGTGCAGGCCGCCGGCGTCGGCGAGTTTGTAGCCAGCCGCGCGCGGCCGCGCGGCTTTCACCGCGGCGTTCGTCAACATTGCTTACACCTTTCTACTTGGTCCGGATGATGGATGTACAAAGGAGGCAGAACCACGATACGAAGGTGCCGCGAACTTTGCTAACGGTTGGGAGGCCCGCAATGTCGTTGGCTGGGTCGCCTCAGGGCGACAATGCAGGTAGAAGGCGGGGCGCGATACATAGGTATGTAGAGCAGCGGCCGTTGCTGCACTTCGTTGTGTCAGAAGCACAAGCTGGTGCGGCAGCCTACTCGGTATATCTGATGTTCGTTTTTTTAAGTTACCTAACGGAAAAGACTGGCGAGCACTTCCATCTTCAAGACCCAGGTCCAGCCAAGCTCTTAGAAGTTATACTTGCTTGGGCAGGCGCAATAAGCGGCAGCGTGACCTTTTCTACGATCACGTTTTGGAGCGTCGTCCGCCTCTGGACCCGGTATGCCAAGGAGAGTCGGCCATGATATCGCGCGCCGCTTCGGGCCCATTTGGCAACGAGAAGCAGTTCTCGAGACTACGTCGAACGTTTCTTCCTGGTGGATCCGGAGAGCGAGCTGTCTTCGGCTATATGTTTCGTGTTCTTGTCGCCTTAGCCGCCGCAGTAGTGCCCGGCTCATTAATTTTTATTTGGGCTGCATTCACTGGGTGGGAGTTAAGCCCCTCGATGATCGTATGCTACTGCGTGGCTGCGGCAAGCATCGTATTTGCTGGTGAAGGGTTGCGATTAGCCGTTTATGAGCGGCAATATAGCAAGCCAAAAAAGCGCCCTGTAGATTTAAGCCGTCGCTTCGACGCGAAACTGCTTTTGTCGATTGTTTCTGATTACAAGCTTACCTACCGCCTGAATAAGCGCTTGCTTGACCTGTACATCGCGACGATTGCCTTAACAGCGCTTGCACCGCTGTTTCTCGTTATCGCTTTGCTGATCAAATTTGACTCTCGCGGGCCTGTATTCTTCCGTCAAAAGCGGTTTGGTTTTCGCGGAGATGTATTCACTCTGGTCAAATTCCGAACAATGCATGTCACTTCCGACGGCGAGACAAGAAGATTAACGCGTGTGGGTCAGTTTCTGCGCACCAGTAGCATAGACGAGCTGCCTCAATTATTCGCCGTACTTAAAGGCGACATGTCGTTAGTCGGCCCTCGTCCGGGCGATATCCCCCGAGTAGTTGGCGAAGAGGTAAACGGCGAGGGTGAAAGAACTCACGACCTGCTAACTGTGGTCAAACCAGGCATCACCGGCATACCAATTGATCCCGAGGCTTATTTCTTAGATCCCTCGATAGGACGCGACTTCGCCGTAATGTGGTACATCCTCAAAAGGATCTTGAAGGACGAACCTTCGTAACCCCTTTGCGGCGGAGGAACCCTCCGCCGCGGTCACGCAAATGCGTCAATTTTTACATGTCGGTACCCGCACCTGACGCGTCGAATACCCTTATCCCGCGATCGGCGGATGTCCGCTCCTGGGTGGAGAGCGGACAGTCGCGGGATCGCATGATCGGGGTCCACTAGCGCCAGAAGCAGACCTGTGCCGGGCTAATCAGGCGGGGAAATGAATTCCGCACAGTTTGTTGCCATCGGGGTCACGAAAATAGGCCAATTCAATGGTCCCCATCGAGGCGGTTTCTCGGGGTCCGGGCGGAGCTTCGATCGAGGTTCCGCCAGCGGAAACGGCGGTGTCATGAAGCAGCTTCACTTGCTCGGGCGAGTCGCAGGAAAAGGCGACGGTGCTGCCGTTAGCAACACTTGCTGGTTCGTCGTTGATCGGCTGGCTGACGATGAAGTTGGTGCCGCTGCCGTTGTTGTAAATCAAACGTGTATGGCCGCTGTCGGCGATATTTCGCGTCCCTTCCCCTGCACCCAAGGTGCCGAGCACCGTATCGTAGAAGCGCTTGGAGCGTTCGATGTCGTTCGATCCGACCATGGTATGAAAAAGCACGCATTCTCTCCTGACGGCTGATCGCATCCGATCGCCACTGGCTACGTCACGTAACCCGCGCACAACCCGCGGTCACCCCCAAGCCGTTGGATTGTCGGCTGTTAGGCGATGCGGACATTCGTTGCGGCGGAGAACCCCTCCGCCTTGAACACGCAAATGCGTCGGTCGTTAATGGCCGATACCCACTCGCAGCACGCTCGATACCCTTGCCTGATGATCCCAAGAATGTTTGCCCGCTTACTAGCCGCTGCTTTTGTGCGTGCCCTACGCTGCGCCGGACAGATGCTGGAATAATATCGAGCCGCCGATCGCGACGAGGACGAAACCGCCTAGGATGCCGGCGTAGCGGCCGAGATACGGGCCGACATGCCGGCCGAGGATCATACCGCTTGTCGCGACTACCGTCGTGATCCCGCCGATTACCGCGCAGGCTATCCAAAGGTTCACATCCATGAGCGCAAGCGACACCCCAACGGCTGCGGCGTCTATGCTGGTCGCGATCGCAGTCGCAGCCAGACGCCAAAACCCCGGGCGTGAGTGCGCGTCCGAGGCGACTGCGTCGTCGTTCTTGAGCGCATCGCGGATCATATAGGCGCCGACTGCCAAGAGGAGACCGAAGGCCACCCAGTGATCGTAGCTCGCAATCCAGTCGTTCAGTAGATAGCCGAGCAGGTAGCCGATCGCCGGCGTCAGTGCCTCGAAGAAGCCGAAAACAACGCCGACCCGCATCGCGTCCGACCATCGACTGCGCTGCTCTGTCGCTCCCTTTCCGAGCGATGCGGCGAACGCGTCAACAGACAGGCTGGCGCCAAGCGCGCCAAGCGTCAAAATTCCAGTCATGTAACATCACTCAGGGCCTGACAAACAACGACGAGCCCACCTCCGGCCACGTAGAGGCGACACGTCGTTGGTCTTGCCGGGCAAGCCTGGCGGCTTGCTGTCCACGCCACGACGGTAATCCGAAGACACCGGCGATCATGTTGACGAGAACCCCGCGCAGCGGGTGGCTACTCCCCAAGAACGACCTGACCTTTAACGACCAGAGCTAATCGGATCAATACCGTCTGATTTCTTCAAAGCCACTTTTCGAGTTTAAGCAGACATCCGAAGCGGCGGACAGCCCCTCCGCCGCGCCCTTTTGTGTGATCCTGAAAAGTACCCGCAAAGTCGGGTGCGATACCCGACCCTGCAGGCGCTCGATTAGGCGCGATTGCGGATGATCAGCTCGGTCACCTTCCTGGCGCGATCGCGCGTCCTGGTCGACAGCGTCCAGGTGGTCTCGACTTCCTGGATCTCGAAGGCGGCGAACGTATCGCGGATGAAAGGCGTGTCGTTGATCGACATGACGAAGGCGCCGGCGATGCCGGCGAGCTGCTCGGCCATCGCGACGTAATCGTCGCGGCCGAAGCCGGTGCCGTAGCCGCAGGTCTCGTCATAGGGCGGGTCGAGGTAGAACAGCGCGCCGGCGCTATCGTAGCGGCGGATCACGTCCTGGTACGGCAGCTGCTCGATCGTCACCGCCTGCAGCCGCTGCGACAGCTTCCTCAGATCGGCGCGGATCGTGGCGGCGTTGATGCGTGACGACTGATCCTTGCGAACGCCGAACACGCGCTTTGTGACGTGACCGCCGAAGGCGAGCCGCTGCAGGTAGAGGAAGCGGACGGCGCGCTCGATGTCGGTCAGCGTGGTCGCGTCGACGCGCTTCTGCCGCTCGAATTCATCGCGGCTGGCGAGCAGGTAGGAGAATTCGTCGACGAACGGCTGGTAGTGCCGGCGCACGACGCGGAACAGGTTGGCGACGTCGCCCGACAGGTCGTTGATGATCTCGGCCGCCGGCGCGCGGCCGCGGCGCAGGAACACGCCGCCCATGCCGACGAACGGCTCTATGTAGACGCGGTGCGGGATCGTCTCGATCAGCGCGCACAGGCGCTTGGCGAGGTTGCGCTTGCCGCCAAGGTAGGCGGCGGGCGGGTTGGCAGCGATGACGGGGTGCATGGTGGCTCAGCTCTTCGGTGAGAAGCACGTCGGCTACGCGCGCTGAGATTGCCGCCGATCGTGTCGATCGACGTGCCCGGTATGATGGTGGTGGTGGATCCGCGCCGCAGCGCCGGATGGTGGTGGCTTCGGGGATACGCGAGGGAGGCGCCCTGGCCTGCCATCTGGTACCGGGTGGTTAGCCGCGCAGCACAGGCGACTGCGCCCCGCGTATTCCCCGAAGGTCTTTCATTCCGCAGGCCACCCGGCATAGCCGGTCGGCCTGTGACCGCGCGCGCGGGCCCACCTCTGCGGCTAAGCTCGGGAGGGCTCGGCCGATATGGCAGGCGCGCCCGCGCGCGTCGAGATCAGTCGCGCAGCGCGGCGTGCAGCGCGACCAGCTGCGCCTCGACGCTGGCGATCGCCGCGGTGCGGTCGACCGGGCCTGACGCTGCGCGCGCGGCATCGAGCCCGAAGCCGATCAGCGCAAGGATCACGCGCACGCGGCACGCCTTCTCGGCCGGGAGCAGCGGCATCGCGCGATCGGCGGCAGCCTGCAGGTGCGAGTAGGCTGCGCCGGCGCGATCGAGCGGGGTCACGCCGGGCGCGGCGATCGCCGCGCACGCGCCCAGGCTGGCGAGCGCCGCGCCGGCGCCGACCAGGCGCGCAAGGCCGCGACGCATCAGCGCGCGACCCGGCACTTGGCGCGGTCGACGTTGCCGATGCGGTGCGCGATCCAGCCTCGGTGGAACGCGCCGAGCTGCGTGTACACCCGCACAAGGCGGTCGTACTCCGCGCGCTGCTTTGCATCGAGGCTGTCGAGCATCGACACGCACAGCGGCGCGGCGCCGAGGCGCTGCTGGCAGCTGGTGTAGGCAGCGGTTGTCGCCGGCCCGACGCGGCCGTCCACGACCAGGCGCGCGCCGCACAGCTCGTTGATCGACAGCTGGAAGAAGCGGCCGGGGCGCGCCGGCCCCATGTTGACCGTCGTGTCGAACAGCTCCTGCGTCACCGCGGCGTCGATCAGCACGAGCGGCGCGTAGCCGGGCGCGACCAGGTAGCGGTCGTAGTAGATGCTCTCGGCCACCTCGCGCGGCAGCGTGCGCATGGGGCCGGTGTAGCCGTTCTGGCGTGCGACGGCCGCGGTGATCCCCATGTTGGTCTCACCGCCGGGATCGCGCTTGTCGTTCACGTACCCGCCCTCAAGCGCGATCGTGCTGGCGATGATCGCGGCGATCGCCGCGCCCACGCCAAAGCGCTTCTTCACGGCGCCTTTTGTCGAGCGCAGCAGCGAGGCGATTGACGCGCCCGCCGGCGGGGTGCCGTCGTCGACGTCCTTCTGCGCGACCAGACGTGCGACGATGCCGGCGAGCGACAGGATCAGCCCGAGCTTGGGCGCGCCCGGTACCAGCGCCTGCACCTCGGGCGGCAGCGCCGACCAGATCGCGAGCAGCTGATCGGGCGCGGCGAGCAGCATGGCGAAGATGGCGGCCGCGATCGCGGACACGCGCACGGACCAGAGGCGCGGGGCGCGCCTCCAGCTGGGAATCAGCTGCATTGATGTTCTCCGGTGAAGGTGGCGGCGATCGGCCGCCGGCGATCAGTGGCGCGGTTACTGCGCGTGTTGAGGCTCGACGGTGATCGGCTTCTGCCCCTCGAGGATCCGCACGCGCTCTTTCACGCGCCCCATGTCCGCCTCCATCGCGTCGGCTCGCGCGTCCTGCTTGGCATTGGTCGCCTTGGTGTCGGATAGCTGGACCGAGGCCGAGCCTTGGCTGGCCTGCAGATCGGCAATACCTTTCTGCAGCGCGTCGACGTTCGCCGACATGCGGGTCACGGTGGTGCCGAGCGACGATACGCTGTTGCCGACCCAAAGGCAGAGCGCGAGGATGATTGCGACGATCACGGTCGACGCGTGCTTGGCGAGCCCGCGATCGTCGGGCGGGAGCGTCACCGGCGCGGGCGTGGGTGGGGGCGGCCTGGTCGCGGCGATCAGCGCAGCGAGATCGTCCAGCTCGAGTGAGCGACGGCGGATCATCCGCCCAGGCCTTCAATCTCGGCGTGAGCCGCGGGATGGTAGAACATCGATGTATCTCCGGTGAAAGGGCGCGCGGCTCAGCCGTGCTGCACGTCGACCCACGGCCGACCGTCGCGGATCGCCCACACGCATCCGACCCGGCGCATGTACTGCGCGAGCGTCATGTCGCCCTCGCGCACTGCGGTGACGCCGATGCCAGCGCCGCGCGCGCTCGCGACGAGGTAGACCGCGACGCCGTCGGCGAGCGCCGCTTCGCAGGCAGCGTGCGTGTCCGTGTCGACGTTGACCGGCACCTGACCGCTGAAGGCGATCCGATCGACGCAAGTGCGCGCCTTCTCAAGCTCAGCCTCCCAGATCGGGAGCGCGATCTGGTACGCCTCGGTCGCGGCCGACCATTCAGCGTGAGCGGCATCCGACTCTGCCCGAGCCCTATGATAACGCTCGACCTCGTCACGCCATGCCGCGCGTGCTTGCTCGGCCGCTTCATCCTCACCAGTCGGCCTCGGCCCCGGCGCGATCGGCGCTGTCGGCTCGGCGCCCGGTTCCTCCGGCTTAGGCGGCAGGTGCGCAGCCCAAGTGTCGCCACCCACCAGCGACGGGTCGGTTGACTTGACGACGTATCGCAGCGCGTCCGCCCACGTGCGGGTCAGCCTGCCCTCACGATCAACGCCGCACACGTCGCCTTTCAAGATGGCGCCGCACCCGGCCGCCTTGGTCATGTACTCGGCGTAATCGGCGCCTGACGCATTCACCGTGCCGCCCGCGTTGATCGAGCGACCCGTTGCCGCACTGGCGTTCAGCTTGAGGTTGGCGCGG
>NZ_CAJYVU010000112.1 GCF_913778135.1 uncultured Sphingomonas sp. | reverse complement strand
GGCGGCGTGGTGATGGCGGCGGCGGTGATGATCGCCGATGTGACGGCGAACGTCTATGCGTGGCAGGTGTTGGGTCTCGAGCGGTTCGCGATCGGCGTGGCGTTCCAGGCCGTTTTCCTCGGCTACGTCCTGGGTGCCGCGCCGCTGTTGTGGCGTGAGCGAGAAGCGAAGGACCGGCGCGACCGCTCGCGTTGCTGAGACAGGTTCAGCGTCGCGGTGCGTCGACGACGGGCTGGTTGAGCAGATTGCCGTAAGGCGCGGTTTTCGGCGCTTTGGCGTCCGAACGCGGCTCGAGCCACTGCGGCTGCTTGCCGGCTGCGGGCGTCACCTGCATCACGGGGGTCTTGGGCGGCGGGCCGGTCGGGGTCGCGAGCGGTGCCGGGGCCGACGCATTGCCCCCACCCTTGCCGCCGGCGCCCGACGATTTGTCGTCCCCACCCTTGCCGCAGGCAGCCAGCGGGATCAGCAGCGCGAGGAAGAGCAATCGCATGGGCGCTACAAAGCGCGAAGGTGCGGCACGTTCCCGCGAGCGGTGGGGCGCAACGGGGGCTGATGATGAGCCTTGCGCCGGGCTGGAGTCCGCGTTCGTCCCCAATGGTCAGCCGGTGCGTTTGGCGGTAGAGGACCGTCGTGCTCCGTCGCCTGCTGCTGCTCCTCGCGCTGTTCGTCGCGCTGCCCGCCACGGCGCGGCCGGCGTGCCATGACGCGGGGACGCCCGTCGCTCACGCGGCGATGGCGGCGGCGAGCGATCATCGCGGCACGCGCGGCGATCACCACCAAGCGCCGGCCGCGCCGCACGATTGCCTCGGCTGCATTCCGCCCGACATGCTGCTCGGCACGCCGGTGGGCGGCACGCTGCTGCCGCCGGCGCGCGCGCTGCCCGTGATCGCCACCGCGTTCGTGGCGGGCGAGGCGCTGCGCCCGACACCACCTCCGCCGAAGAAGGCGTGACCGCCCGGGCGCTCGTGCGCCCGCGTCACGCCTTTCTTTTCTCGGAGTTCTCTCATGTACCGCCCCCTCCTGCTCGCCGCCTGTGCGGCGGGCGCGCTGCTGCCGTTCGCGGCGAGCGCGCAGCACCACCACGACATGCCGATGCCCATCGCCACGCCGGCCAAGGCACCTGCTAAGACCGCTACCGCCAAGCGCCGCGCCGCTCCCGCACGCACGCGCGTGTCGCGTCCGCCCGCATCTGCCGCAGCCACGCAGGTGCCTGTCGATGCGAACGAGACGATGAGCCACGGCGATCACCCTGCGCCGGCGAGCGAGCGCACCGCGACGCCGGATCACGCGTCGATGCACATTGCGACCAGTGATGCGGCGAACAGCGGCGGGGGCGATCGCGGCGCGAGCCCCGCGGGCATCGATCACCCCGGCATGAACCATTCCGCGATGAACCAGTCGAGCATGAACCACATGGGCGGGGCGCACGCCGGAATGGATCATGCCATGTCCTTCACCGCGCCGCCGGCGTGGCGACAGGCCAGCGACGCCGCGCTGGCGCACGCGCCGGTCGGTGCGGCGATGTCGGGCATGACGATGGGGACCGCGGGCGGCTGGTACACGCCCGGCAGCGGCACCGCGCGACTGCCCGCTGCGGAAGGCCCGATGCGCGGCGCGATGTTTTCCGTCGGCGACTGGATGGTGATGGCGCACGGCTATGCCTGGGGCACGTTGACCGATCAGGGCGGTCCGCGCGGCGGCAACATGGCGTTCGTGCAGTCGATGGCGATGCTGATGGCGGACCGCGACCTGTCCGACCGCGTCCACCTGCAGCTGCGCGGCATGGGCAGCCTGGAGCCGTTGATGGGGCGGCGCGGCTATCCCAATCTGTTCGCGACCGGAGAGACCGCCAATGGCGTGCCACTGGTCGACCGGCAGCACCCGCACGACCTGTTCATGGAGCTGGCCGCGCGGCTTGACTATCGTCTGGACGGCGACACCAGCCTGTTCCTCTACGGCGGACCGGTCGGCGAGCCCGCGCTCGGGCCCTCGGCGTTCATGCATCGCGGCTCGGCTCGTTACCAGCCGCTGTCGCCGATCACGCACCACTGGTTCGATTCGACCCACATCACCTACGGCGTGGTGACCGCGGGCCTGTCCGCGCCCAGGGTCCAGCTCGAGGGATCGTGGTTCAAGGGGCGTGAGCCCGACGAGCGGCGCTGGGACATCGACCCTATCCGGCTCGATTCGTGGAGCCTGCGCGGCACCTGGACGCCGTCACCCTATCTGGCGGTGCAGGTCAGCCACGCGCACCTGAAGGAACCCGAGGCCCAGCATCCCGGCGAGGACGAGAACCGCACCACCGCCAGCGTGCAATGGGCGCAGAACGGCGTCTCGACCACCTTCGCCTGGTCGCGCAAGGACCGGCAGCCGGGTGACGTGCTGAACGCCTGGCTGGCCGAGGCGACGTGGGAGATCACGCCGCGCCACGCGGTCTTCGTACGGCTCGAGAACGTCGCCAACGACGAGCTCTTCCCCGACCACGACGATCCGCTGCACGATCGTCGCTTTCGCGTGACCAAGGCGGAGGGGGGATATGCCTATCGCCTGCCGATCGTGGGTCCGCTGGGCGTGGCACTCGGCGGCACGGTGGCGGCGTACGCGAAGCCCGACGCGCTCGACGATGCTTATGGGCGCACGCCGGTCAGCTGGACGCTGTTCGCCAAGCTGGCGGTGGGGCTGTGAGCCGCCGCCGCTAGCCGCAGCAATGGCGCACGATTGCTCGAGCGGGTGCGTCGTCGCCCGCTCGGGCCGGTCGGCCTTCCGGGTTACGCTTCGCCGCGGCCGTTCAAGCATCGTGCGAGACAAAGACTGCGGCGAGGATTATTGAGCGCGCACGATGCTGCGCCCGGTCCTCCCGCTCGCCGCGCTCGCTGCCCTGGGCGCGTGCGCTTACCCCTATACGCCCCCGGCGCTGTCGCCGGTGACGCAGCCGGCGCCGCCCGCTACCGGTGCGCCCTACACGACCGCCGCCATCCCGTCGTCCGCGCGGGCGGAGGCGCGTGCGCCGGTCACGATTCTGGTGTCGATCGATGGCTTTCGCCCCAATTATCTTCGGCGCGGGGTGACGCCCAATTTGTCGCGGCTCGCCGCCGACGGCGTGTCGGCGGACATGCGACCGAGCTTTCCCTCCAAGACATTCCCCAACCACTGGACGCTGGTGACGGGCCTGCGCCCCGATCGGCACGGCATCGTGGCCAATTCCTTCATCGACCCCGCACGGCCGGGCGAAACCTTCACGATGGAGAGCGACGACCCGTTCTGGTGGAACGCGGCCGAGCCGATCTGGGTGACCGCGGAAAAGGCGGGCCTCCGCACCGCGACGATGTTCTGGCCGGGATCGAATGTTGCGTGGGGCGGCGTGCGCGGCAGCGGCAATCACGGCGCGGTCGACGGCGGCACGCGGCCGAGCGACTGGCAGCAGTTCAACCAGGCGGTGACCGGTCACCAGCGCGTCGACGCGGTGCTCGACTGGCTGCGTCGCCCCGCCGCCACGCGACCGCAGCTCGTCACGCTGTATTTCGACACGGTCGACAGCGCGGGTCATTCGTTCGGTCCTGGCGACGCGCGCACGACGCAGGCAGTGGCGGAGGTCGACGCGCGGATTGGCGAACTGGTGGCGGGACTCGCGGCGCTCGGCCAGCCCGCCAACCTCGTGATCGTCGCCGACCACGGGATGGCGGCGACCAGCAGCACGCGCGTCGTCGCGCTCGACCGCATCCTGCCTCCCGTCGACGCGCGCGTGTTCGAGGCCGGTCCGTACGCAACCTTCTACCCCGCGCCCGGGCGCGATGCCGCGGTGCGCGCCGCGCTGCTCAAACCGCACGCGCACATGACGTGCTGGGCCAAGGGCAGCATTCCCGCACGCTTCCACTACGGCGCCAACGTTCGCGTGCCGCCATATTTGTGCCTCGCCGATGACGGGCCCGAGGGTGCGTGGGCGCTCGAGAAGACGACGCCCGCGAACCCACGCGAGGGTGGCAACCACGGCTACGACAATGACGCGCCCGACATGCGGGCATTGTTCATCGCCAACGGACCCGCGTTCGCGCGCGGCAAGCGCATCGGCGACTTCGACAATGTCGACGTGGCGCCGCTCCTGCGCGACCTGCTCGGCCTACCGGCTGGCCGCGATCTCGACGGCGATGACCGGCCGTTTCGCAGTATACTACGGCGCTGAGCCAACGGTGTGGTCGGGTGCGTAGACCGCCTACTCAACGAGATGGATCGTCGGTGGCGGTATCCTGCTGCAATACGGAAGAACTGCGCCGATGGGGCGTTTCACACACTCTCGCATCGGCAAGCAGGCGGCGACTGGCTCGTAGCGTGAACGCTTGCTGACACGATCTTGCGTGAGAAGCTGAAGCTTCGCGGCGGGTCGGCCTGCACCGACAGGACCGACCGTGCCCAACTCTTCAGGCCGGTCCCGACCACTGGCGCTGCGTTCCGGTAGGAAGCAGCGGAAAGGTAACACTGAGACCCGCAATCGACGTTCGATCAAACGAATTTCGTCGTATGAACGACTTTTCGCAATGAAGGGCGATCGGCCGACCTACCCCATTTGTATCCTGGAACCGTAACCCGCCGGCTTCCGCCGATGATCCGGCGAGCGGACCTGGACTTATTGTCAATTCGAGTGAACAGTAGCACGAACCGGCTAGCCGGTGGAGCGACGATGCATCGCCCCACCTCGCAACGGCTCAGCGCGGGTTGGGACCACGCCCGCCGCGGAAACCACCGCCGCGTCCGCGGAAGCCGTCGCCGCGTCCGCCGGGACGGGGCTGGAACGCACCTTGCGGCCGCGGCGTGCGGAACCCTTCAGCACGGTTCTGCTGGCGTAGCTCGCGATAGTCCTGCCGCACGTCGCCGCGATATTCGCGCCGCGCGTCGCGGCGGCCCTGCTGGAACTGGTCGCGCGTGATCTGGCCGTTGCGATACGCCTGCCGGTTGTCGCGGATGTCGCCGCGATAGTCGCGCCGTTCGCGCCGAACGTCGCGACCGAAATCGCCCCAGTTCTGCCGCACCTGCGCGTTGCCGCGACGACCCTGCCAGTAGCGGCGCTGCCCGTCGTTCCAGCGGTACGGACGGCGGTCGCGATCGTAGACGTAGACGCCCGTGCCGGGATAATAGAAATTGTTGTACCAGCCGTAATAGCCCGGATTGTAGCCAACGAACCCGCCGCCGTAATACGGATCGCCGTAATAGCCCGCGCCACCGTAGTAGCCGTCGCCGTAATAGCCGTCACCGTAGTAGCCGCTGCTGACGCCGACGTTGACCCCGCTATAGCCATAGCCGTCGGTGCAGGCGCCGAGGCCGAGGCCCAGGCTGCCGAGTAGCGCGACGATGCCGATCCGCTTCAGGTTCATCATATCTCTCCCGCACACAGGAACGCGGCCGGTACGCGCCGCTGCTCGTCGTAGAACGGAGGCGGTATGTCGTTGTTCCTTAATGGCCCGGGAACGAAACCAGCGCGTCGACGCGGATGTCGTCGGCTCTGAGTGCATCGGCGCCGCCGAGGTCGGGCAGATCAACCAGGAACTGCGCCTGCATGACGGTCGCGCCCGCCTTGCGCAGCAGGCGGACAGCGGCACGCGCGGTGCCGCCGGTGGCGATCAGATCGTCGATCAGCAGAACGCGGGCGCCGGGCGCGCAGGCGTCGGCGTGGATCGCGATCCGGTCCTGCCCGTATTCGAGCGCGTAATCCTCCGCGATCGTCGCACCGGGCAGCTTGCCGTCCTTGCGGATCAGCAGCACGCCCGCGTTCAGCGGCACCGCGAGCGCGGCGGCGAACAGGAAGCCGCGCGCCTCTATTCCCGCGACGAGGTCGACGGGTCCGTCGATCGCCGCCACCATCCGCGCGACTGCAGTGGCGAGGCCGGTGGGTGACAGCAGCAGCGTCGTGATGTCGCGGAACTGGATACCGGGCTTCGGGAAGTCGGGGATGGTGCGGATCAGCGCACGGAGGTCGTCATTTGCCATGCGCGGGCTTGTCGGCGGTGCGGCGGGGGAGTGCAAGGGCGGGAGTGACGGATGCGCGGGACGGCCGGAGCGAGTTGTGATGCGACGGTCGTTAATTTGAGCAGAGGCGCAAACGAAAACGGCCGGAGCATCTGCCCCGGCCGTGTTTCGGCCTGTTTGGTCGGGAGAGCGCCGCGGGCGAAGCCCGCGTCGTCGGTCGGCGCTTTGGCGCCGCCGGCCGGAGCGCGTGCCGTTAGCGCGCGCTCAGTGCTCGATGCCCCGCCACACGTTCTGGTACGCGCCCCAGGTCAGGAACACGAAGATCACGAGGAAGATCACCGCGGCGAGCCCTGCGGCGTGGCGCGCCTCAAGGTTAGGCTCGGCAGTCCAGGTCAGGAACGCCGACACGTCGCGCGCCATCTGGTCGCGGGTCGCCTTGGTGCCGTCCGAATAGGTCACCTGCCCGTCCGCGGTCAGCGGCGGCGGCATCGCGATGTTGAGGTTGGCGAAATACGGGTTGTAGTGCAGCCCCGGCGGGGTCTTGGCGCCCGGGAACTCCTTCAGCAGCTCGGCCGGCTGGTTGCGATAGCCGGTGATCAGCGCGTGGACGTAGTTCGGGCCGTCCTCGCGCGCCTTGGTAATCAGCGACAGATCCGGCGGCAGCGCGTTGTTGTTGGCGGCGCGCGCGGCGACCTCGTTCGCGAACGGCGACGGGAAATGGTCGGACGGCAGGTTCTTGCGCGTCGTCGCCTCACCCGTGTCGGGGTTCACGCTCGGCTGCTCGATCACCCACTGGTTGGCGATCGCCTTCACCTCGGCGTCGGTATAGCCGATCTTGGTCAGGTCGCGGAACGCCACGTATTTGAGCGAGTGGCAGGCGGCGCACACTTCCTTGTAGACCGCGAATCCGCGCTGAACCTGCTGGCGGTCGAACTTGCCGAACAGCCCGGCCGACGGCAGCCCGATGCTCTCGGGATGCAGGTGGAAGACGTGTTCCGCGCTTTCCGCCGCCGGTTCGGTGATCGCGGTCTTCGCGGTGCCGAACAGCGCGATCGCCAGCACGAAGACGAACGCCGCGCCGATCACGATCGAGATGAGACGAGCCATTGTGTTCTGTATCCCCTTTTCGTCGCTGCTCGGCTCAGCCGGCCATCGCGGTCTTGGCGGGCGAGGTGCCTGCGTGCTTCGCCAGCACCGCCTCGGTGATCGAGTTGGGCAGCGGGCGCGGACGCTCGGACGCCGAGATCAGCGGCAGGATGATGAGGAAGTGCGCGAAATAATAACCCGCCGCGATCTGCCCCATGATGACGTTGCGCGCGGTCGCCTCCGCACCGCCGACGTAGCCGAGCACCAGGATGTCGAGCAGCAGCACGACGAGGAACCAGCGATAGGTCGGGCGGTAGTTGGCCGAGCGCACCGGCGACGAGTCGATCCACGGCAGGAAGAACAAAAGCAGGATCGAGCCGAACATCGCGAGCACGCCCCACAGCTTCGCCGGCAGGATGAAGTCGGCGGTGAAGCTCTTCAGGATCGCGTAGAACGGCAGGAAATACCATTCGGGCACGATGTGCGCCGGGGTCGAGAGCGGGTTCGCCTCGATGTAATTGTCCGGGTGACCGAGCAGATTGGGCGAGAAGAAGATGAGTGCTGCGAAGATCAGGAAGAACACCGCGACGCCGACGCCGTCCTTGGCCGTATAGTACGGGTGGAACGGCACCGTGTCCTGCTCGCCCTTGACGTCGACGCCGGTCGGGTTGTTCGACCCCGGAATGTGCAGCGCCCAGATGTGGAGGATGATGACGCCCGCGGTGACGAACGGCAGCAGATAGTGGAGCGAGAAGAAGCGGTTCAGCGCGGCATTGTCGGGCGCGAACCCGCCGAGCAGCCACACGCGGATCGTCTCACCCACCAGCGGGATGGCCGAGAAGAAGCCGGTGATGACCTGCGCCCCCCAGAAGCTCATCTGCCCCCAAGGAAGCACGTAGCCCATGAAAGCGGTCGCCATCATCAAGAGGAAGATGACCACGCCCAGCAACCACACCATCTCGCGCGGCGCCTTGTACGAGCCGTAATAGAGCCCGCGGCCGATATGGATGTAGACGACGGCCAGGAACATCGACGCGCCGTTGGCGTGCGCGTAGCGCAGGAACCAGCCCGCGTTGACGTCGCGCATGATGCTCTCGACCGAGCCGAACGCGACGCCGCCGTTGGCGGCATAGTGCATGGCGAGCACGACGCCCGTCACGATCTGGCACACCAGTGCCGCGCCCGCGAGCACGCCGAAGTTCCAGAAATAGTTGAGGTTGCGCGGCACCGGATAACCGGCGCCGATCGCGTTGTAGACGAGGCGCGGCAGCGGCAGCTTCTCGTCCACCCACCGCATCAGCGGCTGCTTCGGCTCATAATGCTTGGCCCAGGGAAAGCTCATGGCTGCTACCTCAACCCACCGTCACGACGGTGTCGGAATTGAACGTATATTCGGGAACGACCAGATTCTTCGGCGCCGGCCCCTGACGGATGCGCGCCGCGGTGTCGTAGGCCGAGCCGTGACACGGGCAGAAGTATCCGCCGAACGGACCGCGGTTCTCGCCCTCGCCCGCGCCCAGCGGCACGCAGCCCAGGTGCGTGCAGACGCCCAGCGTGATGAGCCAGTTCTTCTTGCCCGCCTTGGTGCGCTCTTCCAGCGTCTGCGGATCGCGAAGCGACGACACCGGCACCGCGTCGGCCTCGGCGATTTCCTTTGGCGTCAGGTTGCGCACGAACAGCGGCTGCTTGCGGAACGACGCCTTGATCGCCTGCCCCGGCTCGATCTTGGAGATGTCGATCTCGGTTGTCGACAGCGCGAGCACGTCGGCCGAGGGGTTCATCTGGTTGATCAGCGGCAGCACGATCGCCAGCGCGCCGACGCCTGCGAACGAGACGGCGGCGATGTTGATGAAGTCGCGACGGCGCGGGTCGTGGAAGGTATCGTCCGCGAGGAGCGCGGGGTCCTCACCCGGAGGAAGCCGATCGTCGACAGTCGCCATTCACACGAGCCCTTGCATTGCCCTGCGGGGCACGTGGCGAGCAATGGACGCCCGCGTACCCCCCTTCGCGGCCGGCCATCCCCTTGGCCGGTCCTCTCATGGCCTGATAGCCAAGCCCTCCGCGCTTTGCCAATCCCATTTTGCGGATGCGGAAAGACCGGGGTAATGATCCCGTCATGCGGATCGCACTGTTTCAACCCGATATCGCGGGCAATGTGGGGACGATCCTGCGGCTCGCCGCGTGCATGGATGCGGGTGTCGACCTGATCGAGCCGATGGGCTTTCCGTGGAGCGACCGTGCGCTGGCGCGGGCGGGCATGGACTATGCCGCCGCCGCGCAGGTGACCCGGCACGTCGACTGGGACGCGTTCCTTGCCGCCTCGTCCGCGCGGCTGGTGCTGGCGACGACCAGCGGCGCGGTGCCGTACACCGAGGCGCGCTACGCCGCCGACGACGTGCTGCTGTTCGGGTCGGAGAGCGCGGGCGTGCCCGCCGACGTGCACGCGCGCGCCGACCTGCGCGTGCGGGTGCCGATGCGTAGCGGTATGCGATCGCTGAACGTCGCGGTGTCGTGCGCGATG
This sequence comes from uncultured Sphingomonas sp., assembly GCF_913778135.1. Lineage (GTDB taxonomy): Bacteria > Pseudomonadota > Alphaproteobacteria > Sphingomonadales > Sphingomonadaceae > Sphingomonas. The sequence continues at coordinate 7,469 of NZ_CAJYVU010000112.1, read as the reverse complement.
ATCCTGGGCGAGGCGATGCGGCAGACCGACGGCTGGCCCGCATGAGACATTCTGCCGCCTCGACGTAAGGCTCCCTCGCCCGCTAAGGCGCTCGCCCATGTTCCAGCTCGACGACCAACAGACCCAAGCCCGCACCTGGTTCGAGCATCTGCGCGACCTGATCTGCGCCGAGTTCGAGGCGATCGAGCGCGAGGCGGGGTCGGATGCGACGTTCGACTATATCGCCTGGGACCGCGCCGACCCGTCGGGTGAGCCCGGTGGTGGGGGCGTACGCGGCGTGATGAAGGGCCGCGTGTTCGAGAAGGTCGGCGTCAACGTGTCCACGGTCGGCGGCACGTTCGAGGGCGAGTTCGGGCGCACGATCCACGGCGCGGGCGAGGATCCGCGCTTTTTCGCGACCGGCATCAGCCTGGTCGCGCACATGGCGAACCCGCACGTGCCCGCGGTGCACATGAACACGCGCTTCCTGCGCACGACCAAGCAGTGGTTCGGCGGCGGCGCCGACCTCAATCCGCCGCTGCCGGTCGAGGGCGACACCGACGACTTTCACGCAACATTGAAGGCCGCGTGCGACGCGCACGACGCGGGCTATTATCCGCGCTTCAAGGAATGGGCGGACGAGTATTTCTACATTCCCCATCGCAAGGTGCACCGCGGGGTCGGCGGCATCTTCTACGATCATCTCGAGAACGATTTCGCGCGCGATCTGGCGTTCACGAAGGACGTCGGCCGGGCTTTTCTCGACACTTACCCGCGGATCGTGCGTCGGCGCATGAACGACGCCTTCACCGCCGACGACATGGCCGAGCAGCGCCGCTGGCGCGGACGCTATGCCGAGTTCAACCTCGTCTACGATCGCGGCACGTTGTTCGGGTTGAAGACCGGCGGCAACATCGACGCGATCCTGATGAGCCTGCCGCCGATCGCGAACTGGGACTGAGCGGCGTGGCGCTGATCCCGGTGCCAGAGGGCGATCTGGCGACGATCGTCACCACGCTGGAGATGACGCGCCGACCGCCGCTGCGCCCTACCCCGCCGTCGCGGCTGCGGCTGGTGCGCTGGGTGGAACCCACGCCGCCCAAGTACCGCGAATTGTTCCGCCGCGTCGGGCAGCGCTGGCTGTGGTATTCGCGGCTGGTGATGGATGACGCCGCGCTCACCGCGATCATCCATGATCCGCGAGTGCAGGTCTTCGCCGCGGTCGACGCCGCCGGGATCGAGGTCGGCATGGTCGAGCTGGATTTCCGGCACGAAGGCGCGTGCGACATCGCCTATTTCGCGCTGGTGCCCGAACTCGCCGGGCAAGGGCTGGGACGCTGGTTGATGGCGGAGACGATGGCGCGCGCCTGGGTGCGTGGCGTGACCCGTGTTGCGCTCAACACCTGCACGCTCGACCATCCGTCGGCGCTCAATTTCTACCGTGCGCAGGGCTTTGTCGCGATCAGGCGCACGATCGAGACCTTTCCCGATCCGCGTGGGCTCGGGCTGCTGCCTGAGACTGCCGCGCCTCAGCTGCCCTTTCTCGCCAGCCGGATATAGGCCGCGACGCCGATCATCAGCACCGCCAGGTGGTACGCACCGCCGAGCAATGAGATCAGCGCGTCGACGAGGCTCAGCACCAGCGGATTGTCGTTGCCCGGTGCGCGCAGCCACTCGTCCGCGGAGAGAAGCGGCACGATCGCGAGCCATTGCAGCAGGAACACCGACACGACCGCGCCGGCGAGCGCGAACCCCGCCCCGCGCGTCGCGCGCCACGACGTGCGGATCGCGGGGATCACGCGCTGCCCGGGCGCACGCGCCAGCAGCGGGATCACCGCAGATAGCCTCCCTTGCACCCACAATCCGGGCAGCACGAACAGCCACATGCCCATGCCGACCGGCACCGCGATCAACAGGCTGGCGAGGATGAACGGTACCAGTCGCGTGCCCGCGGTGCGAAGCGCGCCCCCCACCACCGGGCGATCAGGATCGAGCAGCAGGATCGCGATCGCCGCCAAGCCGAACACGCTGACCGCGTCCGCCAGCAGGTACCAGATCGCGTTCGTCTGTCCCCAGATGCCGACCTGCGCGATCCACGCTTCCAGCATCGGCTGATCGCGCGGGGGCGGCGGCAGCGGCGGCAGGGGATCGCACAGCAATTGCACCGCGAAGGCGGGGAACACCACCAGCGGCAGCGCGATGCGCAGGATCAGGTCGGCCTGCCGCCGGAACAGCGACCAGGCATCGGCGAGCAGCCGCGAGAAGGTAAGCGTCATGGTTCGAGCGGCGTGTCCGTTTTGGGCTCGTCATGCTCGCGCACGGCGACGTAGAAGCGCGCGTAGAACACCGTCTGCACCACCGTCAGCAGCGCGGTGACCGCGGACGAGGCGACGCCGGTCACAAACGCGACGCCACCGGGCGCGTCGGGGCCGAGCAGCAGCCGCGCGGCGATTCCCGCCACTACAGTCGCTGCCATCACCGCGACGATCACGACGATGCCGTATAGGATGATGACGCCGATCAGCCGCAGCGCCGAGCCGCGCGTCAGGCGGAAACTGCGCGCGAACGCCCCCAGCCCGCGACGCTCGTTGACGATCACCGCGAACAAGGGCGCGATCTTGGCGGTCAGCCACAGCCCGACGATCAGCGCGAGCAGCCCGATCACCCCCGCCAGTTGCAGCGCACTGCCGCTCGCGCGCGCCAGGTCGAAGCGACCGGTCGCGGGATTGAACGTCGCGCCCGCGTGCATGATCAGCAGCGTGATCGGGATCATGACAACGAACAGCAAGATCATGATGAGCGCGATCGCGCCCAGCGCCGGCAGCAACCGCTCGACGCCGATCCGCGTCGCCTGTGCCGCGTCGACGTCGGGGTCGCTCGCCACCGCGGTGATCGCGAGCACGCCCGCGATCAGGATGATGCTGGCCGCGATCGACACGAGCGAGGAAACGAACGCCAGCGGCGTGCCGGGCGTCGCCGCGCTGCTCACTGCGGCGCTCAGGACGCCTGGCACGAACAGGAACAGGATCGCCAACCGCGCCAGGATGCCGCTGCGCCCCTGCAGCACATCGACCGTGCGGTCCCACACCACCCCCATGCGCGCGCCTGCCATCGTCACCCCCGTTAATCGCCGCCGCGGCGTAGCCGATCCGCCGCGCGCATGCCAGTCGGGCAGGAGGCGCGCTTTCGCAGGCGCTGACACGGGCCGGATCATTGCCAACGCGCCGGCCACATCGCATTTGGGGCGACGTGACCGGACTTGACGATATCGAATGGCGCGTGACGCCGGGGCTGACGCCGTACGACCAGTCGCTGGCCGAGATGGAGGCGCGCGCCGCCGCGGTTGCGGCGGGCGAGGCGCGCGAGCTGATCTGGCTGCTCGAACACCCGCCCGTCTATACCGCGGGCACCAGTGCCGATCCGGCCGAGCTGGTCGACGCGCGCTTTCCGGTGATGCCGGCGGGACGTGGCGGACGCTACACCTATCACGGTCCCGGCCAGCGCGTCGGCTATCTGGTGCTCGATCTGAACAAGCGCGGGCGCGACGTGCGCTGTTTCGTCCATGCGGTCGAGGGATGGGTGATCGCGGCTTTGGGCGAGGTCGGGATCGAGAGTTTCCGCGCGCCCGGCCGCATCGGCATCTGGACGCACGACCGATCGGGACAGGAGGCTAAGATTGGCGCAATCGGCATCCGCGTGCGCCGCTGGGTCACGCTGCACGGCTTCGCGGTCAATCTCTCTCCCGACCTGTCGCATTTCGGCGGGATCGTGCCGTGCGGCATCGCCGATTACCCGGTGACAAGCGCGCAAGCGCTTGAAAAACCGACGAGCCATGCAACCTTCGATGCCGCGCTAGCGTTCACCGCCAGACCTTTTCTCCAAAGCCTTTCTTGTCGCGGTGAAATCGAGGCTTGAGGGGTGGTCGCGTACCGATTACCATCGTACCTGATTTGGGTAATTTCACGACCCCAACGGTCTCCAAATCTGCAGTCTAGGGAGCAAAATTCATGCGTGCCATCATCACCAAGGTTCTGACCGGCTCGGCACTCGCGGCAGCCGCACTCGCGGTTTCGGCGTGCGGTTCGAAGACCGAGACCACCACTGACAACACCATGATCACCGACATGAACGCCACCGAGGGCATGGACACCATGTCGGACAACATGACTGCCGTCGACGGCAGCATGAACAGCGGCATGATGGCGAACGACACGATGGGCGCCGGCATGGGCGGCAACGACATGATGATGTCGAACACCATGACCACGACGACCACGACCAACGCGATGTAATCTGCCCGTCGGGCACTTACGATGCGAAAGGCCGTCCGGGCGACCGGGCGGCCTTTTTCGTTGTCCGATCCACCGACACCGGCGCCATGCCGACGAGAAATCCGACTGATCGCGATCAAGGCGCAGCCGCAGCCCGAGCACACGCACGCAGGCAGAAATCGTTTCGATCGCGTCTCCGTTTTGCGACGGAACGCCAGCAAATCATGGCAGAAAACGCTTGGGCGCATTAACCAACGTTGGTAAAAGCCTGACGCATCAGGGCGCGAAAACGGGGTCGCGCGGGCGAGGAGTTTCGGAACATGGGGTTGGTTCGGTTCGTCGGCGTGTGCGCCGCAACCGCGTGCGCGTTGTCCAGCGTATCGGCGTCCGCGCAATTCTATCTGCAGCACAAGGACCTGAGCGGCCCGGCGATCACGGGCAGTGAGCCCGATGTAGGCCAGGTCCTGCCCGGCGCGACCGATGCGGAGCAGCATGCAGGCGTAGCATGGAAGATGCGCGCCGCGCTCAATGTCGCCGCGCTGCAATGTCAGTTTGAGCCGACGCTGCTGACGGTCGACAAGTACAATGCGCTGCTGACCGACCATCAGGCCGAGCTGAAGTCCTCGTACGACACGCTGACCAAATATTTCATGCGCACCGCCAAGACCAAGAAGGAAGGCCAGCAGGCGCTCGACCAGTTCGGCACCCGCACCTATTCCAGCTTCGCGACGGTCAATTCGCAGTTCAACTTCTGCCGGGTCGCGGGCGATATTGGCCGCGAGGCGTTGTTCAGCCCGCGTGGCCAGTTCACCCGACTGTCGCTCGACCGCATGCGCGAGCTGCGCAACAGCCTGACACCCTGGGGCGACCAGGCGATCGTGCGCACCGGCCGCCCCCTGCCCGCGACGCTGCCGCGGTTCGAGAAGATGTGCTGGAAGGGCAGCGACTATAACGTCAAGAAGTGCGGCGATCCGCTGGTTCCGGTCAAATACGCCGCTCGTTGAGTCATTATGTGACCCCTGTCGCGTGATCGTGGCAGGGTAGCGGCCGATGAGCGCTCAACGCATCGGCGTGCGCGGCGGACCTCCCAGCGCACCCAGGTAGAATGCGCCTTCCCGAGCGCGGTGAAGCCGGTCGCCGATCGACGCGCCGGCAGCATGCGCTCGCCCGCCGCTCCAACTCTCGCTCTTAAGCCCAGCCTTTAGTGCCGTGGACAGCACGGTGCCCTTCATTGCACCGCAGGACGTATCGCACCTAGCCGACCCTGCGTGCGTGCCGCCCAACCCGACTCGATCGCGCACGTGAACATAACAGGTACATCCGCCCGCCCGCCAAGCGCCTAGCGTCGGCGCATGCCACCACGGCACTTACTATATTTAGCGTCCGATCCCGCCACCCACACCTACATAGCCGATTTGTGCACAGAAAAACGTTGCTGCGGAGCACGGAGCGGGGTGGTGATACGACCCGCTTTCCCGTATCGTCCGTGGGAAGGTCGACGAGCGTCTCGCCGCCTCACGCCGGGAGCATATGTTGGTCGAATCGAGCCGAAACACGATGCACGCCGCTGCGCACTCCGCGCGCGTCGCGCTGCCGTGTGCGCGCGGCCGTCGATCGATGCGGCGCATAACGAAAACCCCGGCCCGCCTGCCCGCACGGGGCACGCGAACCGGGGCTGCACGTGCCCGCGAGGGGCGTCGTGCGTTACTCCGAGTCCTCGAACTGCACCGCCTCGGCGCCGTTCGCCGACAGCCGCACCTTGCCGTCCTCGACATCGGCGACGAGGCCGAGCGAGATGTAATGGTGCTTCGCGCCCTGCCCGTCCTGTGTCTGCGGCGAGTCGTTCTTGGTCAGCTTGATACGGTCGCCCTGAACGTGGTCGACCGTTCCGACGTGCGTGCCGTCGGCACCGATGACTTCGGCATGTTCCTTGATCTGGCTGGCGTCGACCATCGTGTCACTCCTTGCTTGATGGGTTCGGGGGCGGAACGCACGACCCGGCCGTTGGTCGCATCGCCCGCGCACGCATCGGTGCGCGCGGCATGAGCTGGCAGATCATCATCATGTACGCGGTCGCAGGCGTGCTCGCGCTCACCGGCGCAGGGCTGCTGCTCCTGCTCACCCGCCCGAGCGGCCCGGCCAAGGTCTACGTGTTTCGCATGGTCGGCATCATGCTGCTGTCGGGCGGCGCGGTGCTGGGCATGAGCGCGGCGGCGATGCAGCAGTGGAGCGGCGACGATGCGGCGGTCACCCACGCCGGTGAGCGCGACGCGCTGTGAGGCACCCGCTCGCGCTTCTCGCCACCGCGGCATTGCTGGTCGCGGGCGCGCTGCTGTTCGCGCTCGGCCTCGTGCAACTGCGCCGCCGCCACCTGCCGCGCGCGCTACCCGCCCGCGCCGCGCTCGCGGGTGCGCGCGACTGTTTCCTCGGCGCGCTGACGCTCGGCGTCGCCGGCCACCACCTCAACACCATCCTGTCGGAGTAACCGCACATGTCCCTCCTCCACGCATCAAAGCAGTACAAGCCATTCGAATACCCCTGGGCGTTCGAATTCTGGAAGCGCCAGCAGCAGCTCCACTGGCTGCCCGAGGAAGTGCCCTTGGGCGAGGATTGCCGCGACTGGGCGCAGAAGCTGACCGATCACGAGCGCAACCTGCTGACGCAGATCTTCCGCTTCTTCACCCAGGCCGACGTCGAGGTGCAGGACTGCTATCACGAGAAATACGGCCGCGTGTTCAAGCCGACCGAGATCAAGATGATGCTGACCGCGTTCAGCAACATGGAGACGGTCCATATCGCGGCCTACAGCCACCTGCTCGACACGATCGGCATGCCCGAGAGCGAGTACGGCGCCTTCCTCGAATATGCCGAGATGAAGGACAAGCATGACTACATGCAGAACTTCGGCGTCGACTCGGACGAGGATATCGCGCGCACGCTGGCGATGTTCGGCGGCTTCACCGAGGGCGTGCAGCTGTTCGCGTCGTTCGCGATGCTGATGAACTTCCCGCGCTTCAACAAGATGAAGGGCATGGGGCAGATCGTCAGCTGGTCGGTGCGCGACGAGAGCCTGCATTGCGAGGGCATTATCCGCATGTTCCACGCCTTCTGCGCCGAGCGGCAGTGCCTGACCAAGGCGGTCAAGGACGACATCGCCGACGTGTGCCAGACGACGATCCGGCTGGAGGACAATTTCATCGACCTCGCCTTCGAGATGGG
>NZ_CAJYVU010000111.1 GCF_913778135.1 uncultured Sphingomonas sp. | reverse complement strand
TGGTCAACAATGCCGGCATCTTCCGCCCGAGTGCCCTGCGCACTGCTACCGTCACGGACATCGATGCGTTGCTGCATGTCAATATCCGCGGTGTGTTGCTTACGACGCAGGCCGCATTGCCTCATCTAAAGAGTGACGGGCGCGTCATCACCATCGGGTCTAACCTCGCGGAACGCGTGCCCGTACCTGGCATGACGCTATACGCCATGACCAAGTCGGCTTTACTGTCGTTCACCCGTGGATTGGCGCGGGCCAGCGATGTGGCGGATGGATTTGATCCAGAACTGGTTATGGATGCCCGCGAAGTGCGGCGGTCGGACCGGTTCATCCACTATGCGATGGGCGCGGCGAGGGAGGCACTCGAGCAATCAGGCTGGTCGCCTGAGGGTCACGAGGAACGATCGCGTACAGCAACGATCATCGGCACCGGCGTCGGTGGTATCCCTGTGGTCACTGCGGCTGCGAACCAGATCAAGACGGAAGGTGTCCGTCGGCTGTCCCCTTTTATGGTCCCGTCCTTCCTGTCCAATTTGGCAGCAGGGCAAGTCGCGATCCGTTTCGGCTTTCATGGTCCGACAGGCACACCAACGACCGCATGCGCGGCGTCGGCCCAGGCGATCGGCGACGCGATGCGATTGATCGAAACAGGCGAAGCGGACATCGCTCTGTGCGGTGGTACAGAGAGCAGTGTTGATCCCGTTGCCATCGGCGGTTTCACCGCCGCAAAGGCGCTCTCGTTCAGCTTCAACGATGACCCGACGCGTGCATCGCGTCCGTTCGATGCTAATCACGACGGCTTCGTTCTCTCGGAGGGAGCGGCCATGCTGGTCATCGAGCGCCTAAGTCACGCCGAGCGACGCGGTGCGCGGCCGCTTGCGATCCTGTCCGGGTACGGTACGACAACGGACGCGCATCACGTGACCGCAGGTTGGCCAGACGGCCGTGAGGCGGCACGGGCGATGGAAATTGCTTTGACGCGGGCGGGCATCTCACCGACGGATCTTGGCTACGTCAACGCACACGCAACTTCCACGCCAGTCGGCGATGCGGCCGAGTTGGCAGCGCTTCGTCGTCTGTTTGGCTCGTCGATTGGAAACGTCCCAGTAGGATCAACCAAGTCCGCTACCGGTCACATGCTCGGCGCCGCTGGAGCCATGGAAGCATTATTCAGTGTGCTTGCCATCGATCGGGGCATCCTGCCGCCTAGCCTAAACATTGAGCGGCCCATGCAAGGTGCCGAAGGGATCGACTTGTTGAACGAAGGTGCAAGAAATGCTGCTCCCATACACGTACTCTCAAACGCGTTTGGTTTCGGTGGAGTCAACGCGGCGCTAGTTTTCAGTCGCCACGAGTGACCCAAGGATGGGAATGCCCCTGTCAAGGCAGTCCTGACTTTTTGGTGATACAAGCACCAATCGGATTACAGTCGTTCGATGACAAGGTTTCGCTCCCCAGATGCAAAGGCATAGGAATTTAAAGCGTCAATCTCCGTGGTTTGGTCTTCCCAAATGGAACGGCCAGCGAGACGGGGCGGACGTTCTCGGAATCGAAGGCTGACCGGGAAGGCTTGGACAACATCCGTCTTCTTGAAGCGTCCGGCAGGCTGGCTTTCCCGAAATGTGTTCCCGATTGCGTATTCCCAAACGGTCCGCTGGACATGGAGAAATGGGACGGCCGCGAGTTGCTAAAACGGCCGGTTTTGGGATGCCGCGCCGATCTAACCAGCGCCGGGAGTCGGTCGCTTGCTGACCGGCAGCTCCGCGGCAGAGAGGACCCACAAACCGACATTCAGACGCTAGAGCTCGCGGCGCAAAAGCGGACGTTTGTTCATACCAGCGCACGGCTGTTTATCTGAAGGCGTCTGATTGCATCCGTCCTGTTGCGCGAAGCAGAGCGGCCTGAGCTGTGAGAGTATCGGCACGCGCCCGAGCAACATCGAGCTGGGCCGCACGGAAACTCTGGTCAGCGACCAGGATATCGATGGTGGAGCGCAGCCCGAAGCCGTATTCGGCGCGAACTCCTTTGAGGGCGAGATCGGCCGCTGACAGTCCATCCGTGCTTGCCCGTAGCCGCGCCTGAGCGGCGGTGAGGTCGGCCCAGGCGGCATCTGCACCGCGCACGACCTCGCGAGCGGCCGCATCCGTCTCGAAGCGCTCGGCACGCCAGGTCGCTTCGGCCTGCCGCACGCGGGAAGATACCAGCCCGCCGGTCAGCAGCGGCAGGCGCACGCTCGCCCCGATCGTGGCAGCACTGTCGAAACCGCGCCAATCACTGCCGTCGATTACCACACCCCGACCGTAGCCGCCGGCGAGATCGACGGATGGTGCCCGCTCGGCGCGCGCCTGCTTGATGCGAGTGGCCGACGCATCCACAACGCGGCGTTGCGCTAGCAGCAGCGGATTGGCGGCGGTCGCAGCGTCGCGGGCATCGGCGAGCGTTCGCGGCAACAGTGGCGATGGCGCAACCTCGGCCGACAACACGCCCGCATCTTCACCAACTACCGCGCGATAGGCGGCCTGCGTCGTGGCGAGCGCGCCTTCGGCATCGGCGAGATTGGCGGCGACGCTCGCGCGTTGCGCCTCCAGCTGCGCCACGTCGGTTCGCGTCGCCTGCCCCAGTTCGAAGCGCGACTGGGTTTCTGCCACCTGAGCGTCGAGCCGAGCGATGCCGACCCGCGCGGTCTCGACCGCCCGCTGGTTATAGAGCAGGTCGGCGTAGGCGACCACCACGCGCTCCAGCACCGCGGCCTCGGCATCGCGCAGCCGCTCGACGCCGGCGGCCACATCGCTGCTGGCGGCGCGAACCGCGGCGCGCACGCGCCCGCCCGTCCAGATCGGCAAGGTCGCGGTTACCCCGCTGCTGCCTGACCGGCCATAGCCGAGCCGGTCGTAACCGGCGTTGCCGCCCAGTTCCGCCGTCGCGCGTCCCGCTGCGCGTGCCTGTTCAGGTGTCTCGGCGAGTGCATCCTGCCGGGCGCGGGCGGCGGCCAGCTCCGGATTTGTGGCCCAGGCCATCGCGATCGCCTGCGGCAGCGTCTCGGCTTGGGCGCTCTGATCGAGCAGGAGTGCCCCTGCCAACAATGTGGCACGCATACGTCTACGCTTAGTCATGGCGAAGTGCCCAGGCCGGAGCCGCGCGGCTGGCGCGCAGGGATTGGCTCAGCACGGTGAGCACCGCGATGGCGGTTGCGAGCAGGCTCGCGCCAAGGAAGAACAGCGGCGACAGCGCAATCCGGTCCTCGAACCCCGCGAGCCAGTGGCGCATGGCGACGAAGGCGATCGGCCAGGCGACTAGGTTTGCGAGCAGCACTGGCCGCAGGAACTGTCCGACCAGCAACCCCACGATGTCGGCCGAAGAAGCGCCGAGCGTCTTGCGGATACCGATCTCCTTCACCCGACGCGCGGTGTTAAACGACGCGAGACCCCACAGCCCGACGCAACCGATCAGCACCGCCAGCCCCGCGCCGATCGCGAAAAGCCGCGTCGCGCGGTCGTCCGCCTCGTAGAATTTGGCGAGCCGCTGATCAGCAGTATCGGCGTTGAACGGCACCTGCGGGACGTTTCGCTGCCAGACGGCGCGCACGGCGGCGAGCGTGGCCCGTGGATCGCCTGCGAAGCGCAAAGTGGTAACCGCGGTCCCGATGCGCTCGGGCTCGTTGTAGTAGAGGTAATAGGTCGGCGGATTGGGATCGCGCGGCGAGGCGAAGCGCAGATCGTCAATGACGCCGATGATCGTGCGTGGCCGCTCGCCGCCGACCGTCCGGCCGATCGCAGCCTCCGGCGAAGGGAAGCGAAGCGTCGACAACGCGCGGCGGTTGACGACGATGTTGATGCCCTTGGCGAGGTGCTGCTTCTGCGCGTCGTCGGTGCCGTGCGCGGCGTCGAACATGCGTCCGGCGAGTAGGCGCGCACCATAAGTCTTAAAGAAGTCCGGCCCAACGATCTCCCATTTAAGCGATGGTCCGTTCCCCGGCACACCGGGCAACGGCACGTTGTCGCTGCTGCTGTCACCAGTACCGCCCACGGCGCTGTTGGCGATCGTGACGGCCTTGACCTGCGGGAGGGCGGCGAAGGCGTTCACCAGCGCGCGTCGCTGCGCCGGCTCGACCAGACTGTCGGCGGTCGAGCGGACCACCAGCAGGCCCTCGCGCTGGAAGCCGAGGTCGGTCTGTCGCAGGTGCCGGGTCTGCGCGAGCAGGACGGCGGTGCCGATGGTGAAGGCGATCGCCAGCCCGAACTGCAGCACCACCAGCGCCTCGCGCGTGCGCGTGCCTGCTCTCCCCCCACCGGGTGTCCGCGCGGACGCCAGCACCGCTGCTGCGGGAAAGCGCGACAGCAACAGTGCCGGATAGAGCCCCGCAACCATCCCAACCACAAGCACCAGCAGCGCCAGCGCGGGCACGACCACGGCATAGGGAATGGTCAGCGACAACCCGCCTGCGGCGTTCACCAGCGGCAATCCCAGTTCTGCGAGGATCAGGCCAGCGAGCGCCGCGAGCGCGACCGTCAGGATGGCTTCGCCCAGGAACTGGCGGACCAGCGCACCCTGACTGGCGCCCAGCACCTTGCGCATCGCTACCTCGCGCGCCCGCAGGCCCGCACGCGCGGTAGCGAGATTAACGTAGTTCACGACCGCGATCAGCAGTGTCAGCAGGCCGACCAGCCCCAGCGTCATCACGGTTGCCTTGCGGCTGCCGCTCTCCTGCCCCTCGGGTTCGAGATGGAGACGCGTGATCGGCAACAGGCGTAGGGTTTGGAAATCGGTCGCAGGCTTGCCGGGCTCGGCCAGCTCTCCGCCACGTCGATTGACGAAGTCGAACAGCTTGCTCTCGAACGTGCGCGCCTCGCCAGGCGTATCGAAGCGGAGATAGGTCGGAAATGACAGACTGCCCCAATGATACCAATTTTCCTGCGGCGGTGTGCGAGGGAGCAGCGTCAGCACGTCCACATCGAGATCACTGTTCTTCGGCAGGTCACGGAACACGCCGGTGACGCGGTAATCGCTCGCCTTGTCCATCGCCACCGTCAAGCGCTGACCGACCGGGTTGGCAGTACCGAAGAACCGGCGAGCGGCGCTCTCGCTGACCAACGCGTCACCCGGACGAGCGAGAGCGGCGCGACCAACGCCACGCGCCATCGGCAGGTCGAACACGTCGAAGAAGGACGGATCGACCTGCGCCACATTCTCGGCCGTGGCGCGCCCGTCCTGCAGCACGCTGCCCGCACCCTTTCCGCCGCGGATTCGCGTGCCGACCACGCCGGGAAAATCCTCGCGTATCTGATCGAGCAGACCACTCATCGTGTAGGGATAAGCGCCGTTGACCGGGCTGTCGGGCAGGTTCCACACCGTCTGCACGACGTAGATCTGCTTGTGCCGAGGCAGCCACGTCTCAAAGCTCGTCTCGAAACGGACGTAAAGACCGAGCACCAGGAATACCGCGATGCCGACCGCCAGCCCGCCGATGTTGAGCGCGGCGTAGAGCCGGTCGCGGGTCAGCGAACGATAGAGCGCGAGGAAAGCGAAGCGGTTCATGGCCGTGATCCGATTGGAAGGGCTTGGCGGTGACGGTCAGTCATGGCGGAGCGCCCAGGCGGGCGCGGCGCGGCTGGCGCGCAGCGACTGGCCGATCACGGTGAGCAGCGCGACCGCGGTCGCGAGCAGGCTGGCGCCAAGGAAGAACAGCGGCGACAGCGCGATCCGGTCCTCGAACCCCGCGAGCCAGTGCCGCACGGCGACGAATGCGATCGGCCAGGCGACTAGGTTGGCGAGCAGCACTGGGCGCAGGAACTGTCCGACCAGCAGCCGCACGATGTCCACCGAGGACGCACCGAGCGTCTTGCGGATACCGATCTCCTTCACCCGCCGCGCGGTGTTGAACGAGGCGAGACCCCAAAGTCCGACGCAGCCGATCAGCACCGCCAGCCCCGCACCGATCGCGAACAACCGACCCGCATGGTCGTCGGCGTCGTAGAACTGCTGGAGCTGTCGCTCACCGAACTCCGCCACGAGGGGCAGCTGCGGCACCGCACGACGCCACGTCGCGCGGACCCCGTCCATTACCGCGCGCGGGTCGCCGGTGAAGCGCAGCGTCACGATCGGATACGGCACGAGGGCGCGGTAGGTGGTGTAGTAGGCACCGCCGCTGGGCAGCCGGGGCGAAAAGAACCGCAGGTCCTCCACCACGCCGATCACGGTCCGGGGGCCGCCTACCCGGAACGTCCTGCCGATCGCCGTTCGAGGATCGGCGAAGCCCAGCTTGGCCGCGGCGGTGCGGTCGATGACGATGTTGCGCGCCTCGGCGGACTTCCTGCCGGTCGCATCGTCCATCCGGTGCGCGTCGTCGAACAGCCGTCCCGCCAGTAGGCGTGGCGGATAGACGCGGAAGAAGTCACCGCCGACCAAGATCGATCGGATCGCCGGCCCCGGTCCCGGCCGACCGGGAAGCGCGAAGTTGTCGACGTTGTTGTTACCGAAGCCGCCGACCGAAGAATCGGCGTTGGTGATGGCCGATACGCCCGGCACCGCGCGCAACGCTCGCAGCAGCCGGGCCTTCTGCGCGTCGTCGAGGTCGCCGTAGTTCAGCGTTGTGATGACCAGTAGGCCGTCGCGTCTGAAGCCGAGATCGGTGTCGCGGACGTGGCGCATCTGAGCGAACAGGACGGCCGTGCCGATGGTGAACGCGATCGCCAGCGCAAATTGTAAGATCACCAGCGCCTCGCGCAGGCGCGTGCCGCTGCGCCCGCCCCCGGGCGCGCGAGCCGAGGCGAGCACCTCAGCCGCCGGAAAGCGCGACAGCAGCAATGCCGGATAGCTTCCCGCCACCACCCCGACGACGAGGGCGAGCACCGCCAGCACGGGAACGGCCGTCGCATAAGGGATCGATAGCGATAGCCCACCGGCCGCATTGACGAGCGGAAGCCCGATCTCGGCGAGGGCCAGACCACCGAGGGTTGCCAGCAAGGCGGTCAGCACCGCCTCGCCGATGAATTGCCGGATCAGCGCGGCGCGGTTCGCGCCCAGTACCTTGCGCATCGCCACCTCGCGAGCGCGCAGGGCGGCGCGTGCGGTAGAGAGATTGACGTAGTTCACCACCGCGATGAGCAGCGTCAGCACGCCGACCAACCCCAGCGTGACGATCGTCAGCTTAAGGCTGGCGCTTGCCTCGCCGACCGGTTGCAGATGCACTTCGGTGATCGGCAGCAGCGGCAGCCCGATGGAGCGGGAGGAGTTCGGTCCCAGGTCCGGGCGGCCACGCCGGTCGATGAAGCCCGGCATCTTGCCCGCGAACGCCGCCGCGGCGCGGGCATCGGGAAAGCGCAGATAGGTAAATACCGAGGTGCTGCCCCAATGGTACCACCAGTCGTTCGCGTGTACCGCTGACGTGCGGGTCAGCATCGAGAAGCGCAGGTCGGTGTTGGCGGGCAGATCCTCGAAGACGCCGGTGACGTGGTAGGCCGCCGGCTCGTCCAGGGTCAGCGTCAGCTCGCGCCCGATCGGGTCGGCATCGCCGAAATACTTGGCGGCAGCGGAGCGGCTGAGGATCACGGCAGTCGGATCGTCGAGCGCCACGCGCTGGTCGCCGCGCACCATCTTCAGGTCGAACACCTTGAAGAAGTCGGGGTCGACTTGAGCGATGTCCTCCAGCTGCGTCACGCCACCCTGCGTGACGCTGCCGCCCCCTTCCCCTCCTTCGATCCGGGTGCCGATGAGGCCTGGAAAGTCGGCCTTCATCTGCTCCAGCAGCCCGCCCATCGTCTGCCGGTATCGGCCGAAATAGGGACTGTCGGTGCCCTTGCCTTCGGTCTGGACGAGGTAGATTTCGCCGTGATGCGGCAACCACGTCTCGAAGCTGGTTTCGAACCGGACGTAGAGGCCCAACACCAGGAACACCGCGATGCCGACCGCCAGCCCGCCGATGTTGAGCGCGGCGTAGAGTCGATGACGGGTCAGCGAGCGGTAGAGCGACAGCAGCGCGAAGCGGTTCATAGCATGTTCCTGGAAAGCGTCCGGCCTCAGCCGCAGCGAACCGAGCCGCTGCCGCCTTTGGCCACGTCGCAGCGTGCACCGCCCGTCACACGGACGCTGCCCGAGCCACCGGCGCGGATCGTCGCGGTGCGCGTCGCCGTGGCGCTGACGGTACCTGATCCTCCAGCCGATATGGTGAGCGCGGAGACGGCTAGCCCGCGCACGTCGATGCTGCCCGATCCGCCGAGATCGAGCGCGGCGTCGTCGGTGCTACCCGATGCGCTGATCGCTCCGGATCCCGACAGATCGAACCGCACCGTTCGCGCACGCAGATCCGCGACGCGCATGGCGCCCGACCCGGCGACCGAACCCGTGAAGTCCGGGCTCTCCACTGCGACGATGATCATCGCGCCCGACCCGCTGATCGACGCCATCCGCAAGCTGGGCACCGTCACGCTGACCAGCGCGCCGCGATCGCGGTAGCTGCCGGGCAGGCGATCGATGCGCAGCGTGTCGCCGCGCACGGCGATGTCGAGCGCCCCCACCGCGCGCGGATCGCCGCTGGCGGTTACCGACACGGCTGGACCGCGCGTCACCTGCACCCGGTCCGACCCGGCAAGCTCCACGCTCGTGAACGATTTGGGTGCGAAGCGGCGCTCGATCGGCGAAAGGTCGTCGGCGACCCGTTCGCGCGGACGCTCGACCGCGACGACGCAGCCGCTCGCTGCGAGAGAGAACACCGACAAGGCGACGACGCGGAAGCTCACTACCGGCATGCTCCTCAGATCGCGCGCATGGCGCTTGCGACGATGCGGCCATCGAGCATGTCGATGCGGCGCGTCGCCATGTCGGCGTGGCTGGGCGAGTGGGTGACCATGACGACAGTGGTGCCCTCGTCGTTCAGGCCGGTGAGAATGTTCATCACCTGCTCGCCGTTGGCGGTGTCGAGATTTCCGGTCGGCTCGTCGGCGAGGATCAGCCTGGGCGCGCCGACGATCGCACGGGCAATGGCGGCGCGCTGCTGCTGACCGCCCGACAGCTGGTGCGGGAAATGGCGCGCGCGGTGGGCGATGCCGACCTTGTCCATCGCCGCCGCCACCCGCGCGCGCCGGTCCCCCGCCTCTTTTCTATACGCGAGGCCAAGCGCGACATTCTCCTCGATCGTCAGCTCGTCGATCAGGTTGAAGCTCTGGAACACGAAGCCCAGGGTCTCGCCGCGGAACTTCGCCAGTTCCCTCTCGTCCAGCGCCGCCAAGTCGCGGTCGTTGAACATGTAGCGGCCGGCAGTCGGCCGATCGACGGTGCCAAGTGTGTTGAGCAACGTCGACTTGCCGCAGCCCGACGGTCCCATGATGGCGAGGAACTCGCCGGCCGCAACATGCAGGTCGATATCATGCAGCGCGGTCGTCTCCACTTCGTCGGAGAGGTAGCGGCGCTGGATGTTCTCTAGGCGGATCACGAGTGGCCCCTTTCAGCGAATGTTGAGTGTGTCGCCCTTCACGGACGCGATGTTCGAAGTGACGATGCGGTCTCCGGCGGTCAGACCCGACAGGATCTCGACCTGTTCGGGATTGCGGCGCCCGGTTCGGACGGCACGGCGCCGGGCGTGACCGCCGTCGGCGTCGAGGACGAAGGCGGAGGTGCCGCCACCCGATTCCAGCCAGCCCCCCACCGGTGCGACCAGCGCGGTCGCGGTGCTGCCGAGCGTGACGCGGATGTCGAGCGTCTGGCCTCGGTTCAGACCGACCGGCGCTGCACGGTCGAAGGTGAGTTCGACGCGGAAGCGCCCGTCCTTCACCGCCGGCAGCACCTTGGACACGGTCAGCGTCACGCCGTCGCCGGTCCGTGCGCGCTGGCCCACGGCGACGCGGCCGAGGAAATACTCGTCGACGTCGGCCTCCAGCTTCCACGATCCCTCGCTGTCGACCTGCCCCGCAGGGTCGCCCGCCTTCAGCGTCTGGCCGGGCTGGAGCGTGAAGTTGGTGAGGCGCCCGCCCGCCGGCGCGCGTACCGTCAATGCCTCAAGCCCGCCGCGCACCGCCGCCAGATTGCCCGACAGCCGCGCCTGCGTGGTGGCGAGCCGCGCCGCCTGCGTGGCGGTGATCCGCGCCTCCGCCGCGCGCCCGGCGCGCAACTGTGCGAGCCGCCGCTGCTGATAGTCCGCCTCCTCCTGAAAGCTCTTCACGCCGGCGTCAGACAGGAACCCCCTGTCGTGCAGCTGCTGGCGGATGCCGAGGTCGCGACGCGCCTTGATGAGGTCGTATTCGGCCTGCGACACCTGCGCGGCGCGGTCGAGGCTGCTGCGCTCGATCCCCAGCCCTTCCCCGGCCACGCTGCCCAGCTGGCTCGCGATCTGCGCCTCGCGGGTCAGCACGTCGAGCCTGAGTTCCGGATTGGCGAGCGTCGCGAGCGGCTGCCCGGCCGTCACCACCGCGCCGTCCTGCACTAGGAGCCGCTCGACCTGCCCACCCGATAGGACGCCGACCAGCGTCGTCACGCGCGGCGCGACGGTCGCCCGGACCGGCAGATAATCGTCGAAGGCGCTGCGTGTCACCGCCGCCGACTCGATGTCGGCGGCGGAGATGTCGGTCGACCCACTCGCCGGCAACCACCGCCACAGCGCAAGCGTCGCGATGATGAGAGCCGCGCCGACCAGCACTGCACGGCGCCGCCACCACGGCCGCGCCGGCCGCGCGACACGGCGATCCATGCCGGCACCGGGAGCGGTGACGGACAGGGTGCTTGCGCCCTGATGCTGTTCGGTCATCATGACGCCAGTGTCGCTCAATCGCCCCGAAAAGCCTAAACCGCTATGAACACTCGACTTTCATCTTCTGACGTTGGCCCCCATCGTTCATCAACGGACGCATCGTCCACGAATGGACAGCCGGACGCGACGTCAAGCGCGCTCGCCATTCTGCTGGTCGACGACAATCGCCATGTCGCCGAATCGCTGGAAGTCGCTGTCCGGCTCGCCGGCCACTCGCTCGATCGGGCGGACGGGCCGGAGGAGGCGCTGTCACGCCTCGCTGCCCGCCGCTACGACGTGATTCTGCTCGACCTGAACTATTCGGCCGGCCGAACCGACGGCGAGGAAGGGCTGGCGCTGCTTGGCCGCCTGATGGCGGACGACCGAGGCGTACGCGTTGTGGTCATCACGGCGCACAGCGGCATCCGCATCGCAGTGGAGGCGATGCGGGCGGGCGCGCGCGACTTCGTCATGAAGCCGTGGCGCAACGCGGACCTCCTCGCCAAGCTAGAGCGTGCGGCGATGAGAGAGGCTTCCACTGCTCTGCCCATCGTTCGGCCAGTCGAAAATTTGCCGGCGATGCTGATCGGTGAGAACGCGGCGATGACGCGCGTTCGTGAGCTCGTCCGGCGGGTCGGGCCAACGATGGCGGGGGTAGTCGTCACCGGCCCATCCGGCAGCGGTCGTACCCTGGTCGCGAGTGCACTTCACGCCACCTCGACCCACTCGGGCGAGCCGATAACCCGCATCGACCTGCGCGACGCCGACAATTGGGCACGCCTGAGCGGCAATGGCGGCACGCTGCTGCTCCGTCATCCCGACCGGCTTGACGAGGTCGAACAGGCGCGACTGCTCGATCAATTGCCGGAGGCTGCGCGGATCATCGCGATCGCCGAGGACGCAACCCGGATCAGCCCGGCGCTCGCGCGGCGGGTGGCGACCGTGGAGATTTCGTTGCCGCCGCTATCGGCGCGGGGTGACGACGCACTGCTGCTCGCGCGCCACTTCGTGCGCGTCGCGGCGGAGCGGCATGGTCGACCTGCGCCGCAGCTGACCGCTGCGGCAGAGGGGGCAGTGCTGCGCGCCGACTGGCCGGATCAGGTCGCGGGCTGGCGGCCGCGATCGAGCGCGCGGTACTGCTCGGCGACGGCGCAGTGATCGACGCCGCCCTGCTGCTGCCGCCTGCCCCGCCGCCCCCAACAAAGAGCGACGTCAGCGTCTCGCGTTTCGACTTGGAGGAGAACGAGCGCGGTGTGATTGAGGCGGCGCTGCGGGAGCACCACCACAATGTCACCCACGCCGCGGCTGCGCTGGGGCTCAGCCGCGGGGCACTCTATCGTCGCATGGAGCGCTATGGCCTCTGACTATCCGCTTCGCTGGCGTCGGGCTCTGGGGCGCATGGCATCCGGGGTAATCCTCATAGCGGCCGGCGCCCTGCTGTTTGTGGCCTGGCAGAATGGCTGGTGGGCGACGCTGTTCGGGACGGCGCTATGCGCGACGTGGATTGTTGCGGTCGGCAGCTGGGCGGCGCTGCATGGTGCCGCTGCAAACACCGGTGGTCCGACCAACGGCACCGACGCTCAAGCGCTGCCGCTACGCTCGCTGCTCGATCAGGTGCCAGCGCCGCTGGTCCACACCGATGCCGCAGGCGCGCACGCCATCAATCGCGCCGCCCGCGCGCTGTTCGGGACCGACGATCGAATCCTGCCTCTTTCGCCTTCTCTGCTGGGAAGCGACGGCGCTCCCCTGCGACACGAAGGACGAAGCTGGCGGGTCGATGCTGTCGATACCGCGCCGGGGGAGCGGCTGGTCGTGCTGATCGACATCGACGCCGAAGAGCGCGCCGCCGAGGGCCGAGCCGGCGACGAGATGATCGACATTCTCGGCCACGAGCTGCTCAACGGCCTATCGCCGGTCGTGTCGCTCGCCGACAGCGCCGTGACCGCTGCAGCGCGGGGAGACGCTGGCCTGCACGACATACTCGCCACTCTCGCCCGCCGCGTCGAGGGGCTGGAGGGCTTCACCCGCGCCTATCGCACTCTGTCTCGACTGCCCGATCCCGTGCTGCAACCGGTTCCGCTGAACGAGCTGACCGCCGATCTGGCGCGGCTGTTCTTGAGCCGTTTCGGCGACGGCGTCGCGCTGGCGGTCCACGTGCCGCTTGGACAGGTCGCCGACATCGACCGCGACCAACTCGCTCAGGCGCTCTGGGCGCTGCTCCAGAACGGTGCCGAGGCCGCGCTCGCTGCACCCGCGCCGTGCCGCGTCGATCTGACGATCGTGGCGCAACCGGAGCTTTCGATACGTGTTAGTGACACCGGTCGTGGCATCGCCGCGCCCGACCGCGCCCGCATCTTCCGCCCGTTCTTCACCACCAAGCCAGACGGGTCAGGGATCGGTCTCAGCCTTGCCCGCCGCATTGCCCGAGCACATGATGGCGATCTTCGCCTGCTGCCAACCACGCCGACGACTTTCGCCATGAAGCTGTCCCCGCGGAGGCTAAGCGGTCGTCCGACTAAAGCTGCTTGCCGCTGAAAAGTTGATGTTCGTTCAGGCGAGCCCCGTCGGCATCCAAGCGCCGTTCCACCAACACTTTAGATCAAGACCAGCGGTAGTGTATTATTTGCCTATTGCACCGGGGCAGCGGGCGGTAGGATCGTGGTCGGGGATCCAGGGGGACAAAGATGCTCGAACTCACCGGCGTGAGCCATGTCTACGCCAACGGCACGCGAGCGCTCGACGACGTATCGCTGTCGATCCCTACGGGCATGTTCGGGCTCCTGGGCCCCAATGGCGCGGGCAAGTCGACGCTGATGCGGACGGTCGCGACACTGCAGACGCCAACCGCAGGCAGTATCCACTTCGGCGACATCGACGTAATCGCCCATCCCGAACGGCTGCGGGAAACGCTCGGCTATCTGCCCCAAGATTTCGGTGTCTATCCGCGCGTGTCCGCCTACGACATGCTCGACCACATGGCCGTTTTGAAGGGCGTGGTCTCCGCCGCCGACCGTCGTGCGACGGTGGAGACGCTGCTGGTGCAGACGAATCTGTGGGTTCATCGCAAGAAGGCGATTGCCGGCTTCTCCGGCGGCATGCGCCAGCGTTTCGGGATCGCGCAGGCGCTGATCGGCAACCCGCACCTCATCATCGTCGACGAGCCGACCGCGGGGCTGGACCCGGAGGAGCGCAACCGCTTCCTCAATCTCTTGGCGGAGATCGGCGAGAACGTCGTCGTGATCCTGTCGACCCACATCGTCGAGGATGTTGCCGACCTGTGCCCGCGCATGGCGGTGCTGGCTGCAGGACGCATCCAGCTGGACGGCGCGCCGCAGGACCTGATCGCACGCACCCGCGGCACGGTGTGGGCAAAGACGATCGGGCGCGACGAACTCGATGCTGCGCGCGCCGCCCATGAGGTGATCTCCACGCGCCTGTTCGCCGGGCGCACGATCGTTCACGTGCTGTCCGACGACGATCCCGGCGACGGCTTCCGCCCGACCGACGGTGGGCTGGAGGATGTCTACTTCTCCACCCTCACGCGCTCGCGCCGATCGCCCGTCGTTACCGCTGTCGCGGGCTGAACGGCGATGTTCGGCGCGATCGCCCGCTTTGAGCTCCGGTATCAGTTGCGCAACCCGGTGTTCTGGGTCGTCGCCGTGCTGTTCTTCCTGCTGACCTTCGGATCGATGACGGTCGACCTGATTCAGATCGGAAGCGGCGGCAACATCCACAAGAATGCCGCGACCGCGATCGCGCGCACCCACATCATCATGTCGGTGTTCTTCATGTTCGTGACGACGGCGTTCGTCTCCAACGTGGTGGTCCGCGACGATGAGAGCGGCTTCGGATCGATAGTCCGCTCTACCCGCGTGACCAAGGCATCCTATCTCCTCGCGCGCTTTCTGGGCGCGTTCGCCGCCGCGGCGATCGCGTTCCTGGTGGTGCCGCTCGCGATGTGGCTCGGCTCGCTCATGCCGTGGGTGGACCCTGAGACGCTCGGCCCCAATCGGCGCGGCGATTATCTCTATGCCTACGCCCTGCTGGCGCTGCCTAATCTATTTATGACCTCCTGCGTGTTCTTTGCCGTTGCCACGATGACGCGGTCGATGACGTACAGCTATCTCGCGGTCATCGTCTTTCTGGTGCTGTACTTCGCGCTGGTCAGCCTCGCGACCAACAAGCCCGATCTCCGCGACACCGTCGCCTATATCGAGCCATTCGGCGTCGGAGCGTTCGGCTACGTGACGCGCTACTGGACCGCCGTCGACGCAAACGCCGGCATGCCCGCCTTCGCCGACGTCCTCGTGGTCAACCGCCTCGTCTGCCTGCTGGTCGGGGCAGTGGCGCTCGCGATCGCCTACGCACGCTTCTCGTTTAGCCAGCGCGGCGCATCGAAACGCCGGCTCCGGCGGGAGCAGCGCCGCGCGGCCAAGCTGGCCGCGCGCGAGCCGCGGACAGTCGCTTCGCTGCCGCCAACTGCGCCCGCCGCCGCGCGCTGGACACAATTGCTCGCACGCACCCGGTTCGAGATGGCGCTGATCTTCCGCAGCCCCGGTTTCGTGATCATGGTCGCAATCGGGCTGGTCAACGCGGTCGCCCGGCTGCTGACCGCGGGTGAGCGCTACGGCACACCGACCTGGCCCCTTACCTTCTCAATCATTCGCGACCTGACCGGTGCCTTCGCCGTCATGCCGCTCATCATCGCGATCTATTATGCGGGTGAGTTGGTGTGGCGCGATCGCGAGCGTGGAGTGGACGAGATCGTCGACGCGACCGCGCTGCCCAATTGGGCGTACATGGTCCCCAAGACGCTGGCGATCGCCGCAGTCCTGGTCACCACGCTGCTCCTGTCGATGCTCGTCGCGGTGGCGGTGCAACTGTCGCGCGGCGTCACCGACATACATCCGGGTGAATATCTCGCCTGGTACGTCGCGCCGCTGACGGTCGACTTCGTGCTGATCGCGGTGCTCGCCGTCTTCGTCCAGGCGCTCAGCCCCAACAAGTACGTCGGCTGGGCGGTGATGGTCGTCTATTTCGTTGCGACCAGCGTCTTCACCACGGTCGGCTGGGAGCATCCGCTCTACCTGTATGGCGCCACCGGGACGACGAGTCTTTCCGACATGAACGGCGACGCCGTCGGCGGCGCACGCGGCTGGTGGCTGCGGCTGTACTGGATCGGATGGGCACTGGCGCTGGGCGTGGCTGCGCACTTGTTCTGGCGGCGTGGGACGGACGTGAAGCTTGCTCATCGGTTGCGCCGCATACCGCGCCGCCTGGCCGGCACGCCGGGTGTGCTGCTCGCCGGGGCGTTGGTCCTCGTCGTCGCGACCGGCAGCTACGTCTATCGTCAGATGGATGTCATCAACATCTATCGCAGCGAACCCGCTCAGGAGGCCCGCCTCGCCGCTTACGAGCGCAAATACCTTCGATACGTCGGGCTGCGCCAACCGACGTTGACGGACATAAAACTTGCCGTGGCGCTGCACCCCTCGCAGCTGACAATGACGGCTATAGGGCGCTATTGCTTCGTCAACGACACCGGTGCGCCGCTACGCGACCTTCACCTGCGCATGCGGGACGACAAGACGCGCCTCGGCGCCGTCACCATAGCCGGCGCGCGGCCGATCATGGTGGATGACGACTATCAGTACCGCATCTATCGCTTCGACCATCCGCTCGCGGCAGGCGCGATGGGGGACATACGCTTCCGCACCACGCGCGCGGTCCGCGGCTTCACCGCCGATGACGACGACGTGCGTCTGGTGCGCAACGGCACGTTCCTGAACGCGCGCGAGTTCGCGCCGGTCATCGGCATGGACAAAAGCGGGCTGCTGCAGGATCGCACCAAGCGCCGCAAGCAGGGGCTACCCGCTGAATTGCGCCCGGCCAAGCTGGAGGACCGCTCGGCCCAGCGGAGCAACTACGTACACGCCGACTGGGTGCGATCCGACATCACGCTGTCCACCGATGCCGATCAGGTGCCGATCGCACCGGGCCGCAAGGTGTCGGACACCGTCGCCGGTGGGTGGCGCACGGCACGGTTCGTGTCCGACGCACCGATCCTCGCCTACTTCTCGATCCAGTCCGCGCTCTACGCGGTGAAGTCCCGGATGGCAGATGGCGTCCGCCTGTCGGTCTTCTATGACCCGCAGCATCCCTACAACGTCGATCGCATGCTGGCGGCGATGCAAGCGGCGCTCGGCTATTACCGCTCGAACTTCGGCCTCTATCAATTCAACTATGCCCGGATCGTCGAGTATCCCGGCTACTCGAGCTACGCGCAGGCGTTTGCCGGCACGATCCCCTATTCGGAGTCGGTCGGCTTCATCGCCGACGCGCGGCGACCGGACCGGATCGCTTACGTCACCTACGTCACTGCGCACGAGCTCGCGCATCAATATTGGGCCCATCAGCTGATCAGCGCCGATATGCAGGGCAGCACCCTGCTGGTGGAAACGATGGCGCAATATTCCGCGCTGATGGTGATGAAGCGGCTGTACGGACCCGACAAGATCCGCCGCTTTTTGAAGTACGAGCTCGACGATTACCTGCGCGGGCGGCGATCCGAGGGGGTGGAGGAACTACCGCTGGAGCGCGTGGAGAACCAGACCTACATCCACTACAACAAGGGGTCGCTCGCGCTGTACCTGCTGCAGGATCGTTTGGGCGAGGACCGCGTGAACCACATGCTTGCCGGGCTGCTAAACCGTTATCGGTTCAAGGGCCGGCCGTACCCGCGCTCGGCCGACCTTGTCGCCGGCTTCGCCTCCTTGGCGCGCACGGCAGAGGAACGCACGCTGGTGTCGGATCTGTTCGAACGCATCACCTTGTGGGATCTCAAGGCGACCGGGGCTACGACGCACCGCCTGCCTGACGGCCGGTGGGAGACGCTGCTCACGGTCGACGCGTCCAAGTTCGTCGCCAACGGACAGGGTCAAGAAACGCAAGTCCCGCTCGCCGGCAGCTTCGACGTCGGGGCGTTTACCGCGCGTCCCGGGTTCGGCAGCTTCTCGCGCGCGGACGTGCTCGGGATGGAGCGCCGCGCGATCCACAACGGGGTGGAGCACATCCGCATCGTGACGGACGGCAAGCCCGTGTTCGTCGGAGTCGATCCCTACAATAAGTACATCGATCGGAATGGCGACGACAACGTCGTGGGCGTGACCGGCTAAACCCACAATCGGTCATTCGGAACCGGGTTTCGGTTTCCCGAAAGCTGCCACCCGTTCATCTCAGTCCCGGTCATTTGCGGCTCAAGCCGAGTGTAGGCGTCTGCGAAGCCTGGATTCGCGACCACTCAGGCGTGCTGCAGATGCGCATCGAAACTGCCTACTTTCGCTTGTGACATTCGCGACAGCTATACCGTCAATCAAACGTAACTGCTTCGCTGTCGCTAATCGGACTGACCGCTTTCGGCGCTGTCGGATTGTTATCGGACGTTCGTTCATTTGGCTCAAGAAGCGGCTGGGTTCAGAGCGTGCCGTGCCTAATGATCGATCCGCGCCGTCTGGATCGCCTTTTGAAATAGCTGCGA
>NZ_CAJYVU010000110.1 GCF_913778135.1 uncultured Sphingomonas sp. | reverse complement strand
CGGCCGAGCGGCACTTCGGCACGCGCGTCGCCTCGATCGATCATTTCGGCAGCTACTCGTGCCGGCGTATCTACGGGCGCGACGCGGGCAATTGGAGCGAGCATTCGACCGCCGACGCGGTCGACATCGCCGGGTTCCGGCTGGCGGACGGACGCCGCATCACCGTGGTGCGCGACTGGAGCGGCGGCAAGGGTGCGGCGGCGCGGGACGAGGCCGCCTTCCTGCACGAGGTACGCGACGGTGCGTGCCGGCTTTTCGCCACCGTGCTGTCGCCCGACTACAACGCCGCGCACCGCGACCACTTCCATCTCGATCAGGCGAAGCGCGGCGCTATGGGGTGGCGCGCGTGCCGGTGACGGCGATCACGCTCGACGCTTTGAACTGGCAGGATTTCCGGGACATCTACGCGGCCCTGCGTGGTGACGGTGCACGGCGCGGAGAAAGCGGACGCTGCGGTACAGGCCCATTGACGCGGCTGGTCACCGTACTCGGTGACGTGCGCGCGCAGTACGGGGTCGACGCGCGCCTCGTCATCGCGTGACGATCAGTGAAGCGGCGCGCCCGCCTCTACCTTCTCCACCCAATGCGGGTAGAAGCCGGGCTGGCGCGACGACCAGCCCGACGCAGTCGCGGCAGCCTCGCTGATCGATTGCAGCAGCGTGCGACGCAGCTCCGGATGAAGGTGGGGGAGCGCGGCCGCCGAGCAGAATGCGGCGGGAAGCCACGGACGCGCGCGCGGACCGATCAGCCGTTCGTAGAGGAAGCGGTAGGCCGAGAAGCTGAGCAAGCGCCCCTGCCCCAGGTCGAAGGCCGAGGTGACGACGAGCGGCGAGAGAAACGGCTCCACCGCGTCTAGCCCGCTGTCATCGGGCACGCTCGCCCGCAATGTGTCGAGCCGACGATAGTGGCGCGCCTGTGCGCGGATCGACGCGGCCTCGACCACGTCGCGCGACCAGCGCAGCATCGCGTCCTGCCGGTCGAGACCAACGTCAAGGCTGCGCCGGATGTAGCGCTGTGTCGCGGCCGGAAAGCTCGCAAATTCCTTCATCTCCGCCAGCGTCATTGCGCCTTCTGCCGGCTTCATCCTCGCGCTCATCATTCACCCCGCCCGCTCAACGTCATCCGAAGATCATACGTCAGGATGGTTAACGCCAGCCTTAACGAATGCGCCTCACGTCACAAATCCATCATGGAAGATGCCGCAGCGCAACATCAATGCGGTGAGTAGTGGTTGGCGAGACTTTTTCTTTCCCGTGCCTGTGTCGCATCGGCCACAATCGGGTGAGATGGAAAAGGGCCGGCGCATGGCCGACCCTCTCACATCAGAACTGCTTTGGGAGATCAGGCGTCGCGCTGGCGCTCGGCCTCCTCGGCAGCGTCGAAGCCCGATGACGCCGGTGGCTCGTCCTTGCGGCCGGGGATGGTGGACGAAATCGGGTCGGACGCGTCCATCGATTCGTCGAGACCCTCGTCGAGCTTCGCATCCTCGTTCGAGGGGTCCTTCTGCAGGCGCTTGTTGATCATCTTGTCCTGACCCGCGTCCTGCCGCGCGTCCTTGCTGCCGCCGGCGTTGCCCGCCTGCGTACCCTCTGGCGCGACCGACATGCTGTCGAGCGCACGGTCGTCGATCGGATTGTTGTCGGGCACCTGAACCTCCATCGATGTTTCGTACCCATCAACGACGCGCGCGTTCGCCTGTTCCTGGCGCCTGTTCCTGCGCGCTCAGTCGGGCAGGCGCGTGACGCTGACCCGCTGCTGCTGGAGCCAAGCGCTACCGAAGATCGTCATGAACGCGATGTCGGTCGCGTCGCGCCCGACGCAGACGCGCGCGATCTCGTCCGCGTGCGCCATGCCGGTCGGGTCGATCAGGTGCCAGGCGCCGCCCAGCCACAGTTCGACCACCGCGTGGAAGTCGGGCGGCTCGACGCCGGGCGCGTAGGCGGCGACGCAGCGCGCCGGGATCTCGCCGGCGCGCGCGAGTGCGACGAGCAGGTGCGCGAAATCGCGGCACACACCGCGGCGCTCGGCAAAGGTGTCGAGCGCGCTGCTGCGCCCATCGCTGCCGACCCCGTCGTAATCGATGTTGGTGCGCACCCACTCGCTGAGCGCGACCGCGAGATCGCCGCCGCGCAGACCGCCGAAGCTGCGGCGCAGGAAATGGTCGAAACGGTGCGACTCGCAGTAACGGCTCGGCAGCAGGTAGGGGATCGTCTGCGGCGGCAGCAGCCCGGCGGGGGTGTGCGGCAGTGCGGCGAGCGGCGGCGTCATGCGGCGGATTTCGACCACCGCGCGGTAGTGCGCGACGAGCCGGTGCTCGGCGGTCGCCCAGGTGCGCTGGCCGATCCCCTCCTCACCCGATACCGCACGAATCGGATGATCGCTCTCGATCACGAGCGACTGTGCCTCGAGCCATTGGTCGGGCAGTGCCGCGGCCTCGATCTGGAGCAACACGTCGGCGGGTTCGGGAAAGCCGTAATCGAGAAAGGCGTCGATCGAGAGGCGCACGCGGGCTTGGGTCTTTCAGGCGAGAGGGCAGGTCAGAAACTCGGCACATACGAAACGGGCCCGGCGGTCGGCCGCCGGGCCCGTGATCTCACATTCTGGTTGCGCTTGCGATCAGTCGCGGCCGGAACCAAACAGACGCAGGATGAACAGGAACATGTTGATGAAGTCGAGGTACAGCGTCAGCGCGGCGAGCACCACTGCCTTTGACACCAGTTCACCGTGGCCGGCGACCTGAAAATACATGCTCTTCGTCCGCTGCGTATCGTAGGCGGTCAGCCCCGCGAACAGCAGCACGCCGACCAGCGAGATGATGAGGCCGAGCGGACCCGAGTTCACGAACATGTTAATAACGCTGGCGACCAGCAGGCCAACGACGCCGATGATCAGGAAGGTGCCGAACGCCGACAGGTCACGCTTGGTCGTGTAGCCGTAGAGGCTGAGCGCCGCGAACCCCGCCGCGGTGGCGAAGAACGCCTGCGCGATGGCGACCGGCGAGTAGACGAGAAAGATCGTCGACAGCGACAGGCCCATCGCGACCGCGAAGCCCCAGAACATGCCGCGCAGCTGCGACGCGCTGAAGCGGTTCTGCCCGAAGCTCATCGCGAACACGAAGGCGAGCGGGGCGAGCACGATCAGCCATTTGAGCGGCGTCTGGAACACGGCGGCCGCGTAGCCCGACAGCGCAAAGCCCAGCGCGACGATGCCCGTCAGCAGCACGCCCGAGGTCATGTAGTTGTAAACAGACAGCATGTACGACCGGAGACCCGCGTCGTAGGCGGCGTCCCGCGTACCGGCCTGCGCCGCCCCGAAGCGGGCGGTAGAGGACCGAGGGTCCGACCAGTTTGCCATTGTCAAATCGCTCCTTCGTCCGGCATGGAACACCGGATCACCGACGAATATCGCGCGGCGCCGATCCGTTTTCAAGCGAGCCGGATGGTTAGCGCGAGCGTGAGCAATTGTTCGTTACACGCCTGACCGCTGCCGATGTGGAGGACGCATGCACCGCCTGTTCGTTGCCCTGCGCCCGCCGCTCGCGATCCGTGACGCGCTGGTCGACGTGATGGACGCACTTCCCGGCGCGCGGTGGCAGGACGACGAGCAGCTGCACGTGACCTTGCGCTTCATCGGCGAGGTCGAGCGCCCCCAGGCGGAGGACATCGCCGCCGCGCTCGCCGCGGTGTCAGCGCCAGTAATAGAGGCGCGGGTTGAGGGCGTCGGCACGTTCGACCGGCGCGGGCGCGTCGACACCTTGTGGGCGCGGATCGTGCCGGCCGAACCGCTCGCCGCGCTTCACCGCAAGGTCGATCAGGCGCTGGCCCGCGCAGGCCTAGCTCGCGACGAGCGGCGCTATCTGCCGCACCTGACGCTGGCGCGGTTCGGCCGGGGCAGCAGCGACGCGGGCGCGATCGCGCGCTGGGCCGCGGATCACGCCGGGCTGACCACACCCGCGTTCACGCTGCCGCACCTGATCCTGTACGAGAGCCACCTGGGGCACGAGGGTGCGCAATACGAGCCGGTCGCGCGCTGGCCGCTGGCGTAGCCCTGCCCTGCCCGCTAGGCTCGGGCTCAAGACAAAAAGGGTGACGGGGATGGCAGAACCGGCAATCACAGGCGAGATACGCCAGAGCGAAACGCGCGCGAGCGGATACGCCTGGTACGTGCTGGCGCTGCTGTTCGTCGTCTACATCCTGAACTTCGTTGACCGGCAGGTGATTTCGATCCTGGCGGAGGACATCAAGCGCGACCTGCACCTGAAGGACGAGGACCTGGGCTTCCTCTACGGCACCGCGTTCGGGGTGTTCTACGCGCTGTTCGGCATTCCGCTCGGCCGACTGGCGGACAGCTGGTCGCGGGTCAGGCTGATGACGATCGGGCTTGGATTGTGGTCGGCGATGACCGCGCTTTCCGGGTTTTCCGCGTCGGGCGCGCAGCTGACCGCGGCGCGAATCGGCGTCGGCGTCGGTGAGGCGACGGCTTCGCCCTCCGCCTATTCGCTGATCTCGGATTATTTCCCGAGAAAACTGCGCGCGACCGCGCTGTCGATCTATTCCGCGGGTATATACGTCGGCGGCGGGTGTTCCCTGTTCATCGGCGGTGCGATCGTGCAGCGCTGGAACGCGGCCTACCCATTTGGTGGCCCGCTGGGGCTGGTCGGGTGGCAGGCGGCGTTCCTCGCGGTCGGGCTGCCGGGACTGGTGCTCGCGGCGTGGATCGCGACGCTGCGTGAGCCGATCCGCGGCGCGGTCGAAGGCTTGCCCGAGCCCGAGCGGCATCCGGCACCGTTCCGTGCCTTCGCCGACGAGTTGCTGACGATCCTGCCGCCGCTGACGCTGATCGGCGCACTGCGCGGTGGCACGCGCGCGCTGCTGGTCAATCTGGCGGGCTTGGGCGTCGTCGTGCTCGTCGTCGTCGCGCTGCTGGCGATGGGGGAGCCCGCTCCGCAGTGGCTCGCGGTCGGCACGGGGTGTTACGCGGTATTCTCATGGGCGTGCGCGTTGAAACGTCGCGATCCTGCCACCTTCGCGCTGATCGTCGGCACGCCCGCGTTCGTGTGCACGGTGGTCGCCTACGGATTGAACGCGTTTCTCGCTTATGCCGCGAGCTTCTGGGCCGCGCCCTATGCGATGCGCGTGCTGGGCGTGGAGCCGGCGATCGCGGGACTGATCCTCGGCAGCGTCGGCGCGCTGTCGGGATTTCTGGGCGTGACGGTCGGCGGGGTGATCGGCGACCGGTTGCGGCAGCGAAACCCCGCAGGGCGGCTGGTGATGGTGGTCGCGGGCGCGATCCTGCCGCTGCCGTTCCTCGCCATCGGCTTTACCACCAAGACGCCCATGATACTCTACCCGTGCCTGTTCGCGGCGCAGTTCTTCGCCAGTTGGGCGCTGGGAACCGCCGCGGCGACGACGCAGGATCTGGTGCTGCCGCGGATGCGGGGGACGGCGACCGCGACGTTCTTCATCGGCACGACACTGCTCGGCCTGGCGCTGGGGCCGTATCTGGCGGGGCGCGTGTCGACGCTGACGGAGAGTCTTTCAACCGGCATGCTGTCGCTACTGCTGACCGCGCCGATCACGATCGCGGCCGCGATCGCTGCCTATCGCCTAGTGCCCGCCGCCGAGCGCACGCGCGAGGAGCGCGCGCGGGCGGCGGGCGAGCTGATCTAGCTCAAGCCGGCTGGAACACGCCACAAGCGATCCGGTCGCCCGAGTTGCCCGATGGGTCGGTCATGAGGTCGTCCGCCTTGGCATGAACGATGAAGGCGGCACCGTCCGCGTCCATCAGGCTCGCCATCGTCGCACCCGGTATCGTCGCGCCAACGGTGCCGCGGCCCCCTGAGTCGATCACGAGGTTGGGCAGGTCGCCCTCGTGCGGGCCCTGCGGGTTCATCGAACCGTGTTTGCGCATCGTCGGGTTCCAGTGACCGCCCGCGGTGGTGAACGCGGGCGCGTCGCAGCGGCCGAAGGTGTGGACGTGGACGCCGTGCGTACCGACCGGCATCGCCATCGCGTCAACGGTGAAGCGCAGCCCGCCCGCCACCTCAGTCGCCGTCGCGCGGCCGACATCGGTCCCGTCGGCGGTTCGAAGCATCGCCACGGCCTTCGCGCCGCCCGCCATCGGCGTACCGGTCGCCATCTCCTCACGCGCGCAGGCACCGAGCGTCAGCGCCGCACCTCCCGCTACCAGCAACATCAGCCGCATTGTCCATCTCCCTGTTTGAACCG
>NZ_CAJYVU010000109.1 GCF_913778135.1 uncultured Sphingomonas sp. | reverse complement strand
CGCACCGTCCAGCACCTGGCCGGTCTCATCCACCAGTTGCGGCTGGACACCGGGCAGCGGTCTGGTCGCGGAGCCGGGTTTCAGGTCGGTCGCGCCGGGCAGGGGAGCGATCATCGCACCGCCGGTCTCGGTCTGCCACCAGGTGTCGATGATCGGCGAGCGGCCCTCGCCGACGACATCGTGGTACCAGCGCCACGCCTCGGGGTTGATCGGCTCGCCCACCGTGCCAAGCAGTCTGAGCGACGCGCGGCTGGTGGCTTGAACGGGCGCATCGCCTTCCTTCATCAATGCGCGAAGGGCCGTCGGTGCGGTGAACAGCGTGTGGACCTGGTGCCGGTCGACCACCTGCCAAATGCGGCTCGCATCGGGCCACGTCGGCAGACCCTCGTACATCAGGGTCGTCGCGCCATTCGCGAGCGGTCCGTAGACGATATAGGTGTGCCCGGTGACCCAGCCGATGTCGGCCGCGCACCAGTAAACGTTGGGTGCGCGATAGTCGAAGACGAGGCCGTGGGTAAAGGCGGCCCATAGCAGGTACCCGCCGGTCGAGTGGAGCACGCCCTTAGGCTTTCCGGTCGAACCCGAGGTGTACAGAATGAACAGCGGGTCCTCCGCGTTCATCGGTTCTGGCGCGCAATCGTCGGCCACATCGGCGACGGCGTCGTGATACCAGATATCGCGCGCGCCCGTCGCCACCTCCCCGCCGGTTGCGCGAATGACCAGCACGCGCTCCAGCGTTGGGGCATGGTCGGCGGCGGCGTCGACGTTCGCCTTGAGCGGGATCGTCTTGCCCCCGCGCCGACCGTAATCGGCGGTGACGACGATCTTCGACCCGCAATCCTCGATCCGGCCGGCGAGCGCGTCGGGGGAGAAGCCGCCGAACACGACCGAGTGGATCGCGCCGATCCGCGCGCAGGCGAGCAGCGCGAAGGCGGCTTCCGGAATCATCGGCAGATAGACGGTGACGCGGTCGCCCTTTTTCACGCCCTGCGCCTTCAGCACGTTGGCAAAACGGCAGACCTCGCGGTGAAGCTCGGCGTAGGTGATCCGGCGCGGTTCCTCGGTCGGAACATCGGGTTCCCAGATGATCGCGACCTGGTCGGCGCGCTCGGCCAGGTGGCGGTCGATGCAGTTGACGCTGGCGTTGAGCGAACCGTCGGCGAACCAGCGGATGTGGAAATCGTCGGTATCGAACGACCAGTCGCCGGCGGTCGCGGGAGGCTTCATCCAATCGAGCCCGCGGGCCTGTTCGAGCCAGAAGGCGTCGGGCTGCTCGACGCTTCTCGCATACATCGCACGGTAGCCGGCGGCATCGACGCGCGCTTCATCTGCCGAGGCGGCGGGAACGGGGAACAGGTCGTTGTCGGACACGCGCAGGGCTCCTTTTCCTGCGGCGATGCATGCGCCCGGTGAGTGGGGAGGGCAAGCATCGTGCGCGTGCCAGCCGCGCTTGCTCGCAGTCCGTTAGCGATTTCGTAACCTTTCGATGCGTAAGGCGCGAAGCGCCATGCAACCGATGCCCTCCGCCACCGACGACACCGCCGCCGCCCGCGATCCGCGTACCAGCGTGATGCTGAGCGCCGACGTCGTGCGCAGCGAAGGGTCGCAGCCGACGCAGCACCGCGTGCTCAACGTGTCGGTCTCGGGCGTGTGCATCGCCAAGCCGATCGGCCTGATCGCCGACATGCCGGTGCTGGTCTCGATCGGGCGCATCGACCATGTCGCGGCGCGCGTGAAATGGGTGCGTGATGACCGCGCCGGGCTGCGCTTCGACGAGGCGATCGATCTCGACGCCGCGCGCCAGCGTCGCGCCGGCAACGCCGCACCGCCGCCGCCGAGTTCGGGCTGGATGGCGAGCGCCAACGAACGCTTTCGGCGTCAGATCACCGCGTAGGGCACGACGCCGCGCGTCGCCGGATCGACGCGGATCGTACGATCGGTCGGCGGAAAGGCGCGCTGGTCGCAGTCGCTGCGCGGGCACAAGCGGCACGAAATGCCGATCGGGGTCGGCGCGCCGGCCTGCCCGTGCGAGACACCGACCGCGTCGGCGTAGACGAAGTCGGCGGCGTGCACCGCCTCGCATCCCAGCACGACCGCGTAGCGGCGCGGCGCGCGCGCGAAGCGGCCCGATGGCTTCACCAATCCCTTTGCCATCGACACGTAGCGGACGCCGTCGGGCGTTTCGGCATGCTGGACGAGGATGCGGTCGGGGATCGCCGCTGCCTCATGGACGTGCCACAGCGGACAGGCGCCGCCGAAGCGCGCGAATTGCAGCCGGGTGGCGGAATGCCGCTTCGTGATGTTGCCGGCCATGTCGACCCGGCAGAAATAGAACGGCACGCCCTCCGCTCCCGGCCGCTGCAATGTCGACAGGCGGTGGCACGCTTGTTCGAAGCTGACGCCGAAGCGCCGGGACAGTCGGTCGATGTCGTGGCGCACCACCTTCGCCTCGGCGCGAAACGCGGCATAGGGCATGACGAGCGCGCCTGCGGCGTAATTGGCGAGGCCAATGCTGAGCAGCCGGCGCGCCTCGTCGTGTACGAGCGGGGCGGCGGCGACGATCTCCGCAATCGGTTCGGCAAAGGCGATCGCGGCGAGGCGGTGCGCGATGAGGAAGCGGCGCGTTTCCGGCGGAGCGGCGGCGGCGAGCGTCAGCACGCGTCCGTCGAAGCGCGCCAGCGGTGCGGCATCGGCCGGATCGAGCGCGAGCGTGACGCGAAAGTCGGTCAGTCGCTGCTCGAACGTCTCGCCTCCGTCGGCGAGCGCCTCGCCCGCGCGGTCGAGCGCGTCGACGTAATTGCCCGCGTCGTGGAACCAGTCGCGTACCGCCTCCCAGGGTAGGCGCGCGCCGGAACCGGCATGCCCGGCGCTCGAGGTCATCGCTTCCTCTGCCAGTGCGGCGCGTTCTTCCGCCGCGCGCTTGGCGGCGTGGAGCGCGACCAAGCGATCGGCTAGGTCGGGCTGCTCGACCGCCAGGCGCGCAACACCCTCCGCGTCAAGCGGCGCGACGGCAGGATCGGCGAGCGCAGCCGTCAGCGCCGCCAGCCGGCGTGCCGGCACCTCTCCCTCGATCCCTGCGAGCGCAGCGGGGAAGTGGCGCGCAAGTGCCGCGGTGACCGCCGCCGTCAGCGGACGCTCGCCGCTTTCCAGTTGCGACAGATAACTGACCGATAGCCCCAGGCGTGCGGCCATCGCGCGCTGGTTCAGCCCGGCCGCGCGGCGCAGGTCGCGCAGACGTTCTCCGGCGTAGAGGCGCGCGCGGGGCATCGCTCACGCCTAGTTCGCAATCGTTCCGTTCGCAACTTCGCAACTTCGCATTTGCGCAGGCGCCCGCGAGCGCGCAGGAGAGCATGTCAGAGGAGATCAGGATGTCATCGACGCTCGCCGAACTCGAGAAAAAGCGCGCCGCGGCGAAGCTGGGCGGCGGGCAGAAGCGGATCGACGCGCAACACGCCAAGGGCAAGCTAACCGCGCGCGAGCGGCTCGACGTGCTCCTGGACGAGGGATCGTTCGAGGAACTCGACATGTACGTCGAGCATAATTGCGTCGACTTCGGCATGCCTGAGCAGGTGATCCCCGGCGACGGCGTCGTGACCGGATCGGGCACGATCAACGGCCGGCTGGTGTTCGTGTTCAGCCAGGACTTCACCGTCTTCGGCGGCTCGCTGTCCGAGCGTCACGCGCAGAAGATCTGCAAGATCATGGACATGGCGATGAAGGTCGGTGCGCCGGTCATCGGCCTGAACGACTCCGGCGGTGCGCGCATCCAGGAGGGTGTCGCCTCGCTCGGCGGCTATGCCGAAGTGTTCCAGCGCAATGTGCTGGCGAGCGGCGTGGTGCCGCAGATCAGCCTGATCATGGGGCCGTGCGCGGGCGGCGCGGTGTACAGCCCGGCGATGACCGACTTCATCTTCATGGTGAAGGATTCATCCTACATGTTCGTCACCGGCCCCGACGT
This sequence comes from uncultured Sphingomonas sp., assembly GCF_913778135.1. GTDB lineage: Bacteria > Pseudomonadota > Alphaproteobacteria > Sphingomonadales > Sphingomonadaceae > Sphingomonas. The sequence continues at coordinate 935 of NZ_CAJYVU010000109.1, read as the reverse complement.
GGTGAAGACGGTGACCAACGAGGTCGTGACGCAGGAGGCGCTCGGCGGGGCGGTGACGCACACCACCAAGACCAGCGTCGCCGACAATGCATTCGACGACGACATCGAGGTGCTGCTCGCCACCCGCGATTTCTTCGACTTCCTGCCGGGCTCGAACCGCCAGCCGGTGCCCGAGCGGCCGAGCGATGATCCGTGGGACCGCGTGGAGCCGAGCCTCGACACGCTGATCCCCGCGTCCGCCAACCAGCCGTACGACATGCACGAACTGATCCGAAAGACCCTCGACGAGGGCGACTTCTTCGAGATCCAGCCGGGACACGCCGCCAACATCATCTGCGGCTTCGGACGCGTCGAGGGGCGTACGGTGGGGGTGGTGGCGAACCAGCCGATGGTGCTGGCGGGCGTGCTCGACATCAATTCGTCGAAGAAAGCGGCGCGCTTCGTCCGCTTCTGCGACGCGTTCGATATCCCGATCGTGACCTTCGTCGACGTGCCCGGTTTCCTGCCCGGCACCGCCCAAGAGCATAACGGCATCATCAAACACGGCGCCAAGCTGCTGTTCGCCTATGCCGAGGCGACCGTGCCGAAGATCACCGTGATCACGCGCAAGGCGTACGGCGGCGCATACGATGTGATGGCGTCGAAGCACCTGCGCGGTGACCTGAACTATGCTTGGCCGACCGCCGAGATCGCGGTGATGGGCGCGAAGGGCGCGGTCGAGATCATCTTCCGCGGCCGCACGCCGGAGGAGATCGCAGAGCGTACCGCGCAGTATGAGGCGCGTTTTGCCAACCCGTTCGTGGCGGCGTCGAAGGGCTTCATCGATGAGGTCATCATGCCCCACTCCACCCGCCGCCGCATCGCGCTCGGCTTGCGCAAGCTCGCGGGCAAGGCGTTGGAGAACCCGTGGAAGAAGCATGACAACATCCCGCTTT
>NZ_CAJYVU010000108.1 GCF_913778135.1 uncultured Sphingomonas sp. | reverse complement strand
TGATGTTCGCCGGGCCGGCACCGGCACCGCCTTGGCGAGCTGGGTCCGCACACTACACGACGGCACGGTGGGCGGGGTGGCGACCCGCATCCTCGCGGTGTTGATCGGCTTCGTCCCGACGATCCTGTTGGCGACAGGCATCCTTCATTGGCTTCGCCGGCGAAAGGCTGCACGCACGGTTTGACTGGCTTGGCACCAGCTTTCCTAATCAGGAACGGCTGCGAAACCGCCGCGGCGTTTTCACTCGGGATTGCCAAACGGATCGATAGCGGCCCTCATGGAAGTATATCGCGGGGTGAATGGCGAGACACCAAATTCACGAATAAGCAAGCGAGAGTAGCGCTGCCTCATATATCTACTATGCTGGATACATGGAAAATGATTCGGCTATCGTTGCGCTTGGGGCGTTGGCGCAGGGAACGCGCCTGGATGTGTTCCGTCTGCTGGTCCGCCACGAACCCGATGGCATGGCAGCCGGCGAAATCGCCCGTCAGCTCGACGTGCCGCAAAACACCATGTCCGCGCATCTCGGCACTCTCGCCCGCGCCGGTCTGGTCCGATCCGAACGCCATAGTCGGTCGATCATCTACCGCGCCGATCTGGACGGCCTGCGCGCGCTGACGCTGTTCCTCGTCAAGGACTGCTGCGCCGGGTCGCCCGACCTGTGCGCCCCGCTCATCGCCGAACTCGCCCCCTGCTGCTGAAAGGACGCCCGGAATGACCGACAATGCGGCCGTTGATATCGTCATCTACCACAATCCCGCGTGCGGCACGTCGCGCAACGCGCTGGCGATGATCCGCAATGCCGGCATCGAGCCGCATGTGGTCGAATATCTGAAAACGCCGCCCTCGCGCGCGCTGCTGGTCGAGTTGATCGATCGCACCGGCATGACGCCGCGCGCGCTGCTGCGCGAGAAGGGAACGCCCTATGCGGAGCTGGGCCTGGGCGACACGTCGCTGTCCGACGACGCGCTGGTGGATGCGATGATGGCGCATCCGATCCTCATCAACCGGCCGTTGGTCGTCTCGCCGCTCGGCGTGAAGCTGTGCCGCCCTTCCGAAGCCGTGCTCGATCTGCTGCCGAGCAGGCAACTCGGCGCGTTCGCAAAGGAGGACGGCGAACAGGTGGTCGACGCCTCGGGCCAGCGCGTCGCCTGATGCTGCTTGCCGTCCTGATCTTCGTCGCGACGATCGCGCTCGTCATCTGGCAACCCAGAAGCCTCGGCATCGGGTGGAGCGCGATGGGCGGGGCGATCGTGGCGCTGCTCGCGGGCGTCGTCACGCTGTCCGATGTGCCGGTGGTATGGGGCATCGTCTGGAACGCGACCGCCGCGTTCGTCGCGATCATCGTCATCAGCCTGCTGCTCGATGAAGCCGGGTTCTTCGAGTGGGCGGCGCTGCACGTCGCGCGCTGGGGCGGGGGGCATGGTCGCCGGCTGTTCGTCCTGATCGTGCTGCTCGGCGCAGGCGTGTCCGCGCTGTTCGCCAACGATGGCGCGGCGCTGATCCTGACGCCGATCGTCATTGCGATGCTGCGGGCGCTGAGGTTCAAGGACAAGGCGACGCTGGCGTTCGTCATGGCGGCGGGGTTCATCGCCGACACCGCCAGTCTGCCGCTGGTCGTCTCGAACCTCGTCAACATCGTGTCGGCCGACTTCTTCCACGTCGGGTTCGGTGATTATGCGGCGGTGATGGTGCCGGTCGATCTGGTGTCGATCGCGGCCACGCTGGGCGCGCTGCTGCTGTTCTTTCGGCGCGACATACCGGCGGACTATGACGTGGGGGCGTTGCGCCCGCCCGGTGACGCGATCCGCGACGGCGCGACCTTCCGCGCCGGATGGATTGTCCTGGCGCTGCTGCTCACCGGCTTCTTTCTACTCGAACCCATCGGCGTGCCGGTCAGCGCCGTCGCTGCTGCCGGCGCGGTCCTGTTGCTGGTGATCGCGGGACGGGGCCATGTGATCGAGACACGGAAGGTCGTGCGCGGTGCGCCGTGGCAGGTCGTGATCTTCTCGCTGGGCATGTACCTGGTCGTCTATGGCCTGCGAAACGCCGGCCTGACCGATCATCTGGCGGGGCTCCTCGATCGCACCGCGCAAGGCGGCGTGTGGGGCGCGGCGCTAGGAACGGGTGTCATCGCGGCCGTCCTGTCGTCGGTGATGAACAACATGCCGACCGTGCTGGTGGGCGCGCTATCGATCGACGCCACCCACGCGACCGGCGCGGTCAGGGAAGCGATGATCTACGCTAACGTGATCGGCTGCGACCTCGGTCCCAAGCTGACGCCGATCGGCTCGCTCGCGACGCTGCTATGGCTTCACGTCCTGGGGCAGAAGGGTGTCAGGATCGGATGGGGCTATTATTTCCGCGTTGGCGTGACGCTCACCGTGCCTGTCTTGCTCATCACGCTGGCGGCGCTCGCGCTGCGGATCGGATTTGCCTGATGCCTCTGCGCGACCTTGCCGACCCCGATTATCTGCCCGCGCTCGACCGGCGTTACGCGCACGATCGCCCCGCTCTCGGGCTGGGCGCTGGCGATCCGCCGCCCCGCATCCTGCTGCTCTACGGGTCGCTGCGGGAGCGATCCTATTCGCGCCTGTGCATCGAGGAGGCGGCGCGCCTGCTCCGGTTCTTCGGCTGTGAAACGCGCATCTTCGATCCATCGACGCTGCCGCTTCCTGACCAGCACGCGGGCGACGATCATCCGGCGGTCCATGAGTTGCGCGAGCAGTCGATGTGGTCGGAGGGGCAGGTGTGGTGCAGCCCCGAGCGCCACGGCCAGATCACCGGCATCATGAAGCTGCAAATCGATCACCTTCCGCTCAGCATGGGCGGGATGCGCCCGACGCAGGGGCGCACGCTGGCGGTCATGCAGGTGTCGGCGGGATCGCAGTCGTTCAACAGCGTCAACACGTTGCGCGTGCTGGGCCGATGGATGCGGATGGTGACGATCCCCAACCAGTCGTCGGTCGCCAAGGCGTTCAACGAGTTCGATGACGCCGGCCGCATGAAGCCGTCGAGCTATTACGACCGCATCGTCGACGTGATGGAGGAACTGGTGCGCTTCACCGTCCTGTTGCGCCCGCATACCGCGCAACTGGTCGATCGCTACTCGGAGCGAAAGGAAGCCGGGGTGCCGATCGACGCCGCCACGGACCTATCCAGCATCGCGACCGCCCCGCAATCCTGACGGGTTTCCTGATTGAGAACCCGTACGGGAAGCCGGCCCTGCCGATCGAGCCAAATGACGTCCGAAGCGCCCACTTCCCCAACTACTATTCCCGATCATTATCCCGCAAAACGAGCAGGCGAGGACAGAGCAATGGGGATGATCTGCTAGGGTCAGGACCCATCGATGTAAGCGTCGCGATCTGACTCAGGCTCCGCAAGAAGACTGGGATGAACGACCTGTTGTGGTTGACGGTTGATCAGATGGAGCGGCTGAGACCGTTCTTCCCCAAGAGCCATGGCAAGCCTCGGGTGGATGACCGGCGGGTGCTGAGCGGCATCGTCTTCGTCAACCGCAACGGGCTGCGCTGGCAAGACGCACCCAGCGCCTATGGTTCTCATAAGACGCTGTACAACCGGTGGAAGCGCTGGGGCGAGCGTGGCGTATTCACGCGCATGATGGAGGGGCTGGCTGCAGGCGATACCGAACCAAAAACCATCATGATCGACGCGACATACCTGAAGGCGCACTGCGCGGCATCGAGCCTGCGGGTAAAAAAGGGGCTCTCGGCCGCCTGATCGGGCGAACCAAAGGCGGCATGAACACCAAGCTCCATGCCATCGCCGATGCAAACGGCCGCCCCCCTGAGCTTCTTCATGACGGCGGGTCAAGCCAGCGATTATACCGGCGCGGCAGCGCTGCTCGATGATATGCCAAAAGCGCAGTGGTTACTGGGTGATCGCGGCTACGACGCCGATCGCTTCAGGGACGCGCTCCAGGCAAAAGGTATTCAGCCGTGCATCCCGGGCCGGCGCTCCCGCAAGGAGCCGATCAGATACGACAAGCGGCTTTATCGGCGACGTAGCCGCATCGAGATCATGTTCGGACGCCCCAAAAACTGGCGCCGCGTCGCGACCCGCTACCACCGCTGTCCAACCGCATTCTTCTCCGCGGTCGCGCTCGCCGCCACTGTCATCTTCTGGCTGTGATCAACGAGTCCTGACCCTAGCCAGGCCGCTCGTTCGCGGGACATGGTCATTACCGCGCCTGTTATGCATATGAGGTGACAGTTTGGATACAGGAATGGCGAAAGGCTGCTGACCGCCGATCGTGAAGACAATTTGCTGCTATTCGCGAATGTTCTGACTTTCGAACGTCTCACATGTCGCGCATTCTGCGACAGACTGTCTCTCCTTCAGTCACTGCATCGATCATACACTGCTCGCCAGCGAATGACCCTGGCGTCCCCCGCCGCATGGAGGCGGCGCAGAACGATCCTAGCCTTGTGCCGCTGGCGCCGACCCGTTGGCCACGAAAGCGCTTCGTCATCGAGCGACGCGCCAATCTGCCGGGCGACTACCTCGTCCTCATCGAGGCCGAAGTGGTCCAGAAGCGGCGCGAACGCCGCGTCGATGTCGGGCCGGAACCCGTGGCGCTCGCCGAGCGGTGTGCGCCACGGCGAGCGGGGATGCATCGACAGTACGGCTTGCCAGCCATCCGGGATCGGCGTGTTCGACGAATGCGCGCGGTCCTTGGCGATCAGGTTTGACAGCAGATGTGTATGCGGCCCTTCCGGGCTCTCGCCATCACTTGCAGGTATCGGCTGGTATACCTCGATCCGTCCGGCCGGCGACAGCAGCACTCGGTGCGGCTGCGCACTCAAGATGATCGGCATGATGCCGGTGACCTCGAGCAGCGCTTGTCCCTCGGCCGCGTCCAGCGCGGCGATCAGCGCGGGATCGCGTGTTCGCACCGCCATCGCGACGCACCCCGACGCGACACCCAGGTCGTAGAGCCTGTCGTATCGGTCCTCCGCGCGGACCGCGTCCGCGTCGTGATCGAGAAAGCGTACGACGCGCGTCCCCGTGGCCGGCCAAGGTGCGCAGAACGCCAGCACGTGTCCCCATGTCTCGCCGTCGCTCGACAGGGTATCCCACGCCACGCCCGTCAGCGCGGTATTGCGCACGCGGATCGCACCGCGGGTCGTGACCACGTCGATCTGTCCGGCAGTTCGGTGGATCGTTGTGGCCTCGCCGGCGTCGCGCGTGAACTCGCCGATCGCGCCAAAGCTGCCGATGCTCCACCCGTTTGACGGGTCCTCGATCAGGTCGGCAATGAGGGTGAATGGCGCCGGCTGCATGATCTACTCCGATGGTTCGGTGAAGCGGATAATGGTGCCCTCGTCGTCGCGACGGACGCGAACCGTGACATCGTAGAGCGCGCCGAGCACGGCATCGGTGAACACCTGTTCGACCGGTCCGCTCGCGTGGACGCGTCCGTCCCGCAACGCGACGACGTCGTCGGCGATGCGCGCGGCAAGGTCCAGGTCGTGGAGCGCCACGATCACCGTGCAGCCCGCGTCCGCCAGCCGGCGCAGGCGCCTGCCGGCGTCGATCGCGTGACGCGGATCGAGCCCCGCCGTCGGTTCGTCGACGATCAGCAGTTCCGGTTCTCCGACGGTCGCGCGCGCGAGCATGACGCGCGCGAGCTCACCACCAGACAGCTGCGTCGCGGGGCGGTCGCGCAGGTGCGACAGGTCGAACCGGTCGAGCGCGACGCCGATGCGCGCCTCCCACGCCGGTGGCAGCCCGCCGAACGCGGGCAGGTGCGCGGTCAGCCCAAGTGCCACAACCCGCTCCACGCTGATCGCCCATTCCACCTTCGAGTTCTGCGGCAGATAGGCGCGACGCGTCGCCAGTTGCCGGCGCGTCATCGCGGAAAGCGGCTCGTCGCCCCAGGTGACCGTGCCCGCCGATGGTGGCAGGAGGCCCGACGCCACGTCGAGCAGCGTCGACTTGCCCGCGCCATTGGGACCGATAACCGCGGTCAGGCGCCCGGCGGAGAAGCGCGCCGACACCGCGTCGACGACGATGCGTCGGCCACGCTCGACCGTGACGCCACCGAGTACGAGGTCGTTCATGCCGCGACCTTTCGTACGTGCAGGACGAGCCAGAGGAAGAAGGGCGCGCCGACGACGGAGATGAAGACACCCAGCTTGATGTCGGGACCGAAGCGCAGCACGCGGGTGGCGATGTCGGCGACCAGCACGATGATCGCGCCCGCGAGGCTGGCGGGGACGAGTGTCGCGCGCGGGCGATGACCGACGAAGGGGCGCACCAGATGCGGTGCTATCAGTCCGACGAAGCCGACCGCGCCCGTCACCGCGGTCGCGGCCCCGACGCCGAGCGCGGTTCCCAGCAAGGCCAGCAGGCGCGTGCGGCGCACGTCGATCCCCAGGCTCTCGGCCTGCTGCTCACCCAGCGCCAGCGCGTCGAGCCCGCGTCCGATCAGCAGCAGCAGAACGCCGCCCACGAGAATGAAGGGTGCGGCGAGCAGCACGTGATCCCAGCTGCGATCGGCGAGCGACCCCATCAGCCACGTCATGATCTCGTACGCGGCGAACGGGTTGGGTGCGAGGTTGAGCGCCAGGCTGACGCCTGCGCCCGCGATCGTCGACACCGCCACGCCGGCCAGGATCAGCGACAGCGTGCCACCGGCGCGCGACAGTGCGAGCGCAACGGCGATCGTCACCAGCGCACCGGCGAGCGCGAACAA
>NZ_CAJYVU010000107.1 GCF_913778135.1 uncultured Sphingomonas sp. | reverse complement strand
GCCTCGATCGAGAATTCGGACAAGGATCGCCCGCCGATCGGATCGTTGTTGACGTCGCGCGGACCGATCGCCTGGAAACCATAGCCGCGCACCGACGCACCACCGCCGGCGTAGAAGCGCCGCGACGGCGCGATCTGGTCGCGCGGCGCGCCGAGGATGGTACCGACCCGCACGCGCCCGGCGAGCGTCACGGCCTTGGTCGTCGGCAAATAGCCGCTCACGTCCAATTGCGTGCGCGCGTAGCCGAACGCGCTTCCCTGCAGGCTGACCTCGGGACTGAGCCGTCCGGAGAGACGAAATCCGCGCGTCGGGTTGAGCAGGTCGTCCGAACCGTCGTAGCCGAGACTCGTCGGCAGCGCGCCGATGAAGAAGGTGCGGCGGCGCGGCTCGCCGGTCGAGGCAATCACGTCGCGCTCGTCGGTCGCGACCAGCTCGGCACCAAGCGACCAAGTCCAGGTCTTCTGAAAGAAGATGTTGGTTTGCCGCTCGAGCGATCCCGACAGCGTCAGCGTATTGGCATCGTACGCGTCGCGCTGCGTATGCGCGGCTGCGAACTGCGCGGTCAGCACTTGGTCGCGCTCGCGGAAATTGTTGCGGCGGAACACGACCGAGCCGAGCTGCTCGCGCGTGCCGAGCACGCCGCGAAGCGTCAACGCACCCTCGGGCGGAAACAGGTTCCGATGCGTCCAGCTGACCTCCGCACGTGCGCCCTCACCCGTTCCGTAACCCAACTCCCCCGCGATCGTGCGCGGCGGCGCGGGCTCCAGCCGCACGTCGAGGTCGACCGTCTCGGGCGTGGCGCCCGGCACCGGCGTCACCTGTGCGGTAGAGACGAGCCCGGTCTGGATCAGCGCGCGGCGCAGGTCGTCGACACCGGAGGTCGTATACGGATCGCCGGGCGCGAAACGCGCGATCTCCTGCACGTGCGCGGCGTCGAACACGCGGTTGTTCGCATTGGCGGTGATGCGCCCGAAACGCCGCGCGGTACCCGGCGCGACATCGAGCGCGAGCGTCGCGGTGCGCGTCGCGTGGTCGACCACGATCTCGGGCTCGCCGACTTTAGCGAAGGCAAATCCCTGCTCGCCGACCGCGGTGCGCAAGGTGTTCTCGGCCGCCGCGATCGTATCGGCATTGACCGGATCGTTGCCGGTGACCGGAAACGCCTTCTCCAGCGCCGCCGTCTTGTCGCCCGCGCCCGCGACACCGTTCAGCGTCACACCGGCGAAGCGGTAGAGCGGCCCGGGCGTCGCCTGCAGCACGATGACGGGGCGCTTCGCCTCGCTAGCGACCGCGGTCGTGACCGCGGCGTCGTAATAGCCTTCACCCTTCAACAATGTGACGAGCAGGTCGGCGTCCTGCTTCGCACGGCGGTCGAGCTGCGCGGCGTTCGCCTCCTTGTTGTGGTTGGCGGCGAGCGTCGACAATTCCTCGAATCGTTGCCGCAGCAGCGCGGAGGCAATCCCGTCGATTCCTTCGACGCGGTAATCGTAGCGGGTCAGCGCGTTGACGTCGGCACGCCGCGCGATCGCGCTCGCTGGCGTGGGCGCCGCCGACAGATCGGGCCAGTCGACCCCGATGTCGGGCATCGCGGCGAGCGGCGCGGCAGGATCGAGATCGAGCGGGTCGGACGATTGCGGTGCGCCGGCGACGGACGACGCGGCAGGTGTCGGGGCGGGCGAGACCGGGCGTGCCTGCTGCGCGTAGGCAGCCGGCACCATCCCGACGATCCCCCCGGCCGCGCATAGCCACGCGCGGCACCGCCCCACACGCGAACCCATAATATGCGGCTTAGCCCGCCGCCACGCGTCGCGACAGGGGCAATGCATGGTCGGGTCCGCTTCGGACCGCGCGCCTGCCACGGCCCGTCGCGCACCCGACGCGTGCTGGCGCGGGCCGGCGTGACGTGGCACAGCGCGCTGCCATGAGCCAGCCGACCAGATCATCCGCCGCGGGCGGCTTCTTCATCGCAATGGGTGCGCTCGTCGGCACCGGTGTCGGCATCGCCATGCGTCAGCCGTCGATCGGCTTTCTCGCCGGAGTGGCGTTCGGCATCGCGGTCGCGCTCGGCATCTGGTTGATCGACCGCCGGCGCTGACAAGCTACAGATCGCGCAGCAGCATCCGCGCGCGGCCGATCACCACGACATCGCCGACCGGTCGCTCGATCGTCGCGAATAGCGGGTTGTCGCTCGCGATCACCAGAACGCCACCATCGCGCCGGACGCGCTTGATCGCCAGAAGATCGTCGACGCGGATCACGAACAGGCCGCCAGCGCGTGAGACGGTGCGCGCGGCGCGGTCGACCAGCACGCGGTCACCATCGCGGATGTGCGGCGCCATCGACTCGCCCCGCACATCGATGATCGACGCATGCGCGGCCGCGACCCCAACGGCGCGCAGCGTTCCGGGCGCGAACGCCTCGTGGCGCACGACACGCTCTGCCCCGGCATCGGCACCCGGCCCGGCCGAGGCGGCGAGCCCCAGATAGGGCACACGCACGAGCGCCGGCGCATCCGGCACCGGACCGCCCAGCAGCGCTTCCTCGACGTCGAAGAAGGCAGCGAGCACGCGCCGGTCACGCTCGGGTAGCACGCGCGGCGTGCCCCGTCGGACGTATTGCTGAAGATAGGCGATGTTGCGCCCGAGCATTCGCGACAACGCCGACAGGCTGGTTCCGCGTTCCCGCGTCAGGCGATCGAGCGCGTCGCGAGGTGTCTCGACCATGCGCGTTCGTAGCGCAGGAAAATTCCTAGACAAGTTGGAAATAGCAGAACAGATCAGGAACAAGTCCTGCTGGACACTGATTCTAGGAGCGCTGCATGACCCTGCTGACCGACATCGACCGATATTTGCGCCGCACCGGCATGCCCGAGACGAAGTTCGGGCGGCTGGCGGTGCGCGACCCGCGCCTCGTTCACGATCTGCGCCGCGGACGCGTGCCGGGCGAGCGTATCTGCGCGCGCGTATTCGCGATGATGGAGGAACGCTGATGCGCGCGGCGGAGCGGTTCGAGCGCGCGCTATGCGCCTCGGCACGACGCGCCGGGGCACCGATCGCGATCGCCTCCCATGCCGCGCGCGAGTGGCGCTCGGCGACCTTCAGCGGCGCGCGTCACGTGGTGGAGGCATGCGGCACGCGCGGCGAGGCGCTCGACGCGTGGCTGGCGACGCTCGCCGATACCGAACTGACGGTGCCCGGCCACGTGGTTGCCGAGCTGCGCGTGGACGAGCGCGCGAGCGACGGCGACGGTGCGCGCTTCCGGCTGGAGGGCGTCACCGTCGCTCTCGGCTGATCAGCTCGCGGCGAGGCGGCGCAGGCGTTGCAGCGTATCGTCGAGCGAGGCGGGCGCGGCAGCCGGCGGCGGCGGCGCAGGCGTGGGAGTGGGCGCAGGTGGCGCGGCTGGTGTGGCGACGATCCGCCGCTGCGCCGCGCCGCGTTCCAGCCGGGCGAGCAGACCCGCGATCGTTTCGTCCTCCCGATCGGGTGGAGGCGTCACCGCGGCATGCGCCTGCTCGGCGACCACCAGCCACGGTGCTACCGGCTCGCGCGGGGTCGGCGCTGGAGAGGCGGCAACCGGCACGCGCTCCTCTGCGTCATCGAACGCTGGCTGTTCATTAGAGGCCTCGGACTGCGGAGCGGCAACAGGCGACCACTCTACATGCGACTCGTACGCCGCCAAGACATCGATCGGATCGGCGTCGAAGCGGTTTGGTTGCTCGTTGGGCTCGTCATCCCATTCAACGCGCTCGCTCGACTCGGGCGTTGGAACGACGGAAGCCGCGACCGGCTGGTCGACGTGCTCGACCCACTCGGCCGTTTCCTCCTCGGGCGCCAGCCAGGCGAAGCGCGGCGCTGGTGCTTCCTCCTGCTCGACCCGGCGCGACAGCGGTGGCAGCGGCTCGGGCGGCGCCATAGGACGCAGCGGCACCGCGGCGGGATCGAAGTCGGCGAGCGGGCGGTCGAGGTCGGCGGGCAGCGGCTGCTCGGCGGGCGGCGGCAGCGGGGCGGAGCGCTGATCCTCCTCGCCGAAGATCGGCAGCGGATCGCCCAGATCGCTCGCGGCGCGGATCGGACGACGCGGCGGCGCGTCAGGGTGCGCGTCGGCGCGGCGGATGACGGGCACGTCCTCCTCCTCGTCGCCGTCCTGCGCCGTGCGCAGGCGCGGCTTGCGTGCGAACGCGTCGAGCTGGTCAAGCAGCCACGCCTTCCCCTGCGGCGCGAACCCGCATGCCGCGATCAGCGCGCCGGCCAGCAGCGCCAGGATCGTCCGCCCGGTGGTGCCGATCGGCGAGGCGGCGGCGGGCAGCACGCTGTTGAAGCCGGCGCGATCGACCGCGGCGTTCAGCACGTCGCTCGGTACCGTAGCGATGCCGATGGCGACGCCTAGCCCGATCAGCGCGGCGACGGCGGGAAGGACGTATTGCCTCACGCGTTCAAGGGGGAATGTGCTTGCCATGTTCGGTCCTGACGCGCGTGGGCGAGTTCGTGGTAAACCGGATCGTAGCGCGCAATATTTGACGACCAGTTACGCTCCGCCTCGACAAAGGCACGCGCGCGCTGTCGCCGTGCCGGCCATTCCGATCGATCGGCGAGCAGCGCCGCCAGCGATGCCGCGATCGCGGCGGGATCGTCGGGCGCGAACAGCGTGCCCGTTTCGCCGTCGCGGATCAGCTCGCGGTGACCGCCGATGTCGGACGCGGCGACGATCCGCTCCTGCGCCATCGCCTCCAGCGGCTTCAGCGGTGTGACCAGATCGGTCAGCCGCATCCGCTTGCGCGGATAGGCGAGCACGTCGACCAGACTGTAGTAACGCTCGACCTCGACGTGCGGTACGCGGCCGACGAAGCGGATCTGCGCGGCAGCCGGCGACGCCGCAGCCTGCGCGCGCAAGGCCGCCTCCATCGGGCCGCCACCGACCAGCAGCAGTTGCGCACGTGGCCGCGCCGCCACCAGCGCGGGCATCGCCGCGATCAGATCGTCGAGCCCTTCGTAATCGTAGAAGCTGCCGATGAAGCCGATTACTTCGTCGCCTAACCCCAGCTCGTTCGCGAGCGCCTCGTCGCGTACCGGCGGCGTGCCGAACAGCGTCAGGTCGACCCCGTTGGGCGACACGATGATCTTGGCAGGCGAGATACCCCGCGCGATCAGGTCGCCACGCAAGCCATCGCAGATCACCGCCAACGCGTCGGCGCGGCGGCACAGCCATGTCTCCAGCGCGCGCGTCGCGCGGTAGCGCGCGCTTCCCTCCCGCCCGGTTCCGTTGCCGACCGCGGCATCTTCCCAGAAGGCGCGGATTTCATACAGCAGCGGCAACCCGCGTGCCCGCGCCACGCGCAGCGCGGCAAGGCCACCCAGCACCGGCGAATGCGCGTGAAGCACGTCGGGGCGAAACGCATCCACGACCTGATCGACCCGACGCGCTAGCGCCGCGATCTCGCGCACCTCCCCCAAGGGCGCGGGGAGCTTGGCGGGCGGCACGGTGCGAAAGAAGTCGATTCCGTCGACCGTCTCGTGCGCGGCGGCGGTCGCGCCTTGCCGCGCCCCCGTCACCGCCGCCACCTGCCACCCGCGCGCCATCTCCGCGTGCAAAATCGCGCGCGTACGAAAAGTATACCCGCTCTGCAGCGGCAAGCCGTGGTCGAGGACGTGGAGGATGCGCATGGGGCACTCTTGCCCCAGCCGGGTTTAACGCCGCGTCAACTGCGCCGCGGCTAGGCCGTGGCGACGATGAGGACGCCGCGGCCATGATCGACAATTTCGCACTCGGGCTCGCGCACGGGTTGATGATGCTGGCCGCGATCCTGCTGCTGCGCCGTCCCGACCTCGACAGCGAGGCCAAGACCGACACCGCCGTGGAGCGTCGCCGCCGCCGTGCGTGACCTCGCGTTCATCGGCTTCCTGCTGGCGCTGTGGGGAACGGGTTTTCGCCGCCCGTTCCTGTTCGTGCTCGCCTACGTCTACATCGACATCATCTCGCCACAGCGGCTGACCTATTACATGCTCAACAGCGTGCCGATCAGCCTGATCGCGGTGGTGCTGGTGGTGCTCGGCTGGGCGCTCGCCGACGATAAGAAGGACAGCCGCTTCGCGCCGCGCCAAGCACTGTTCCTCGTCCTGCTCGCTTATTGCTACGCCACCACCAAGATGGCCGACTTCCCGCTCGAAGCACTCGATAAATGGGAATGGGTGTGGAAGAATCTCGCCTTCGCCGCCTTCCTGCCCCTCACCTTGCGCACGCGGTTGCGCATCGAGTCGCTGCTGCTGTTCGTGGTCCTTTCCGCCGCGTCGATCATCATCGTCGGCGGGATCAAGACGCTCGTTTCGGGCGGCGGCTACGGCGAGCTGAACCTGATGGTCGCGAACAATTCCGGCCTCTACGAAGGCTCGATCATCTCCGCGGTCGCGATCTCGCTCATCCCCATCATCCTGTGGCTGGCGCGCGACGGGACGTTGTTCAAGCCCGACTGGCGCGTGAAGCTGTTCGCCTATGCGCTGACCTT
>NZ_CAJYVU010000106.1 GCF_913778135.1 uncultured Sphingomonas sp. | reverse complement strand
GTGTTCGTGATCGAGACGCCGGGCGGTGGCGGCTACGGCCCTGACGACGGCGCGCCGGCGCGCGAGGATGCGCGCTGATGCTGGTGCTCGCCGGCATCGCGGTGATCGCACTGGGCTTCCTGCTGCGTTTCAATCCGATGCTGGTGGTGGTCGTCTCCGCACTTGTGACGGGGCTCGCCGCCGGGCTCGATCCGGTTCGCATCCTCGCCACGTTCGGGAAGGCGTTCAACGACAGCCGCTACGTGTCGGCGATCTATATCGTGCTGCCCGTCATCGGCGTGCTGGAGCGCTACGGGTTGCAGGCGCGCGCCCGCGCACTGATCGGGCGGATGCGCGGGGTGACTGCGGGGCGGCTGCTCGTCGGCTACCTCCTGTTCCGGCAATTGTTCGCCGCGCTCGGTCTCACCTCGGTTGCGGGGCCGGCGCAGACCGTTCGTCCGCTCGTCGCGCCGATGGCGGAGGCCGCGGCCGAGATGCAGGCGGGCGGCGCCGGCGAGGCGGAACACGTAAAGGCGATGGCGGCGGCGACCGACAATATCGGGCTGTTCTTTGGCGAGGACATCTTCCTCGCGATCGGATCGATCCTGCTGATGAAGGGCGTGCTGCAAGGCTATGGCATCGAGTTGGAGCCGTTCCAGCTCTCGGTCTGGGCGATCCCGTCCGCGGCGGCGGCGTTCCTGATCCACGGCGCGCGGCTGTTGCTGCTCGATCATCGGCTGGCGCGGCGGAAGCGGTCGGCGGCGTGATCGGGCTCAACTTCGTCTACGCGGTCGCGGGCGCTGCCTTCGCCGGCTTCGCGCTGCTCGCCATGGTGGAGCGACCGCGTCGGCTCGCCAATGCCGCCTTTTACGCGCTGATCGCGACGAGTTTCTGGTTCGGCGACCGGCTGGGCGATGTGGGCAACGGTTTGCTCGTCCTGGCGCTCGTCGCGGTGGCGGCGTCGGGGCGGATGACACGCGGTCACGCGAGTGGCGATCTACCGCGTCCGCGCGGAAACGGGCTGTTCGTGCCCGCGCTGATGATCCCCGCCGCCGCGCTCGCCGGCACGATCGCGTTCAAGGCATTGCCGGCATTGGTCGATTTGAAACAGGCGACACTGGTCGCGCTAACGATCGGCGTGCTTGCCGCTATCACCGCCTGCCTCCTTTGGCTGCGCCCCGGCCTGTCCGCACCCTTGCGCGAGGGACGCCGGCTGATGGACGATGTCGGCTGGGCCGCGGTGTTGCCGCAGATGCTGGCGAGCCTCGGTGCCGTGTTCGCGCTGTCGGGGGTGGGCGAGGTGGTCGGGCGCCTCGCGGCCTATGCGATACCGAGCGGAAGCCTGCTGGGCGCGGTCGCCGCCTACGGGCTGGGTATGGCGCTGTTCACGATGGTGATGGGCAATGCCTTTGCCGCATTTCCGGTGATGGCGGCGGCGATCGGTGTACCGATCCTGATGCATGGAGCGGGCGGGGGCGAGACGGGCAACGCCGCGCCGATCGCCGCGATCGGGATGCTCGCGGGCTTCTGCGGCACGTTGATGACGCCGATGGCGGCGAACTTCAATCTCGTGCCCGCCGCACTGCTTGAGCTTCGCGACCGCAGCGGTGTGATCCGCGCGCAGGTGCCGACCGCGCTGCCGCTGCTCGCGTTCAACATCCTGCTGCTTTACGCGGTGCTGCGATGACCAAGCTCGACCCCGCCCGCGCGGCGACCTTCGCCCGGCTGACGCTCGGCCATGTGGGGCAGGAATATCCGCACAAGCTCGATCAGGTGCTGGTCAGCGACGACGATCTGCTACCCCCGCGCGTGCTCCACCCGATCTTTCATGGCAGCTTCGATTGGCACAGCTGCGTCCACGGCTGGTGGCAGCTGCTGACGCTGTTGCGGCATTATCCGGGAATGGCCGAGGCCGCAGAAATCCGCGCCCGCGCCGATGCCATATTCACGCGGGCGAACGTGGCGGGTGAACGCGCCTTCCTCGACCGGCCGTACAGCGGCGGGTTCGAGCGGCCGTACGGCTGGGCGTGGCTGCTGGCGCTCCACGGCGAGGCGGTGCGGCACGATGCGAGCTGGAGCGAGGCGCTCGATCCGCTCGCGCGTGCGTTCGCCGATCGCTTCGCGGCGTTCCTGCCCAAGCTGACCTACCCGTTGCGTGTCGGCACGCACTTTAACACCGCCTTTGCCCTCACACTCGCGCATGAGTGGGCGCAGCGGCACGACGAGGCGCTGGCTGCGCTGATCGAGCAACGCGCGCGCGACTGGTTTGCAGGTGACCGCGCGTGTCAGGCGTGGGAGCCGGGCGGGGACGAGTTCCTGTCGCCCGCGCTCGGCGAGGCATTGCTGATGAGCCGTGTGCTGCCCGGCCCCGCGTTCCGCGACTGGTTCGACGCGTTCCTGCCCAACCTGACGCAGGGCGAGCCCGCGACGCTGTTCACGCCCGCGACCGTGTCCGATCGCAGCGACGGCAAGATCGCGCACCTGGACGGACTGAACCTCAGCCGTACGTGGTGCTGGCGCTCGCTGGCAAAGGCTCTTGGTCCCGACCACCCGGTCGCAGCCGCGGCGCTGGATGCTGCCGAGCGGCATCTGGCGGCGAGCCTGCCGCACCTCGCCGACGATTATATGGGGACGCACTGGCTGGCGAGCTTCGCGCTGCTCGCGCTCCTCGCCTGAGCGGCGGAACGATCGCGGTGCGGCGCGTTGAGCGTGGCTGATGTGCTGCGACAAGGGGGTGACATGACAAGGTGGGTGTCGGGCGCGGTTGCATCAGCGCTGGTGATGGTCGCGGCGGTCGGTCCTGCCACGGCGCAGCGCAGCGTCACGCCCCCGCCGGTCGCCGCCACGCGCGCAACGCGCACGATCCTGTTCATCGGCAACAGCTTCACCTTCGGCGCCAACTCGCCGGTACGTAACTGGCGCGCGGACACAGTCACCGACCTGAACGGCGCGGGCTACGGCGGGGTGCCGGCCTTGTTCAAGGCGTTCACCCTACAGGCCGGGCTCGACTATCAGGTCAGCCTGGAGGTGCAGGGCGGCAGGACGCTCGGTTTCCACTATGACAAGCGCCGGCGGTTGTTCGACCGCGCGTGGGACGTGGTGGTGCTACAGGAATATAGCACGCTCGATCCCGAGCGTCCGGGCGATCCGCGCGCCTACATCAACGATGTCGCGCGACTGTCGCGGCTGTTCGCGCGGCGCAACCCGCAGGTACAGATCCAGCTGACCGCGACCTGGTCGCGCGCCGACCAAGTGTATCGTACGCCCGGCGGACCGTGGTCGAACAAGCCGATCACGCTGATGGCGCTCGAGCTGCGCGCCGCGGCCGATCGCGCGCGCGCGGTCAATCCACTCGTCGCGGGCGTGCTGCCGGTCGGACAGGCGTGGAACCGCGCCTTTTCGACCGGCGTCGCCGATCCGAACCCCTATGATGGGGTCAACTTCGGACAGATCGACCTGTGGAGTTTCGACCAGTACCACGCCAGCACCGCGGGCTATTATCTGGAGGCGCTGGTGGTGTTCGGCCGCGTCACCGGTATCGACCCGACAACGCTCGGCCCCGGTGAGCAGGCCGCCGATACGCTGGGCCTGTCGCGCGAACAGGCGAGTGCACTGCAACGCATCGCCCGCGACCAGCTCGCGGCGGGGTAGGGCGTTTTGCGGACGGACAGGGGGAGGCACAAAACCTCCCCACTGTTGATCACGCCACCGCGGGCAGTTTTTCCAGGTGCTTGTCGAGTGTGATCGGATAATCGCGTACCCGCACACCCGTCGCGTTGTAGATCGCATTGGCTACGGCCGCGCCGACGCCGCACAATCCCAGCTCGCCGACTCCCTTGGCCTTCATCGGGTTGGCCTTGTCGTCCGCCTCAGGCAGGAACACGACCTCCTGGTGCGGGATGTCGGCGTGAACCGGGACCTCGTAGCTGGCGAGGTCGTGGTTGATGAACAGCCCGAAACGCTTGTCGACCGCCAATTCCTCCATCAGCGCCGAGCCCACACCCATCGTCATCGCACCGATTACCTGGCTGCGCGCCGACTTGGGGTTGATGATCCGCCCCGCCGCGCACACGGCCAGCATCCGCCGGAGCCGCGTCGCGCCGGTATAGGCATCGACGCCAACCTCGACGAAATGCGCGCCGAAGGTGGAAAGCTGATAGGCCTTGTCGAGCTTGTCGAACTCGATCTTGTCCTCGCCGACCAGCTCACCGCTTTGCGCCGCCTGACG
The DNA here is from genome assembly GCF_913778135.1 of uncultured Sphingomonas sp. Taxonomy (GTDB): domain Bacteria; phylum Pseudomonadota; class Alphaproteobacteria; order Sphingomonadales; family Sphingomonadaceae; genus Sphingomonas. The sequence continues at coordinate 2,305 of NZ_CAJYVU010000106.1, read as the reverse complement.
CAAGTCGGCGGAGCGATTGCCGCTGGTGACCTTGCCGCCCTCGAACACCATGTCGGCCGAGTTGAAGCCCAGCCGCTGCGCTACCTGATCGCGCAGCTTGACGCAGGCGGCATAGACGCCCGCGGTCGCGTTCGCCGCGCCGAACTGCCCGCCCGATCCGGCCGAGACGGGATAGGCCGAGCTACCCAGCTTCACGACGACTGTCTCGACGGGCACGCCCATCATCTCGGCTGCGGTCTGCGCGATGATCGTGTAGCTGCCGGTGCCGATGTCGGTCATGTCGGTTTCGACCGTGACGACGCCGTCCTGCCCGAGGCGCACGCGCGCGGCCGAGGGCATGTTCATGTGGTTGCGGAACGCCGACGCCACGCCCATGCCGACCAGCCACTTGCCGTCGCGCACCTGGCCCGGTTTGGCGTTGCGGCGCGACCAGCCGAAGCGCTGCGCGCCCTCGTTCAAACACCGCACCAGCTCGCGCTGCGAGAAGCGCCGCTCGGGCTTTTCCGGATCAACCTGGGTGTCGTTCTTGATGCGGAAGGCGACCGGGTCCATGCCCAGCTTTTCAGCCATCTCGTCCATCGCAATCTCTAGCGCCATCATGCCGGGCGCCTCGCCCGGGGCGCGCATCGCATTGCCTTCGGGAAGATTAAGCACTGCGAGGCGCATCGAGATCATGCGATTGGCGCCCGCGTAGAGCAACTTGGTCTGGTTGACCGCCGTCTCCGGGCTGCCGCCCGGCTGGTCGCCCGACCCGCTCTCGTGCGCGATCGCGGTGATCGTGCCGTCTTTCTGCGCCCCGATGCGGATGCGCTGACGCGTCGCCGGGCGGTGTGTCGCGTTGTTGGTCATCACGGGGCGCGACAGCGCCAGCTTGACCGGACGCCCCGCCGCCTTCGCACCCAGTGCCGCCATCACCGCGTCGGTGCGCAGGAACAGCTTTCCGCCAAATCCGCCGCCGACATACGGCGACATGAAGCGGATCTTCTCCTTCGGCATACCCAGCGTCTTGGCGAGATCTTCGTGTCCCCAATTAATCATCTGGTTGGAGGTCCACAACGTCAGCTCGTCGCCGTTCCACGCCGCAATAGACGCGAACGGCTCCATCATCGCGTGGCTGTGATCAGGGGTCGAGTAGGTCTGGTCGAGCGTCACGGCTGCGGCGGCGAATGCCTGCTCAAACTTGCCGACGCGGTCGACCGCCGGCGCGCCGCTACCCTCGCCGCTTGACCCACCGGTGAGCGGCGCGGTTTTCAGCGCCTGATCGAGGTCGAACTGCGCCGCGCCGCGCGCGTAATCGACGCGGACCAGCCCGGCGGCGGCGCGAGCCTGCTCGAACGTCTCGGCGACGACAACCGCGACCGCCTGGTGATAATGGTCGACGTCAGGGCCGGCGAGCAGCTTGACCGTGTTCTTGTCGCCCTTGCCGAGCGGCCCGGCATCCTTGGCGGTCACGATCGCGAGGACGCCCGGCGCCGCTTTCGCCGCGCGGGTGTCGATGTCGGCGATCCGCCCCTTCGCGATCGCCGCGGGGACGAGATAGCCGTAGGCGGCGTTTGGCACCTCGGCGTGATGTTCGTAGGCGTACGGAGCCGTACCTGTGGTCTTCAGCGGACCGTCGATGCGGTTCATCGCGCGACCGACGACCTGCATCCGGTCGATCGGGTTCTGCCCGGCGGGTGTGTCGAACTTCATGGCTTTATGCCCCCGTTTTCTGACTGGCTGCTTGCGCGATGACGGAAGCGAGCGCGCGGGTCGCGAGCGGAAGCTTGAAGGCGTTGTCCTTCGTCGGGGTCGCGCCCTGGAACGCGCGCGCGGTGACCGCGGCGGCACCCTTCGGCAGAAGCGCCTCTGCCGCCTCGACCCGCCACGGACGCGGCGCGACGCCGCCGAAGGCGACGCGGCCCGTGCCGTCGGGCTGGATCACCGCGGCGACCGACACGAGCGCGTAGGCGTAGGATGCGCGGTCACGCACCTTTTCGTAGAAATGCTTGCCGCCGATCGGCTTGGGCAACGTCACCGCGGTGATCAGCTCACCGGATTTCAGCACCGTGTCCTGCTCAGGGTTGTCACCCCACAGACGGTGGAAGTCGGCCATCGGTATGGCGCGGCGCTGTCCGGCCGGGTCGATCGTCTCGACATAGGCGTCTAGCACGCGCATCGCGACCGCCATGTCGCCGGGGAAGGTCGCGATGCACTTGTCCGACACGCCGATCACGCCAAGCTGGCGCGAATAACCGCCGATCGCGGCGCAGCCCGACCCGGGCTTGCGCTTGTTGCACGCCATGTTGGTGTCATAGAAATACGG
>NZ_CAJYVU010000105.1 GCF_913778135.1 uncultured Sphingomonas sp. | reverse complement strand
GACTGGCGCTGCCGCCCAAGCGGATCGCGGTCAACCTGTCGCCCGCCGATCTGCCCAAGGAAGGCTCGCACTTCGATCTCCCGATCGCGCTCGGGTTGCTAGCGGCAATGGGCGTGGTCGATGCGGAGGCGCTGGCCGATTACGTCATTGTCGGCGAGCTTGGGCTAAACGGTCGGCTTGCGCCGTCGCCGGGCGTGCTGCTTGCGGCGATCCACGCAGCCGAGATCGGCAAAGGACTGATCTGTCCGGCCGCGCAAGGACCCGAGGCGGCGTGGAGCGCGGGAGTCGAGGTGGTTGCCGCGCCCGACCTGCTCGGCCTGCTCAACCATCTGAAAGGCGAACAGCTGCTCGCCAGCCCCCGGCCTGGCGAGGTCATTGACGGGCGAAGCGGCCCCGACTTGCGGCAGGTGAAGGGGCAGGAAACCGCCAAGCGCGCGCTGGAGATCGCCGCGGCAGGCGCACACAATCTTTTGATGGTCGGACCGCCGGGCGCGGGCAAGTCGCTGATGGCCGCCTGCCTGCCCGGCATCCTGCCGCCGCTCGACGCGGCTGAGGCGCTGGAGGTCAGCATGGTGCAATCGGTCGCGGGCACACTGACGGGCGGTCAGCTCACCCGCGTGCGCCCCTTCCGTCAACCGCATCACTCCGCCTCAATGGCGGCACTGACCGGAGGAGGCCTGCGCGTGAAGCCGGGCGAGGTCAGCCTCGCGCACATGGGTGTCCTGTTCCTCGACGAGCTACCCGAGTTCCAACGCGCGGTGCTCGATTCGTTGCGACAGCCGCTCGAGACCGGCACCGTCAGCGTCGCGCGCGCCAACGCGCACGTAACCTATCCGGCGCGAGTGCAACTGATCGCGGCAATGAACCCATGCCGCTGCGGGCATCTGGGTGACGCGAGCCTCGCCTGCGCACGTGCGCCGAAGTGCGCCGCGGATTATCAGGCCAAGGTGTCTGGGCCGCTGCTCGACCGCATCGACCTGCACGTCGAGGTGCAGGCGGTCAGCGCCGCAGACCTGTCGCTCCCACCGCCCCGCGAGGGCTCCGCAGAGATCGCTGAGCGGGTGGCGACCGCACGAGAGATCCAGGTCACCCGGCTGGCGAGAACCGGCACGCGTACCAACGCCGAACTGGATGGCGACACGCTCGACCGATTTGCCACGCCCGACGACGCCGGTCGCCAGCTGCTCACGCAGGCGTCGGCGCAGTTACGCCTCAGCGCACGCAGCTACACCCGTGTCCTTCGCGTCGCGCGAACGATCGCCGATCTTGCCGGCGCAGAGACGATCAGCCGCATCCACGTCGCCGAGGCGCTCAGCTACCGCCGCCAGCCGCCCAGGAATTAAAAGTCAGGCAACTAGACGTCGCGAAAGGAGGTGACCGGATCGGCCGGACCGTGCCCACTCGGCGCGCGCGGCGCCTCGATCGCGACGGGCTCGGGCGCGTCGAACCCGCCCTCCCATTTCGCTACCACGGCGCTCGCTACTGCGTTGCCAATGACGTTGGTGGCGGTGCGTCCCATGTCGAGGAAGTGGTCGACCGCCAGGATCAGCAGCAGCCCCGCCTCGGGAATGTTGAACATCGGCATCGTCGCAGCGATCACCACCAGGCTGGCGCGCGGCACGCCCGCGATCCCCTTGCTGGTCACCATCAGCACCAAGAGCATCGTGATCTGCTGCCCGATCGAGAGGTCGATCCCGTACGCCTGCGCGACGAACAGCGACGCAAACCCCATGTAGATCATCGAGCCGTCGAGGTTGAACGAGTAACCCAGCGGCAGCACGAAACTGGCGATCCGCGGCGGTACGCCGAAGCGATCGAGCGCCTCTAGCATCCGCGGGTAGGCCGCCTCCGACGACGCGGTCGAGAAAGCGACCAGGAGCGGCTCGCGCACGTGGCGGATGAGGTCGACGATCCGCCGTCCAATGAAGAGCGTGCTGACACCCAGCAGCACCGCCCATAGCGTCAGCAGCGTCAGGTAGAAGCTACCCATGAAATAGGCGAGCTGCCCGATGACGGACGGACCACGCTCGGTCAGCGTGCCCGCCACCGCCGCGAACACCGCGATCGGCGCCAGCCGCATGACATAGTCGGTAACCTGCAGCATGACGTGCACCAGCGCGTCGATGCCGCGCACCAGCGGCGCGGCCTTCTCGCCGACCGCGGTAATGCCGACGCCGACGAACACCGACATGACGACAATCTGCAGGATCTCGTTCTTCGCCATCGCATCGACCATCGAGGCGGGGACGATGTGGGTGATGAAGTCCTTCAGATTGAACCCGGTCGTCTCGACGCCCGACGCGGCGGTGGCGGCGGGGAGCGTCAGGTTGATGTTCACGCCGGGCTGGAACAGATTGACCATGATGAGGCCGAGACCGAGCGACACGAGGCTGGCGCAGATGAACCAGCCGAGCGCGCGTCCACCGATACGCCCCAACGCCTTCGTGTCATCCATCTGCGCGATCCCAGAGACCAGTGTCGCGAAGACGAGCGGGGCTATGATCATCTTGATCAGCCGCAGGAACAGCGAGGTCAGGATTGAGAAGTAGCCCGCTAGCTCGGTCAGCCGCGCCGCCGATGCCGGGGTGCCGTCGTCCAGCCAGGTGTTCAGCCCCAATCCGACGATCAGCCCCGCGACCAGTCCGATCATGATGTACAAGGTCAGCCGCTTGGCCAAATCGTTGCTCCCGCACGTTCGCGAAAAGGGAAGGGGATTGCGGCGCTTGCGTCAAGCACCCTATCGTTCGCCGCCTATGCCGACCTCCTTCACGCGCCGCAACGTCCTCGCCGCCGCCGCGATCATGCCACTCGTTTCGGGCGTGCTGCGCGCGGCCGAGCCCGACCTCGCAGGGCTCCGCGACATGACCGGCAACACGCGCCCGATCGACGCGGCGGAGCGCGCGCGACGGTTGTCGCGCGCGCAGGCGCTGATGCGCGCGAACGGCATGGCGGCGGTGCTGATCGAGCCGGGCGCGTCGATGATCTATTTCACCGGCGTGCGCTGGCACCTGTCCGAACGGCTGACGTGCGCGATCCTGCCGGTCGAGGGCGAGCCGTGCATCGTCACCCCCTTCTTTGAGGAACCGTCGGTCCGCCTCAGCCTGGCGGTGCCGGCAGAGGTAAGGACTTGGAACGAGGATGAGGATCCGCTCAAGGTTGTCGCCGGGTTCCTGCGCGACCGGCGGCTCACTGCGCGCCCGATCGGCGTGGAGGCGCACGTGCGTTTCTTCGCGACCGACAATCTACGGGCGGCTCTACCGGGTGTTCGGCTGGTCAGCGCCGATCCGGTCGTGCGCGGGTGCCGCATGGTCAAGTCGGCTGCAGAGATCGCGCTGATGCAGGCCGCGACCGACGTCACGGTCGCCGCCTACCGCTGGCTCCACCCGCGGGTCGAAGCCGGCATGACGGGCCGCGACGTGGGCGCGCTGATGAGTTCGGCGACACGTCAGCTGGGCGGCGATCCGGAATTCTCGTTGGCCTTGATCGGTCCGGACGCGGCGCTTCCCCACGGCGGGACAGCGCCGCGCCGCATCGCGGCGGGTGACGTGGTGCTGATGGATTGCGGATGTACCGTGCAGGGCTACCAGTCGGACGTGTCGCGCACCTTCGTCGTCGGGAGCCCGAGCGCTGAGGTTCGCCGCGTCTGGGATCAGGTCGCCCGCGGGCAGCAGGTCGCGTTCGCCGCGGCAAAGCTAGGCGCGACCGCGGGCAGCGTCGATGATGCGGTGCGGCGTTACTACGAGTCGATCGGCTATGGACCCGGCTACCGTTTGCCCGGGCTGTCGCACCGCACCGGCCACGGGATCGGCATGGAGGGGCACGAGCCGGTCAATCTCGTTCGCGGCGAGTCGACGCCACTCGGCGTGGGCATGTGCTTCTCGGACGAGCCGGGGCTCTACCTACCCGGCAAGTTCGGTGTAAGATTGGAGGATTGCTTCTACATGACGGCCGAGGGGCCGAAGTGGTTCAGCCAAGCGCCAGTGTCGATCGATCGGCCGGTCTGACGTGCCGAGGCAGGCTGGCAGGCGGCACGCTCCGGCCATTCGAGATCATGGGTGTGACATCTGTGCAGGGGAGTTCCGCCCAGACGCCACATCGGCCGAACAAGTAGGATGCCTCGCAGGCGTCAGACGCTAGCCAAGCGCTCCTCGAGCGCCTGCTGCTGCCGCATCAAAGCGGGCGGGACCGGCGCGCCGAACTCTTCCAGGAACGTGCGGTTGCGTGCGGCTTCCTCGGTCCACGTGGCCGGATCGACCGACAGCAATGTCTCGACCGCGTCGGCGGAAAGGCCGAGCGCGCCGACATCAAGCGCCTGAGCGGTCGGCAGATGGCCGATCGGCGTCTCGACCGCATCCGCCTCGCCCTCGATCCGGTCGACGATCCACTTCAGCACGCGCGAATTCTCGCCGAAGCCCGGCCAGACGAATTTGCCGTTCTCGTCCTTGCGGAACCAGTTGACCATGAAGATGCGTGGCAGGACGGCGGCGTCCGATTGCGCCTTGGCGCCGATCTTTACCCAATGGTTGAAATAATCGCCCATGTTGTAGCCGCAGAACGGCAGCATCGCGAAGGGATCGCGGCGCAGCGCGCCGACCTTGCCCTCGGCGGCGGCAGTGCCCTCCGACGCGATGTTAGCGGCCATGTAGACGCCGTGCTCCCAGTCGAACGCTTCGACCGCCAGCGGCACCGCGCTGGCGCGGCGACCGCCGAACAGGAATGCGCTGATCGGCACGCCTTCGGGCGACTGCCATTCGTCCGCGATGGACGGGCATTGCGCGGCGGGCGCAGTGAAGCGCGCATTGGGGTGCGCGGCGGGCTTGCCGCTCAAGGAGTCGTACGGCTCACCGGTCCAGTCGGTCAGCCCCTCGGGCGGCGTTTCCGACAGACCTTCCCACCACACGTCACCGTCGGCGGTCAGCGCGGTGTTGGTGAAGATGCACGTGCCCGACAGCGTGTCGATCGCGTTCTTGTTGGTCGCCGGACCGGTTCCCGGCGCGACGCCGAAGAAACCGGCTTCGGGGTTGATCGCGTAGAGCCGCCCGTCCTTGCCGAAGCGCATCCAGGCGATGTCGTCGCCAACCGTCTCGGCCTTCCAGCCCGGCACCGTCGGCTCGAGCATCGCGAGATTGGTCTTGCCGCACGCGCTAGGGAAGGCGGCGGCGACGTAGTGCGCCTTGCCCGCCGGGTTGGTCAGCTTGAGGATCAGCATGTGCTCGGCCAACCAACCCTCGTCACGCGCCATGACGCTGGCGATCCGCAGCGCGAAGCACTTCTTGCCGAGCAGCGCGTTGCCGCCATAGCCCGAGCCGTACGACCAGATCTCGCGCGTTTCGGGAAAGTGGACGATCCACTTTTCCTCATTGCACGGCCATGCGACATCATCCCGCCCCTCGGCCAGCGGCATGCCGACGGTGTGGACGCAGCGCACGAAGAAGCCGTCCTCGCCCAGCATGTCGAGCGCAGGCGTACCCATCCGGGTCATAATGCGCATGGAAAGGACGACATAGGCGCTGTCGGTCAGCTCCACGCCGATCGCGCTCTTGTCCGATCCGATCGGCCCCATGCAATAGGGCACCACGTACATCGTGCGGCCGCGCATCGAACCCGCGAACAATCCGTCGAGCTTGCCGCGCATCTCGCCCGGCTCGACCCAGTTGTTGGTCGGACCGGCGTCCGCCTCCGCGTCCGAACAGATGAAGGTCCGGCTCTCGACACGTGCGACATCGCGTGGATCGGAGCGCGCGTAGAAGCTGTCGGGGCGTAGTTCAGGGTTGAGCCGCACCAGCGTGCCGGCCTGCACCAGTTGCTCGGAGAGCGCATCCCATTCGGCCTGTGATCCGTCGCACCAGTGGATCGCATCGGGCTGCGTGTGCGCGGCGACCTGCTCGACCCAGTCGATCAGCGCGCGGTGACTGGTCGGCGGGGTGCCGGAGGTGCTCGTCGTCGCGACGGCGGGTTGCATCAGCATGGATTGATCCTCTCCGCCCATACACGGGCAATATTGTGCAACGTTAAAGCCGGAGTGCGACGGTGTTCAAATCTGAATAGCGGAATGGTATAAGCCTGCGTTAAAAGATAACGATGACAGCCGCGCACGACCTCAACCTGCGTCACCTGCGCCTGCTGGTCGCCATCGCCGAGGCCGGCAGCCTCAGCCATGCCGCAAGGGAATCCGGCGTGTCGCAGCCTGCACTCAGCCAGGCGCTCGCCAAACTCGAGGCGGCATTCGGTGTCGCGCTATTCGATCGCACCGCCTCTGGCGTATCGCCGACCGCAGCGGGTCGGCGCATCGTCCGCCGTGTCGACCACGCGCTCACCCGCATCTCGCGCGCCTTCCGTCGCTCCAGTGCGACGCCGCAGAAGGGCGACCCTCACAATTACCTGACCACCGCGCACGTCCGCGGCCTCATCAACCTCGCCGAGGCGGGAAGCTTCATGCGCGCGGCGGAAAGCGCCGGCGTATCGGTGCCCGCGCTTCACCGCGCGGTCCGTGACTTGGAGCAATTGAGCGGCACTGCCCTGGTTGAGCGGCGCGGTCGCGGCGTTGGCCTGACGCGCGCGGGCACGACGCTCGCGCAAGGCTTCAACCTAGCGCACGCCGAACTGACCACCGCGCTGGAGGAATCAAGCGGGAAGGGCGGGCGGCTCGCGATCGGCGCGATGGCGCTGTCGCGCTCGCTGCTGCTGCCCGCGACGTTAGCCGATCTGCTGCGCGATCATCCGGCAGCGCGCGTCGACGTGGTCGAGGGATCGTATCTCGAACTCGTCGAGCTGCTGCGCTCGGGCCGTATCGACATGCTGATCGGCGCGCTACGCGACCATCCCGGTCGAGAGCTGTTGCAGGAGCCGCTGTTCACTGACCGGCTGACGATTATCGGCCGCGCCGAGCACCCGCTAGCGCGCGGAAATATGGACGGCGAGGCGGGTTTCGAGGATCTCGCCGCTTATCCCTGGATCGTCGCGCGGCGCGCCTCCGGGTTGCTCGATCGCTGGCAGCAGATGTTCGACCATGCCGACAAGCCGCGACCCGACGCGCCAATCCAGTGCGGCTCGGTCGCCTTGATCCGCGGCGTGCTGGTACGCAGCGACTTCCTGACGCTGCTCTC
>NZ_CAJYVU010000104.1 GCF_913778135.1 uncultured Sphingomonas sp. | reverse complement strand
CCGCGCTGCGCGATCAGCCGCTCATAGGTCTGCTGGTCGAACTGGCCGGTCGGGCCTGCAAACGCGGGAATGCCCTTGATCTCGCTGCCGATCAGCGCGCGGCTGACGCGCAGGCCCTGGTCATGGCCGAACTTCTCCAGTCCGATCGCGTTCGCCAGCCGCTCGATGATCGATTCGATCCCGCCCAGCTGGATGAGCTGCGACATGTCGAAGCCGGGCTGCTGCGTCTGCGCGAACCGCACCTCGTCTTGCGCGCGCTTGCGTACGTCGGCGGCGGTGATCCCGGTGTTGCCGACGGTTACGACCGAATTACCCAGCAGCCCGCCACCGCCAGAAGACAGCCCGGTCACGTCGCCGGCCGCGAACGACAAGGCGATAATGCCGAGCAGCGCGAGCGTAATGAACACGCCGGCCTTTGAATTGACGATGCGGCGAAAGAAGCTGAGCATGGACCCGGAGCCGTGGAGACGAAGACCGGGCGGCTTTAGGCACCGCTCCGCGTGGAGGCAATGCCGCGTCGGTACGCGTGGGACATAGCGGACCGGCGCAACCGCGGCTATCGCGCCGAAAGAACGAGATCGGATCAGGGGAGAATGGCATGACGCGGCGCAAACTGGTGGCGGGCAATTGGAAGATGAACGGCAGCCGTGCCGCGCTTTCGGAGCTCGACGCGATTGCCGAGGCAGCGACCGCGCATGCGAGCGTCGACGTGGCGGTGGCGGTGCCCGCCACGCTGATTACGCCCGCTGCCGAGCGCGTGCCCGCGCTGTCGATCGGCGCCGAGGACGTTCACGCTGCCGACCACGGCGCGCATACCGGCTGCGTTTCCGCCGCGATGGTCAAGGAAGCCGGTGCGCGCTTCTCGATCGTCGGCCACTCGGAGCGACGCGCGGATCAGGGCGAGCGCGATGCCGACGTAAAGGCTAAGGCGGAGGCGCTGCACCGCTGCGGCCTCAACGCCATCGTCTGCGTCGGCGAAACGCTGGACGAGCGCGAAGCGGGGCGGGCCGAGGCTGTTGTGACCGCGCAGATCGGGGGATCGCTGCCGGACGGGGCCGCGGCCGAGTGGTGCGCCATCGCCTATGAACCCGTGTGGGCGATCGGCACCGGGCGGACGCCGACCGCGGATGATGTGGCGGCGATGCACGGCGCGATCCGTGCGAAGCTGCGCAATATGATCGGTGAGGAAGCCGACCGCTTGCGCATCCTTTATGGCGGATCGGTCGCGCCCGACAATGCGCGCGAGCTGCTCCACGTCGCGGACGTCGACGGCGCGCTGGTCGGTGGCGCCAGCCTGACCGCGGCGAAGTTCGTGCCGATCATCGCCGCGGCAAATTGACGCCTCAGGCGGGGTAGCGGCGGCGCAGCAACTCGAACGCGGCGCGCAAGCCGTACGCCTCGCCACCCTTCGGACGCCCCGGCTTCGCCGCCGGGCGCCACGCGAACGTGTCGAGGTGCGCCCACGGCGTATCCGCGTTCACGAACCGCCGCAGGAACAAGGCCGCGGTGACCGCGCCCGCGAAGCCGCCGTCGGGCGCGTTGACCATATCGGCAACGTCCGAGCGGAGCATGTCGTCGTAGCCATCCCACAAGGGCAGGCGCCACAGCGGATCCTTGACCGCGTCGGCGGCGGCGAACAGGTCGGCGGCGAGCGCGTCGTCGTTGACGAACGTGGCGGGCAGGTCGGGGCCGAGCGCCACGCGCGCCGCACCCGTCAGCGTCGCGAAGTCGATGATGAGCGCGGGATCGCTCTCGCCCGCCTTCGTCAACGCGTCGGCGAGGATCAGGCGTCCCTCCGCATCGGTGTTGGTGTTCTCGACCGTAATGCCCTTGCGCGTCGCCAGCACGTCTCCGGGGCGGAACGCGTCGGCGGAGATCGCATTCTCGACCGCGGGAATCAGCAAATGGAGTCGTACCGGTAGCCCCGCCTGCATGACGAGGCTGGCGAGTGCCAGCGCGTGCGCGGCGCCGCCCATGTCCTTCTTCATCAACAGCATGCCGGCTGACGGCTTGATGTCGAGCCCGCCCGAATCGAAGCACACGCCCTTGCCGACGATCGCGACGCGCGGGTGACTGGGGTCGCCCCATTCGAGTTCGATCAGCCGGGGTGCGCGGTGTTCGGCGGCGGCGCGGCCGACCGCGTGGATCATCGGGTAACCGGTCTTCAGTGCGTCGCCCGTCGTCACCGCGAACGTCGCCGAGTGGCGGTCGGCGAGCGCGGCGGCTTCGGCTTGCAACTCGGCCGGGCCCATGTCGCTCGCGCCTATGTCGACCAGATCGCGCAGGTAGGCGGTAGCGCGCGCGAGGCGGACAGTCTGCTCGATCCCGGCGTGATCGTCGGTCAGCAGCACGCGGTGCGGCGCCGGCTCTCCGTTGCGATATCGCGTGAAGCGGTGCTGCGCGAGCAGCCAGCCCAGCGCGGCGGCGCCGACCGGCGCGTTGTCCGCCAGGCGATAGGTACCCTCCGGAAGGCCATCGCCGAGCGAGGCGATGCGCCACGGCGAGTCAAGGCTCTCGTTGCAGACCAGCAGCATCGACCAGTCGTCCGCGCCCTCGCCGGGCAGTACTGCGCGGTTGCCGGGTTTTCCCGTGACGCGATTGGCGACGAGCGCGGCGCGCACCCGCGGCCCCTGCTCGGCCGCCCAAGCCTCGTACTTGTCGGGATGGACGACGTGGATGTCGCGTGCGGGCTGGCCGCGATCGGGCTGGAGCAGGAAGGTGAAGTCGGTCATGCGCGCGACCAAAGCAGGACTTGGGGGTGCACGCAACGAAGCTGTCGCGTCCGATAGTTCCCAAGCCACGCCGCGCGCCCTACATCGCGACCTATGACGACACATTCGACTCGCATGCTCGTGCTCGGCTCGGGCCCGGCCGGGCTGACCGCCGCCATCTACGCCGCGCGCGCCGGCATGAAGCCGATCGTGGTGCAGGGCATCCAGCCCGGCGGCCAGCTCACCACCACCACCGACGTCGAGAACTACCCCGGCTTCGCCGATGTGATCCAGGGTCCGTGGCTGATGGAGCAGATGCAGAAACAGGCCGAGCACGTCGGCACGCGGATGATGTGGGACACGATCGTACAGGTCGACCTGTCGACACGGCCATTCCGTCTGACCGGCGATGGCGGTGATGTGTACGAGGGCGAGGTGCTGGTGATCGCGACCGGGGCGCAGGCGAAATGGCTCGGCCTCGACAGCGAGGACGCGATGAAGGGCAAGGGCGTCAGCGCGTGCGCGACGTGCGATGGCTTCTTCTACCGCGGCAAGAAGGTGGCGGTGATCGGCGGCGGCAACACTGCGGTCGAGGAGGCGCTGTATCTCACCAACCACTCGGACGACGTGACGCTGATCCACCGCCGCGACAGCTTGCGTGCCGAGCGGATATTGCAAGAGCGGCTCCACGCGCACCCGTCGATCAAGGTGCTGTGGAACAAGGAAGTGCGCGAGTTCGTCGATGGCGGCGGCAACGCGGGCCT
>NZ_CAJYVU010000103.1 GCF_913778135.1 uncultured Sphingomonas sp. | reverse complement strand
TGGTCAAGTGATGACGCGGAACATTCTCTGGCGCTGCACGCGCGGCGTCACGATCGTCGAGTTCGCGCTGATCGCGCCGACGTTGCTGATGCTGATCTGCGGCGCGATCGAGCTAGGCCACCTGCTCTTCGCGCGACAGGTGCTGGAAGGCGCGCTGATCGAGGCGGCGCGCGCCGCTACCGCGAGCATGGAGACGGGCGAGAGCGACCGCTCGACCATCATGCGCAAGAGCGTCGGCGACACGATGAAGCTGTTCCCGATCGCGGACGGCAAGTCGATCACGATCACGACGACGGTGTTCGCCGATTTCGCCTCGGTCACCCCCGAGATCTACACCGACGTGAACAAGAACGGGAAATACGATGTCGGCGAGCCGTTCGTCGATCGCAACAAGAACGGCAAATGGGACCCGAGCACGCCCAAGACCGGCGTCATGGGCAATGCCGGCGACGTCGTCAGTTATACGGTGAACTACCCCAAGGCGGTACTGTTCCAGATGGTCGGCAACGCGATCGGCTACGTGAACGGGGTCGAGCCGCTGTCCGCCACCACCGTGGTGCGCAACGAAGCATTGCGGCGCAAGTCGTGAACGTGACGCGGATCGCCTCGCTCGCCGGCAATCGTCGCGGCGTCGCCTTTCTCGAATTCGCGCTCGGGCTGCCGCTGTTCCTGGGCCTGACGCTGACCGGGATCGAATTCGGCAATTACGTGATGGCGACCAACCGCGTGCAGCGCATGGCCGGCATGATGAGCGACCTGGTCGCGCAGAGCGGCACCGGCGAAATCGGCATCAGCGAGAAGCAGGTCTACGACCTGTTCAACGCGGTCGACCTGACCGCGCAGCCGTTCGACCTGCGCAACCACGGGCGCGTCGTCATCACCGGCGTGCAGGGCACCGACCAGAACAATGACGAGGTGATCGAGAACCGCATCCTGTGGCAGCGCTTCGACGGCGCGTTCACGCAGGCGGCGCCGGTCGTCGGATGCCGGCAGAAGGTCGAGATCGCGACGCTGCCGAACGCGCGCAACCTGCTGCTGGACGAGGTGATGTTCCACGTCCAGGTGAGCTACGATTACCAGCCGATCTTCAAGATCATCCCGTTCGGCATGATGAACGCCCAGCCCGCGATCACCCGCTCGGTCATGTTCCGCGCGCGGTCGAAGGAGTTCACCACCCCCAACACGGATGCAAAATTCCCGCCGAAGACGAACTGCGACACGCCATCGGGGTTGTGACGCTGCGTTAGCGTTGGCCTGTTTTATCGTCTGCCGTCGGTCGTAGTCGGAGCCACGCTTGGAGCTGCTGCGTACCAGTGCTACTTGGATGACGAGGCAGCCAAAGCCTAACCTCACACGTCCGTCTACTTTTGCCTCAGTAGAGGACATAGGCCGCGGGTATCGGCTCGATCGATGCGGGTAAGATAGCTACGGTGTCTGGCGGAGAAGCATGACCAAGGCGGAGGGTATCTCTGCCATATTACCTACAGGGCCTCATCGATGACAGACGACGATCTGAAGGCAATACAGCCGATCATCGAAAACTGCGTCGGCCTGATCGACGACGCGACCCTGCTGGCAAAGGCGGAACGCTATCCTCGCGCATTTGCGCTGAACGTTCTTGCTCTGGAGGAACTTGGCAAGGTCATCCAGGTCCGTTGGGGGCAGCTCGGCGTGACAACAACGAGGCAGAGGCGATCGGCTCATATTCAGAAGCAGATGGCGGTCGCGTGCCTGCTAATCGCCGAGAAAGTGTTACCCTTTTACCGAAGGTTCTACGCGGGTGAGGTCAGCCAGCCAGTAATGATGATGGAGTTAGCAACCGCCTTCATTGATTCGGACGAGCGACGATTTTTCGAACGCGTCGCTGCTATCGAGCTGGATCGCTCGAAGCAGGTAAGTTTCTATCATGATGAAGTGACGGTCGGGACGCACTCTCGCGACGAGATCGACGCCACCTTCACGCTGCAGCTTTCGCAGACTCTGGCGAAGGCCATGCCGCTTCTCAAGAGCGAGATTGCGGTACAAGTCGCAGGCATATTCTACGAGATCATGCCGCAGGTCACTGATCAGATACTGGCCGACCGGAACGCCTACTGACCCCGGAGCGGGTGCCCAAGTCCCACACCGCGTTGGATAGAAATCTCTCCGCATTCCACCCAACAGCACACATCCCCATTAAACCGGTGCCGCGTCCGGGCCCGCGCCGTAATGGTGCCAGGTAAAGATCGCTGCCGCGCCGCGGTGAGGGCGCCAGGCCTCGGCCAGTTCGCGGGTCAGTTTCTCGCTCGGGCGGGTGTCGTGGCCGAGGATGCGGCCGACCTCGATCTGCACTGCCAAGTCACCCGCGGGCCAGATGTCGGGGCGGCCTTCGGCGAACAGCAGGTATACCTCGGCCGACCAGCGGCCGATCCCTTTGACGCGGACGAGTTGCGCGACCGCTTCCTCGTCGTCGGCGGGCAGGTTCGCGAGGTCGAGGCGGCCGCTCAGCACCTCCTCGGCGAGGCTGCGCGCGTAGCCGGTCTTCTGCCGCGAGAAGCCGCAGGCGCGAAGCGCCTCGTCGCTCGCCGCCGAGATGATCGCAGGGTCGTTCGGGTCGCCGACCTGTTCCTCCAGCTTGCGCCACACCGCGTCGGCTGCGCGGACGCTTACCTGCTGTCCGACGATGGTGCGTAGCAAGGTCGCGTAGCCGCGCTGGCGAATGCGCGGGGCGGGGTAGCCGACGCGCGCGATCGCGGCGGCGAAGGCAGGTTCGATCTCACCCAGCGCATCGAGCCCGGCGCGCAGGTCGGGCTCGCTCAGGCCCATTGCGGCACCCATTGCCCGGGCGCGCCCGACGCGGCATGGCGGCGCAAACTTGTCGGAGACATCATCATGCCCAAGCTTATCGTCGTCACGCGCGAGGGGGAAGAACGCGAGATCGAGGGCGAGGTCGGCCTGTCGGTGATGGAAGTGATCCGCGACGCCGGGATCGACGAGATCCTGGCGCTGTGCGGCGGCTGCTGCAGTTGCGCGACGTGCCACGTCCACGTCGATCCCGCCTTTGCCGATCGCCTGCCCGCGATGAGCGAGGACGAGAACGACCTGCTCGATTCGTCCGCGGACCGCGACGCGGGGTCGCGGCTGTCGTGCCAGATCCAGTTCACCTCCGCGCTCGACGGGTTGAAGGTGCGGATCGCCGAGGAAGACTGAGTCCGTCGGGGCGCAGTCGACCCCGCGCCCCAAGTCACGCGCCTAGCCGCGCGCGGCGACCGCATAGAGCGCGATCGCGGCGGCGTTGGAGACGTTCAGGCTCTCCACCTTGCCCGAGATCGGCAGTCGCGCGAGCTGGTCGCAGTGCGCCTCGGTATTCTGCCGCATCCCCTCGCCTTCCGCGCCGAGCACGATGGCGGGGCGGGTCTCGCCCAGCTGCTCACCCAGCGTCGCGGAAGCGTGGCCGGTCAGGCCGATGCGCCAGAAGCCGGCCTCACCGATCTCGTCGAGCGCGCGCGCGAGATTGACGACGCGTACCCACGGCACGACCTCCAGCGCGCCAGACGCCGAGCGCGCGAGCACGCCCGATTCGAGCGGCGCATGACGGTCCTGCGTGACGATGCCGAGCGCATCGAACGCCGCGGCCGAGCGCATGATCGCGCCGACATTGTGCGGATCGGTCACCTGATCGAGCACGATCAGCGGGCGACGATCACCCTTCCCCTGCGCCAGCAGGTCGCCGAGCCACACGTCCTCGAGCGGATCGACCTCCGCCACCAGTCCCTGGTGCGGCGCGTCGTTCGGCACCAGCCGGCCGAGATCGGGCGCCTCGGCGAAGACGACGGGGAGCGACGACGGGATGTCGAGCGACGACAGCGCCTCGCGCGTGCCCCACATCTTGCGCACGACGCGCTCAGGGTTGGCGAGCGCGGCGGTGACGGCGTGACGGCCCCAAAAGCGCGGGCGGTTGCCCTGCGCCTGGCTCGGGCGATGACCGCGGCGCGCCATCAGCGCTGATTTCCGATAAGCATGGCGGCGTGCCTATGCCGTGGTCAGCGCGCACGCAAGCGTCGCGCCGCCTGTAAGCGCGAAGGGGCTTGCACACCGCCGCGCACGCCTCTAGGAGCCGCCTTCTTCGTCGCAGCTGCGGCGCAGGACCGCGGCCTGACCAGCCGCCTGTACCGTGCGATCCGCATCGTACAGCAGGTGCCGGACGCTTTGTCCGCGCCGACCCGGATGGAAGGGTGGCCGAGTGGTTAAAGGCAGCAGACTGTAAATCTGCCCGCGTGAGCGTACACTGGTTCGAATCCAGTCCCTTCCACCACCCCCCTATTTCAGGTTGTTTCAACCTGTCTCACAAGTGCGGAAAAGCGTAGTTTCTTCCCCTTGTCGGGTGTCTCAACCCGTCGCATTGATGCTCAATGCAGCGCACCACAGTTGGGGGTATATTCGGGGTACGGTTTTGCCCTGCTGGGGGTACGCCATGCTGACGGACAAAGCGTGCCGTCAGGCGAAGCCAGCGGACAAGGCATACAAGCTAAGCGACGCGCGCGGGTTATTTCTGCACGTGGCGACTACCGGGCATCGCAGCTGGCGTTGGAAGTTTCGAGTTGCCGGCAAGGAGAAGCTGTTGACGTTCGGGTCGTACCCGGACGTGACCTTGGCGGAAGCCCGCGAGCTACGGGACGAGGCTGCGCGGGAGCGACGCAGCGGCAAGGATCCCGCGGTGGAGAAGCGGGCGCGCTCGGCCGCGCGAGACGCGCGAGCGGGCGCTACGTTCAAGACGGTCGCCGAGGAGTGGCTTACCAGCCAGACACCGACCTGGTCGCCTCGCTACGCCAGCATCGTCAAACGCAGCATGGACCAGGACGTCTATCCGAAGATCGGGCACCTACCGATCGACGCGATTACGACGCCGCTCGTGCTGGAGGTCCTACGACCAATCGAGCAGCGTGGAGCGATCGAGACGGCGCACCGTGCCCGACAGCGGATCTCGGAAGTGTTCGTTCGTGCGATTGGCAGCGGTATTGCGCAGGTGGATCCTGCTGCTGTGGCGAACCGCGCGCTCGCCAAACCCAAGAAGGGCAAGTTTCCGGCCGTCCGCACGATCGAAGCGGCACGTACGGTGCTCCGCGAAGTGGAGGCGAAACCGGGGCAGCCGCTGACCAAGCTTGCTTCCCGCTTCCTCGCGCTCACCGCCGTCCGCGCGGGCGTGCTTCGGCTAGCCGAGTGGGGCGAGTTCGAGGGCTTGGATGGTGCCGACCCGATCTGGCGCATACCCGCCTCCAAGATGAAGCTGGTGCTGGAGCGGAAGGAGGATGTTGCCTTCGAGTTCCTGGTGCCGCTGTCACGGCAGGCGGTCGACGTGATCAAGGTCGCGAGGGAGTTCTCGGGTCGAGCCGCGCTGATCTTCCGCAGCGTGCGGCACCCGCGCAAGCCGATCAGCGACAGCACATTGAGCAAAGCCTATCGCGACGCCGGCTACTCGGGGATCCACGTTCCACACGGCTGGCGGTCGACCTATTCAACGATCATGAACGAGCTGGCGGCGACCGAGAACCGGGTCGGCGACCGCGCGATTATCGATCTCATGCTCGCGCACGTGCCGAGCGGAGTAGAGGCGGCATACAATCGCGCCGCCTATATGCCGCGCCGGCGCGAGCTGGCGCAGGAGTGGGCAGATATGCTGACGCAGGAGCTGCTCGAGCCGCGCCAGTTGCTCGAGGGGCCGCGACAGGGCTGACTCTCGCGGGAGTGGTCGCATGAAGATGCGGTCAGTCGGCGAGCTGGTAGGAAGCTTCGCAAGCAAGGCGCACCGCACCGGGCAGAAGGTCCATCGCAACAGCCGCAGGGCCGGCACGTGCGAGGGTCAGCTATGGTCCCCGTTCAACAAGGCCGAGCGCATGGCCCGCATGCGTGCGGCCGAGCAGTACGACCGCGAGAACAAGCAGCCGGGCAAGCGCAATGGACCAATCGGGCATATCGGCCTCGATATTCTGCGCGAGATGATGCGGATCGTGGACTTCAAGACTGGCCGGCTCGAACCTTCGATCGAGTACCTGGCGGATCGGCTGCGCCGATCGAAGAGTGCGATCCATGACGCGCTGGTGCGCCTGCGTGAGGCGGGCTTTCTCAATTGGGAACGACGGTTCGAGCCGCTGGAGAACCCCGACCCGTTCGGTCCGCAAGTGCGCCAGATCTCCAACGCCTACGCCCTTACGCTGCCGAAGATGGCAGCCGACATGGTGCGTCGCCTGCTCGGCCGCGCGCCTGTGCCGGCCGACGAGGTCACGCGCCGCCAGGAAGAGGAAGAGCGCACCGCCACCATGCTGGCAAGCCTCACGTCCGAAGAGCTGGCACGCTTCCGCGCCGGCGACACGCCGCTCGGCGACATGCTCGCCAAGCTCGGCCGCGCCCTTGATAGTAACGCAATTCGCCCGGGCGGAATGAACCCGGCTCTGCGAGATTAAATATAAGAGGAACGCCTACGGCGTGCGCAGCCTGCTGTTCCACCTAGCTCAATCTGGTGCTTCCAGACCAACGACAGCGATCACAGCCGCTGTCGGACGGACCCGCTTACGCGGGACCGGGGCTCCCTAGGGGGGAGCGGCACGATCCGTCCCATGATGATGCCAGCGATGCGCATAATGAGCCGATTTTCCGGCTCAGGTAAAGCCGGAGAAAATATCCAAACTGTTTCGGAAGATAGCTTCACGCTTGCTGTCTGGCACATTCGAGATCATAAATTCGTGCGCTGGCGCGGGCGCAAACATTTTTGTACCCTACATCGATGAGCGAAGCGAACAACGAGCAGACAGGTGGGAAGGAATTCTACCTACCAGAACTATTATTTGGCTACGTTGAATCGATGTTAGCCGGCCGGACGCCGGCGGTACAAGCTCGAATTCTGCCCTTCGAGGAGTTTATCTCCGATCCTCTGCACCGTCCAGGATTTGCCGGTCTTCACACAACGTTTATGTTCCATACGCGCAGTACGAATTTAGAAAAGCCTTTGTATTATTGCGTGGTGGACTACCCCATCATGAATGCAAGTGTGACCAGTTTTTCGAACTTTTATTGCATCGTTGTATACTCCGGCCTTTACCAACAGACGTACTCAATAATGGCAGGATTGCTGTCTGATCGATCACTGCGTAAATTCTTGCTAACTGGCGAAGAAGCGGTGGACGACGGGTCGTATCCGAGATTGTCGCGACGAGAAGCTTATGTAGATCTTAGAGAAACAGGTGCAGAGAGAGCGGATAAGCCTGCCCTTGATCTAACTTACCTTCTCTCCCAGCTGACGGTGATCATCGTTACCTGTCATGAGCTTGGCCATATATTCGGGGGACACCTTCAGCATTCTTTAACGAAGAATCATATGTCGGAGGACGCCGTCCAGGTGGACGCGCAAGGAATTCGGCGAGCACTCGAAATTGACGCAGATGTTTTTGGCAGTTTAGCGTCAGCGCTGCTCATGTGCAATATAAAGCCTTATCCAAGATGGTCTGATTTACCCTTAGACCTCGATATGGCTCTTCGATTTTTGTTTGTCTCTTGTTACGCAACGTACTCAATCATGGATTTGTTTGGGCCTGTTGATCCCTTAGTAACGAGAAAGGTTCATCCGGCACCATTACTAAGAATTTACATCGTTGGGCTCATAGTCTCAAATGCGCTGCCAGTGATTATTCCCGCAAGCGAACGCGAGGCAATCTGGGATCAAGCCTCATCCTCAGTTCGCGCCGTTGAGCTTGCCCTTCTCGCCACGGCGGGTGGCTCAATGATGCCAGAAGAGGCACTTCAATATGAAAGTGCTGGTTCTCAGCTTTGGGATGAGCATCTGGGCCGTTGGAGCACCATCAAGAGCAGCTTGGATCGCAAGAGGCTTGACGTATTCCCGTGGTCACCCGTTCTACCCTAGACCTAGCGGCGCGAACGGATAACGTGAGTGCACCCAACTGCACCCCGCTCAACTAATTCTATGCACTACTTATTCCTCGAATTTGCGTCTTTTGATGATCTGGAGCGGTGCACCTTCTGCGACCTTAAAAGCTTGCAGGCGAGGCGGAGGAAAAAGCGCGCTTTGCGCCGCGCAACGCAGAAGATGTAGCCCTCACGACGTGGTACAGCGTCAGGAAGGACAGTCTGTGCTCCGATGACGTGTTTACGTGGACCATCGCATCGCGCATGTGCAACGGAACGCTTCCGGAGCGTCTAAAGAGGGCTCATTGCTAGAAGGCGATTACGACCATGTCCTCGGGTTTAGACTTGATGCCACCGTCTGATCCACCTTCGCTTGAAGGGCTGGATCGCGAACAGCGCATAGAGGCTATGGTTGAGTGGTTTCACGCCAACTACGAGCACCCTGACGAGCATACACCCTATGAGACTGCCGAAGGCGGCTATCAGTGGATCTGGGGCGGCCCTTATCAAGCCGCTGAGGAACTCGCTGAGTACTTCGCGGACGCTGAAGAGAATGAGATTGAGGAAGCCGCGACCCGTCTGCAGGATGAGAATGGCATCTATGATTGGGCTCCTAATGATGCTCGTGTTCAACCGGACGACTATGAGGACCAGCCGGACCCTGAGCCGCTAGAGGACAGGATCGCTGCGCTACGGGGCGACCTGGATGACCTTGAGCGCCACATTGACGCGCTGCGCGATGAAGCACCTCAGATGGGCCATAACGGCCCGCCAGACGACATGCGACTGGGCATCGACCAGCGCGATCTTGATGAGGCTCGGGAGAGCATCAGTGAGATCAGAGCGGAACTAGATAGGCCGGACCCCGTCAATACTGCCGACGTCGCGCCACTCGCAAAGGCGGAAGGTCGCTTCCGCGCCTTGGCGGGGAAAGTCATGGGGTGGATGAAGGTTACGGGCAAGGCTCTAGTCCTTGGCGCGGTGGGAGAGATGGGGGCTGAGCTTTGGGGCGATCCAAGCGCATTCTTCATCAAACTAGAAACTGTTGCGAACACGCTCGGTTCGTGGGTTGGCCACTTACAGCTACCGTTCTGAGAAGTCCTTACTCGCTACATCTGTTGGCTCGCTTCGCTTACGATCGTTGCGGCGGGATTCGATTCGATGCGTCTCCGTAATTCGAGCCGTCTATTAGAAGCCGAACAACGAATGGTTTAGCGAAATGCTCAAGCCGGCGTGAACGTCGGCTGCTAAGCGTAAGCGAAACCGCTCATAGGTGCATCAATCTGCGTCACGCCGTGGTCTCGTTTCAACACCCGGCAGCCCTTTGATATGCCATCATGCATCACTCCGGCCGATTGCATCAAAACTGGCATAAAAAGCGCGCAGGCGAGGCGGGGTGTCTAGCGCGCAAACAGGGACGACAACATTTGCCGGCCCTTGAGCCCCTGCCGATACTCGGCTCACCAGCAACCTTAGTGATAGCCTCGACGGCTTGACTGCCAAGCGGATCAGGCAGGTAGAAGTGTCAAAACTTACAAAGTTGTAATTTGCGCTTCATCAAAGGGTCAGCATCCCTTATCAAACTCGCATGAGTCGGCTGGCTGCCCTCGCTGCTATCTTGCTGGTCGCTGGCTTAGCGTTAGCGTCAAGCACTGCGAAGAGCGGCCTCTTCAACAATCTAGTAGATCATGACGCTGCTATCGCCGCGCACAAAGCAGCTTGGAAGCATCTCGTCAGCGAACCCGTTCAAATGTCGACCCTAATAGAAGCGATGCAAAATGCGGGAGCTACTTGTACCCGCTTTAGCGACCACTCGTCTAAAGAAGCTGATCCTGGAAAAGCTTTTTCGTGTGAAAAAAGCGTTCCTAGCCGTTTGCCTCTGGGCTTTGGCTCAAGCTACTATTGGGTAGTCGTATTTCAGCAAAGTTCACGAGGTTTCATAACAACGCTTACAAAGCGTGAGCAGGTTGGTTTTTAGGGAGGACGTGATGGACAAAATTGAAGTTCGAACTCACGCTATCGCTTGGAGTGGCGGATACCAACTCGGCGCACACAATTATCTTGTCTACACGTCAGAGCGAAATGGCGTTACTACCCAGCAGGTATTTTCTGCCTTTCCCGATCACAACTCCTCGTTGACGTCTCCTTGGGGGAATCTGAAGGCAGAGGTAGGGCCGTACTCGACAAGCTCCTACGACTGGCGAACCAGCAACTTTTCTTCTTCCGTAGTAGCAAGCAGTGGGGATCTTTCAGGCCAATGGGCCGCGATCACACAGTGCGCAAATACTATAAACAGCAATAATTTAAGTTATGCGCCTCTCGGCCAAAATTCTAATGCAGCGGTAGCACAATGTCTGCTTGAGGCGGGCATCGACATTCCAGATGGTTTGCTGGCGTTCACCAACGGTTTGTGGACACCCTCTGATGCTGACGGCCTTTTCAACAATCCTGTTCATACTGCGCCGATCTTCGGCGGCGGCGGAGGGGGCGGCGGAAGCCCTGGCTACTACTCCGCTCCCATGTCTCCGGGCATGATCGCGCCAAGTGGTCACTGGGTCTACGCCGGCGTAGGGACTGGTGACAACGATATCACATATGGGTGGAAGTGGGTCGACTACTCGTTTGCCACTAGAATACGGCCAGTGGTTCTCGATCTGGATGGCGACGGGCTCGAAATGCGACCGATTACGGACGGCGCAACATACGACTGGAACGGCGACGGCTATCGTCAGACCACCGGCTGGGTTAGCGGCGGAGATGGCTATCTTGTTTATGACGAAAACAACAACGGCTTAGTTGATAGCGGCCGTGAAATGGTAATGACGGCCTTCAATCCCAGCGCAACTTCCGATCTAGACGCCCTAAAGGTTTTTGACTCTAATCATGATGGCGCTCTTTCAGCGCTTGATGCTGAATATAATAAGTTTCGAGTATGGGTTGATACTAACCAGAATACCGTACAGGAAACTGGGGAACTGCGGTCATTATCCGATCTTGGGATAGTCTCGCTATCGCTTAGCATGAACCCTGCTGACAGCTACGTCGCAGCAAATCATTTTAGCGCAACTTCAACGATAACCTATAGCGATGGACACACGAACACCGCCTACGACGTTGGCGTGATGGCCTCTGCCAGAGGCAGCAAGGACCTTGGCTCGTTCGAGACGCCGTACGGCATCGAAAAATGGCGAGCCCTCGAGATGAACAATGGCGAGCTCTTATTCAAGTTTGAAAGCAGCCCCTACAGTGCCGGAGCCGGTACCGACGATACCTTAAACTTCAATGGACGTGAGGCAGTTGGCTACGTTACCGGCGATGCGGCAGACTCCTTCATTTTTGGGTCCAGTTACTCTGGCAACCCCCATCCTCGAAGTCTGCTAGTAAACTCGGGTGGCGGCAATGATCAGATAACATCGTATTGGTCAGCGCCATTGTACGTTGACGCAGGAGCTGGCAATGATTGGGTTCAAACCGGCGACGGCGATGATATCATCACGATGGGAAAGAGCGATCTTTCACAACCAAACGGCTTTTTCTATGATTTAGCAAGCGGTGGCGCTGGAAACGACATGTATCGTGTCGAAAGTGGCAGTAATGTCACCGTGATTGACACTGGCGGAAACCGCGATGCGCTCGTTGTTTTGGATGTTCTAAGAAGCGAAGTCAGCATGGTTCGCAACGACACCAACTTGGAAATCTCAAAGGCTGACGGCTCGTTCAAAGTTTTGTTAAGCGGCTATTTCTCGAGTGGCACGGAGATTGAAATCATCGCCTTCGAAGACGCAACCCTGTTTTCAAGCGATTTAATTCCAGCGATGGGTGGCTTAGGTTCAGCCGCATCAACGGCCTTCGCCGAAGACAATGCACGCAGTGGTCAATACGATAGCCAGCTGTTAACGTCACCAAGCTTTGGCGACGGCATTGTTCACCAACATCAATTGGACGGCTCGGACGTCTTTATGATCGCGTAGCCTTCTATAATTATTGACGAGTATTATGCTTTGCAAGTGATGTGTGATTTCGCATACCTGAGGTCTCGAGAATTAGATTGTAGCTATGCGAACCTCACGTTCTCGATTGATGCTTGGCGCCGTAGCACTTGCCGCGAGCGGAGCAACGGCCTGTTGGATCATCGGAGGGGCATGGATTAAACCGCGCTCCTCCGTGATCGAGGCAGCCCAGAAGCCAAACTCAGATTTCTATCTTCAATCTGACAAGGACATCCGCCTACGGGCGACTTTCTATCCAGGTCGTAGCAACCACTCACCAGGTGTGATGATTCTACACGGGTTAGGAGAGTCTCGGCAGGCCTCAGCAGCTAACGCTAGTTGGCTAGCTTCCTTAGGTTACGCAGTCTTAACCCTCGACTTACGAGGGCATGGACAGTCTACAATGACTGATCGTAGTTTCGGGCTCACGGAAGCGCATGATGCCTACGCTGGGCTAACTTGGCTGAAGGGGCGGCAGAACAATGCAAGAGTGGGCGTTATCGGAATTTCGCTTGGTGGCGCTGCTGCAGTTCTAGGAGATAGAGGCCCTGTAGACGCAGACGCGCTTGTGCTTCAAGCAGTCTATCCTGATATACGACGCGCGATCAGGAACCGTCTATTGACTCACCTGCCATCGCCATTGGCGTATGCGCTAGAACCCGCGCTTAGCGCGCAATCTTTTCTCCGCTTTGGAGAGCCACCTTCGCGGTTATCTCCCTTGGCGAGACTTCCACTTTTCAAAGGTCCAGTTTTGATCATTGGAGGCGCCAAAGATCGCTACACCACAGTCGAAGACACACGTGACCTTTTCCGCGCCGTCAGTGGTAAAAAGCAGCTACTACTTGTCGGTCATGGTGATCATGAATACATATGTCATCTTCAATCTCAGATCTATCGACGTTCTGTATCGGCTTTTTTCGAGAAAAGTCTTGGTAGAACCTGACGTCTAATAACATCGTTCGAAGATAATTAGTCACTTAGATTCCTTAGCTCGAGGCTAAGGCAACGACATCATCGTCCTCGAATGCGACGGCCTCAACGCCAACCTGATCGTTGATCTCGAGCAGCCGCTTCAAGATCGGCAGGATTTCGAGCAGCCAGAACATGCTGGTCGCATCCTTGGGATTGCCGAACGCGGACCCTTGCGCCGGAACGATGCCGAGCAGCTGGGGCGGCACGCGGTGCGCAGCGAGCACGTCGTCGCGCGTCGCGTTCTTGATGCCCAGGAACTCATCCTTGGCGCCGACCTCAGCGATCGGCAGGATCTTCATGCCGTGCTCCTTGCCGTCGGGCGCGTGCACGAACAGATTCTTGAAGTTGCCCGGTCCCTTCGACTGGCGCAGCGCCTCTCGCATCTTATCGGTATCACCCTCGGCGAACGTGCCGGTCGCGTACAAGATGAAGCCGGCATGGCTGCCGTTCAGATAGTAGCGACGGCGGAAGAGCGTGGCGGCTTCGTTCAGCAGCGCCGACTGCAGCGCCGATAGATATTCGGGAACGCCGTAGATCTCCTGGTTCACATCGGGCTGCATGATCTGCACGATGCTGCCCGGCCGGAACTCGGTCTCGGGCACGTTGCCCGGCACGTAGAACGCCCGCCCCGGCTGAACGCCGACGCGGGTGAACTTGGCGAGCGCGTGGTCGAGGCGCAGCACTCCGCCGAGCAGGTTGAAGCGCTGCTCGAGGAACCCGAACCCGAACACGAGATAGTCCTGCACCAGGCGCTCGAATGTCGCGCGCGACAGCCAGGGCGTGGGCTTGAACGCGCCGACCAGTAGGTTGCGCTTCAGGATCATCGCCGAGCTATGATGCGGCGAGACGCGGAACGCGCGCGCCAGCCCGTCGACCGAGATCGGCGGCTCGTACCAGCGACCGTTGTGCCAGCATTCCGCCATGTCGATCAGCTCGCGTCGGTTGTGCACCGGCTCGGGCTCGCCGAACGTGAAGGCGGTCACCGGCGCTGTGTCGCGGTCGACCGCGGCGCCGAAGGGCGGCAGCTGCTTCATCACAGGATCTCCATCGTGGCTGCCGGGCGTTCCTTGCCGTCGAGCGGTTCATTGTTGAGGACGTGCATGATCGCCCAGGCAAGATCGGCGTGACCGTCCTCGCCCCCGCGCCCAGCCTTGAAGGTGACGTTGCGCCCGCTCTCAGTGATCGTGCGCTTGATCGAGACGAAGCTGCTGACGATGTCGAGGTGACCGAGATCGAACGCGAGGCGACCGCGGCGCACGACGTTCTGCGCCTTCATCACCATCTTGGTTTTCACCTCGAGCGAGTATTCGATCTTGGTGACGCCGCTGATCGCAGAGCCTGGCTTGGCGAGGAGCTGGTAGACGCCGGCGCCGACGCCGGTGGCGTCGATCCCGAGGTAGGTCACGTTGTAGCGCGACAGCATCGCGCGGACGAACTCGGCCTGTTCCTCGAAGTCGAGACCGCGCAAGGGATGGCGCTCGAGCACGCGGAACGTGCCGCCCTGCTCTTCGGGCGGGGCGACGATCACCAGCGAGGCGTTGTCGCCGTTTTCGCTGTTCTGCGGATCGTACCCGGCCCACACCGGCTTGTTGCCCAGCGGGCGCGCGGCATCGGGGTCGAAGTCGAGCCATACGACCAGGCTGTCGCAGCCCAGCGCCATCATATCGTTGAACTTGAACGCCGATAGCGTGTCGTCCACGAACTCGCACCCGAACAGGTTGGCGAACTCGTCATCGGGGTGATCGTCGTGCAGCTCGGCGAGGTCGACCAGGTCGAACCCGCCCTCGATCGCGTCGTGCACCGTGACGATCTGGCGCCAGATGCCATCCTCGCACAACCGGCCTTCCTTCAGCGCGGCGTGGCTGACATCCAGCTCGAGCCGGTCTTCCTTCTGCTTCCGCTTGTTGCGGCGCTCGCCGGTCCAGTACGAGTAGGCCGCGTGCGCGATCGTGGAGGGTGTCGAGAAGTAGGTTTTCCGCCACTTCTTGTGCGTCGCCATCGCGCTGGCGACCTTGTTGAGCTGCTCGAAGCCGTGAACCCAGAAGAACTCGTCAAAGTAGAAATTGGCGCTGCGCCCCTGCGCGGTGCGGAAGTTGGTGCCGAGGAAGTGCAGCTCGGCCGCGGCCTCGCCAGCCGGGCGCACATCGCTGGTGATCAGCATCGGGTCGCCGCCCAGCGTGACGCCGACCAGCTTGGCGAAGCCGATGATGTAGTTTTTGAACTGGTGCGCCTGCGCCTTCGACGCTGACAGGAACACCTGGTTGCGTCCGCTCTCGACCGCGTCGAGCAGCGCCTCGAACGCGAAATAATAGGTGGCGCCGATCTGGCGCGATTTCAGGATCATGCGGGTGCGGCGTTGCAGGTTCGCCCACCAGCCCTTCTGGTAATCGTAGAGCCGGTCTTCGAAGATCTCCCGCAGCTGCTCGACCTGCTCGGCGGTGAAGTGGTTCTTCTTCGCCTTCTTCTTCTCGCCCGCATTCCGGTTGGCGACGTTGTCGTTCAGATCGCCTGAATGCCCGCCCGGCGCCTCGTAGCGGCGCACCTTGGCGAGGCTCTCCACTTGACGGCGTAGCGCATCCAGTTCGGTGTAATCCGAGCCGGTCTTCTTCTCTTTGACGATCAGCGCCATAAGGCGGGTCTCGAGACAATCCTCGAGCTTCTGGATCGAGGGCGCTTCATCCCATCGGCGCCGCTGCTTCCACGATTCGACGGTTGGACGCTTCAGCCGCAACTCTTCCGCCACCTGCGTGATGCTCCAGCCGAGCCAGTAGAGCCGCCGCGCCTGACGCTCGACGTCGAACGGCACGACCGCGGCAGGCGCGGAGATCGGGGCGGTTGGTTCGTCCATGTCGGCGCGGAGCCTAGCCACGCCCGTTCCCGCGATCGGAGCGCCGGCACCTGTGGAAAGGGCTTTCTACAGGTCGAGTAGCTTGAGCCGGGCGCCCGTCTCGGTCCCTGTTCGCCGGGCTAGACAGGGCGGCCGATGCGCCGCGCCACATCGATCCGGGACCGCCGCGCCATGACCATCAAGACCACCAAGAGCAAGTTCTTCCGCGGCTTCGTGGAAGGTCAGACGATCAGCGACGGGCGCACCGTCACCGCCGAGATGATCGATCAGGCGGTCGAGACCTTCAATGCCGAGACCTACTCGCCCGGCATCAACATCGAGCACCTGTCCGGGTTCAGCCCCGAAGGCCCATTCAATCGCTACGGTGACGTTTCGGCGGTCAAGGCGCAGGTCGATGAGGTCACGATCGCGGGCAAGACCGAGAAGCGCAAGGCGCTCTACATGCAGGTCGACGCGCTCGACAGCCTGGTCGCACTCGCCGCCAGTGGTCAGAAGCCCTTCCCCTCGGTCGAGCTGACCGGCGACTATGCCGGCACCGGCAAGGTCGGCCTGGTCGGCCTCGCGTTCACCGACAACCCCGCGTCGATCGCGACGCAGAAGCTGAACTTTTCGCGCGGTGCGGCCGTCAACGGTAATCTGGTCGCCGCAGGTGACGAGGCGGTCGCGCTCGAATTTGAGATCAAGCCGCAGGACACCGACACCATCGTCGACGGCTTGTTCTCGCGCTTCATGGACAAGATCCGCGGCAGCAAGGAGCCGGAGAAGAAGCCCGAGCCGGCGTCGATCACCGGACCGGCTGACTTCACCGCTGCGCTCGAGGATCTGACCGGCACCTTCAAGCAAGCGCTCGCCGCTGCGGTGAAGCCATTCTCTGAAGGTCAGGCCGCACTGACCGCCCGCTTCGACAAGCTCGAGGGGAAGCTTTCGAAGACCGAGCAGCCGGATCAGTTCCGCCGCCAGCCCTCGCCGGGTGGTGCCGGGGGCGAAGAGACCGACTGCTGATCGGCGTCCACCTCGCCCATCCCCCTCAGACCCCGCCAAGGAACCGCCACCATGCTCGAACTCACGCAGGACAAATTCGACGCCTACACCCAAAAGATTGGGAAGTTGAATGGCGTCACCAATACCGCTCGCACCTTCACGGTTGCTCCCGCTGTCGCGCAGACGCTGCGCGGGAAACTGCAGCTCAGCAGCGAGTTCCTGAAGAACATCAACATCATCCCGGTCGTCGCCCAGGAAGGCGACAAGGTCGGCGTCGGCGTCAAGGGCACGATCGCCAGCCGTACCGATACGCGCGTGAAAGATCGCGAGCCGCGCTACCCCGGTGATCTCGATGAGACGCGCTACCGCTGCGAGAAGACCGACTTCGACACGCTGGTCCGCTACGAAACGCTCGACTCCTGGGCGCACCAGCCCAACTTCCAGATCCTGCTGCGAGACGCGATCGTAAAGGCAAAGGCGATGGACATCATCACCATCGGCTTCAACGGCACGCACGTTGCCAAGGATACGGACCCCGAGGCGTTTCCGCTCCTGCAGGACGTCAACATCGGTTGGCTCGAGCACATCCGCCTCGACACGCCCGAGCGCCACATCGCGGGCGGCGACCTTACGCCGGAAACGCGTGATGCAACGACCGGGCGCGTGACAGTTGCCGGCAAGATCTTCGTTGGTGCGGGCGAGGTCGGCGAAGAGGTCGACTTCGTCAACATCGACGCGCTGGTGTACGACGGCATCGAGGCGCTGCACGAGAACTATCGCGAGGACACCGACCTGGTCGCGATCGTCGGGCGCGCGCTGGTGCACGACAAGTATTTCGCGATCGTCAATGCCTCGGGCGACAAGGCAACCGAGCAGCTCGCGCGTGACGTGCTGCTATCCGCAAAGAAGATCGGCGGTCTTCAGGCGGTGCGCGTGCCTAAGTTCCCACCCAACGCCATCCTGATCACGACGCTCGCGAACTTGTCTGTCTACGAGCAGATCGGCACCGAGCGGCGCAAGATCGAGGACAACGCCAAGCGCGATCAGGTCGAGAACTACGAGAGCGTCAACCACGCCTACGTGGTCGAGGATCTCGGCAAGGCCGCGCTCATCGAGAACATCGTCATGGGCAAGAAGCCGGCCGCGTAAGCGGCTGGACAACCCTCCGAAGTAACCCGCTCCCACAGGACACGCCATGAGCCTCGCTCGACGCAACCAGGAACGTATCCTGGCGATGAAAGCGGCGTCTGCTCCTGCATCCGGGAGCGGGTTCGCCCCCACCGCTGCAACCGGCACCGCGCCGGTTGCAGCGGACCAAGTTAGGCCGAACACCGCGGCTGCCGCGATCAAGCTGCGCCTCACGCACGCACTGCGCCGTCTCGCCCAGATCAAGGCGGTGACGCTGAAGGTCGCCGCCAAGCGCGAAATGTTGCCCGAGTACCGCGACTGGTGCGACGGCGTGCTCGCAGCAGGTCGCGCCTCGCCCCCCGGCTCGCTCTCGCCCACCGGCGCTGACGAAGTGCTGCCGACCGTCATGGTCTGGTCGATCGACATCGAGGATTATTCCCGCGCGCTCGAACTCGCCGCGCACGTCCTGCGCCACGAAGTGACCATGCCATCGCGCTACCAGCGCGACGCCGCAACGCTGGTGCTCGAGGAGATCGCCGAGGCGGCACTGCGCGCGCAGGCGATCAACGCCCCCTTCCCGCTGTCGGTGCTCGAGCAGGTCGAGGAGCTGACCGCCGGCATCGACATGCACGACGAACCCCGCGCCAAGCTCGCGAAGGCGATCGGCGTCGAGCTGGCCCGCGCCGGCAGCGATGCCGAGGCCGACGCCGCGCGCCCGATTATCACTCGCGCCATCGCGCAGCTCGAGGCCGCGCAGCGGCTGAACGACCGCGTCGGCGTCAAGACCAAGCTCACAGGGCTACGCCGCGCGCTCGCCTCGCTGCCCGCGCCCGACCAGGACAACGCCGGTCCGCCCGGCTGACCAGCTCGCCCCCGGCGCTCGGGGGCGGATCGCGCGGAGCAGGAGACCTTCGGGTCGCAGGGCTGCTCCGGTCCCGGTCCTCACCCCCGTGATTTTCGAAGGATCGCCCACATGCCGCTCTCGCTCATTGCTTACTGCTTCGGCCTGTTGCTGCTGCTTGTGGTGGCGGTGATCGCATGCCTGGGCGGCGTGATCGTGACGCGCGAGGCGCCGCACACCGGCAACGTCGCGACGGTCGAGCGAACCGGCAACCTGATGTTCGTGCTCGGCCTGCTGCTCTTCGCGGTTGCGGTCGCGATCGTGGTCGCGGGCGAACCGCACCTGGTGGCGCGCTGATCGTGACCCTATCGATTCCAATCAAGACGAGCGCAGCGCCAGTCGCGCCGGGCTCTACCGCGCCGATCCGTAACGACGGCTGGCTGCCCGACATTGAGCCCGACGCTCTGCGCGCCGGCTACCGTATTCGCGAGGTGGTCACGCCCGAACGGCTGCGCACCGCCGTGATTGGCGCGATCATGGCCGCGCGTGCGGATCTGCGCTCGTGGTGCGCAGCGCGGCTCGCGGCCGGATATGCATCACTCGCCGACGTGCCGGCTGATAAGGTCGACGGCGAGAGCGTGCTCGTGCTCTCCTATCGTCGCGCGATCGGCGCCTACGTGCGCGCCGAGCTGATCGAGGGCTACCGCGACACGGACCTGACCGGACGCGGCGACCGCAAGGTCGATGATCTCGAGCCGAGCGTGGACGAACTGCGCCGCGATGCCATCCACGCGATCCGCGACATGCTCGAGGTCGGCCGCACTACGGTCGAGCTGATCTGATGCCCGACACGCTCACCGCGCAGCAAGGCGACACGCTCGACGCGCTGCTCTGGCGTGCCCGCCGGCTCGGCTCGCCCGCGCTCGCAACGGTGCTCGCCGCCAACCCCGGCCTCGCCGCGCTCGGTACCACGCTGCCCGCCGGCACCCGCGTGACCGTGCCCGCCACCCTCACGACCCGCGACACCACCCCGGTGCGCGACATGGTCCAGCTCTGGGACGATTGATGGACAAGCTCCTCCACGATGCCCTCGCGGCGATCGTCACCTTCCTGCTCAGCCTGCTGCCCGCCGCGGTCGGCTCGACGGTCAGCCTCGCGTTCGAAGCCGGGCTCACCTGGGCGCAGCGCTTTGTGCAGCTCTTCGTCGGCATTGCGGTGTCGTACTTCGCCACCAACCTCGTGACCGCGATCTATCCGGTGAGCGAGCCGGTGCGCCAGGCGATCGGGTTTGTCGCCGGGTTGATCGCCTTCAAGGCTGCTCCGCGCTTTCGCGATGAGGTGGTCGATGCCGTTGCCGGCATCCCCGGTCAGATCCGCGACGCCATCCCATTCCTGCGCCGAAAGGACCGCCAGTGACCCGCTCGCCCTACGATCGCGCCAAGCTGCGCGCCCAGCTCGCCCGGCACGAGGGACGCCGCTTACGCGTCTACCGCTGCACCGCCGGCAAGCTGTCGATCGGCATCGGTCGCAATCTCGATGATGTCGGCATTCGCCCGGCCGAGCAGAAGGCGCTCGGGATCACGGTCGCCAGCGTCACGCGCAACGGCGTCACCGATGCGCAGTGCGATGCGCTGGTCGAAAGCGACATCGACGGTGTCGAGCGTGACCTCGATCGCGAGCTGCCGTGGTGGCGCACGCTGTCGGGTGTGCGCCAGCGCGTGTTGCTCGACATGTGCTTCAACCTCGGCATCGGCTGCCGCGCCGCACCCGGTCGCAAGGCACGCGGGCTGCTCGCCTTCATCAACACGCTGACGCTGATCCGGCTCGGTAACTACACCGCCGCGGCGAGCGCGATGTGCGTCTCGCTGTGGGCGCGACAGGTCGGCGAGCGCGCCACCCGCCTCGCCGACATGATGAAGACCGGAAAGGACGCCGCGTGATCACGTCGCTGTTCAACAAGGCCAAGGCCGAGATCGCCTGGCTGGTCCTGCTGCTCGTCGCGGTCGCGGCTGCCTTCCTCTACGTCGAGTGGCGCACGACCGAGGCCGATCGTGACCGGCTGCTGCAGTCGGCCGAGCTGCTGTGCACGGCTGCCGGGTCCGACTTCACCGCCAAGGGGAAGATCGCGCGCGGTGTCGCCTGCAAGGCGCAGATCGCCGCGCTCGCCGACTTCAAGAGCCGCACCGCCGAGATCACCGCCAAGACGCTCGCCGACGCGATGGCTGCGCATGACGCGCGCCAGCTCGCCGACAATCTCGCCGCACGTGCCGCGGCCGAAGCCGCGCGCGATGCCGCGCACCGCATGGAGACCGCCGATGCCGAAGCCGAACGCCGCAACCTTGTCGATCGTGAGTGGACTGCTGCTGTTAACGGCGTTGCCGGCCTGCGCCCCACGCTCGCCCGTTGAGGTCGAGAAGCCGGTGCCGATCGTGGTGCCGGTGAAGCAGACGCCGCCTGCCGAACTGCTCGACTGCGCCGAGCGGCCGACCGGCTTGCCCGAGGACGCCGACTTGGTCGCGCAGATCCCGACCAAGCTGCGCGCCGGCATCATCCGCCTCGCGCGCGCGTTCGGCGCCAACGCCAGCCGACTCGATCGTCTGGTAGACTGGAACGCGCCCGGCACCTGCGCGGGCGCGAAGTGAGGAAGCCCGACGCGCTGAAGCAGTGGTTGGTTACGCAGGTCGAGCACCTGCGCGACCATCCCGAGACGCTGTCGCTGTTCACCGATGGCGGGCGCGTGGTGTGCCGTGCGACCGGCACGCTATCGTTCGAACAGCGCTATAAGCTCAACCTCGTGGTGCAGGATTTCGCCGGCGACCTGAACGCGATCTTCGTGCCGCTGCTCGCGTGGATCTCGCTCGAGCAGCCCGACCTGTTCGATCGCGCACCGAGTGAGCCGTTTACATTCGAGTCCGAGATCCTCGACAGCGGTGCGCAGGACGTGTCGATCGACCTCGAGCTGACCGAGCTGGTGCGCGTCGAGGTGGTCGACGGCGCCTGGTCGATCACCGACGTGCCCGATTGCCCGCGCGTGGACACGTTCCCCGGCGTGGAAACCACCGTGACGCTTTGGCACGCCGCGGCCGAGGATGTCGGCACAGGCGACACGGTCGCGGTCGGTGGTTGAAGACTTCGCCGCGATTGAGCAGCTCGCCGGCGCGCTGGTGCGTTCGCTCGCACCTGTCGAGCGTCGATTGCTGCTGCGCCGCATGGCGCGCGACCTGCGCCAGAGCCAGTCGGCGCGGATTGGACGGCAGCAGAATCCTGACGGTTCGGCGTTCGAGCGACGGCGTCCCCGACAGGAGCAGAAGCCGGGCGGTTTCGCTGTTCGCTTCCTCTACCCGCTGGGCGCGGCCGAGCCCCGCCTCGTGTTCATGCGTAGCTGGGTGCGGCAAGGTCCACTCATGACCGGCTACGACCAGGAGGCCGGCGCGATCCGCTCGTTCTTCTACGACAAGGTCGCCAAATGGCTGCCGGTCGAGCCGGGCGAGCAGAACGCCGGCGCGGGTAAGTTACGGCGCCGCGGTACCATCCGCCGCGCCGCCATGTTCCGCAAGCTGCGGGGCGGGCGGTTCCTGCGTGCCGACGCGACCGATCGCGAGGCGTGGATCGGCTTCTCGGGGCGCGCGGCCGAGGTGGCGAAAATCCATCAGGAAGGGCTGTTCGATCAGCCGTCGATCAAGAGCAAGAAGGTGCGCTACGCCCGGCGCGGACTGCTCGGGCTGACCGAGCGCGAACGTGGGCGCGCGATCGAGCTCCTGCTTGAGCATGTTGCTGGCGCCGTAACGGCGCTTGGGTGAACGTCTGCTTCTGGGAGGAAAGCGGATCTATAGCTCTCCGGTTTGTACGAACGGTTAGCTGACAATCGTTAATTCAACAGTGTTGATGATAGCGGCGACTAACAGGAACATTGCAACGTCCGAATAGGTGCTTATTGATACTAGTATGCAGCTCAACTTCAACGCCAGCCACCTGTCCATTAACACTTTCCCGTCCGTTCAAATCCCGGATTTTACGGTGATCACTGGCCCGAACGGCGCGGGCAAGACGCATCTCCTTCAAGCATTGGCGAACGGCTCAATACGTACCGATGTCGCCCAGCCTCAAAGTTCAAGTCACGAGATTCGCCTTTTTGATTGGAGCACTCTCGTGCCCCAAGATCAGGGTCAGATTTCGAGTGAGGCGCTGCGGCAGGAGCGGCAAACCTTAGAGATGCAGTTTGTAACCCTCCGCCGACATCCAAACGCTGCTGAGCCACTCCGAGGGGTGGCTCGATCACTTGGGCTTTCTAACAAGTTTATCGATGATCCTTTCAACATGGTTCTATGGAGCATGGGCGATTTGGAGCGCGAGCTCTCCGACCCCAAGCAAGCAGAAGCTGCGATGATTCAGATCAACCAGGCGATTGCAAATGCATCACAGTTCATCATCAACAATTCTGATGCGCTTCTGCAAGCATCCCTTCGCGCACTCAGCAGCAAATATCAGATTCCGGTTGTGGCGATTACTCCCAAGCAATTGAGTGTCTCCGGCCTCAGTAATTGGGGCAGGACAGACCTCTTCCAGCAATCTTTTGCGCGGCTATTTCTTGCATATCGAGATGCTGAACTAAGCAACCGCCTTGCGGAGTTCAATTTCGAAAAGGGTTACTCGGAAGAGCCATTTTTAGCTCCGAGCGAGTTTCATGAGCATTATGGCCCAGCGCCGTGGAGGTTCGTTAATGACACAATAGCGTCGGCGGGCCTAGATTTCGTGATTAATGCGCCAGCTTTAAACGAGTTCCTGCCCTACACACCGCAACTGACAAAGATATCCACAGGAGCGATCATCCCATTTTCTAGCCTCTCGTCAGGCGAGAAGGTGCTCATGTCCTTCGCGTTCTGCGTGTATTATGCGAACGATCGAAGGCAGCTTACGGTCTATCCCAAACTAATTCTTTTTGACGAAATCGACGCGCCTCTACACCC
Source organism: uncultured Sphingomonas sp. (assembly GCF_913778135.1). Lineage (GTDB taxonomy): Bacteria > Pseudomonadota > Alphaproteobacteria > Sphingomonadales > Sphingomonadaceae > Sphingomonas. The sequence continues at coordinate 57,819 of NZ_CAJYVU010000103.1, read as the reverse complement.
GTCGATGACTCGCTCGCTCATCAACACGATTACAAGTACGCTTGTCAAAGAATTTGGAATAAAGGTGATAGCGACCACCCATTCGCCTTCGACGGTCGCCTTGGCACCTGAGGGTGCGGTGCACCTCATGCTACCCGGGAAACCCGGCTTACATTCCGTCTCTAAAGCCGAGGCCTTGAACATCCTTACGGTCGGCGTACCAACGATAGCGATAAGCTTTGATGGCCGGCGGCAGGTATTCGTCGAAAGCCCATCGGATGCGAAAACGTACGACAGCCTTTACAAGATTCTCAAGCCGGAATTACGCTCTGAGAGGTCACTAGAGTTTGTTGCCACGGGGACACGTAATACTAAGGGACATGAGATCAACACTGGTTGTGACGTGCTGAAGCGCCTAGTTGACGACTTAGCGGCAGCCGGAAATAACTCGGTTTTCGGGCTTGTTGATTACGACGGTCATCACGCTGCAACCGGGCGTATAGCAGTTTTAGGTTCCGGTGGCCGTAATGGAATCGAGAACTATGTTCTTGACCCTCTTAGCCTTGCCCTACTCATTTGCCGCGATTTCGCCACTGAAAGACCGTCGGTAGGAGTGGCTCAAACCACTCCCTATCCCGCTATTTTGCAGTTTAGCGCCAATGAGCTTCAGAAGATGGTCGAGCTTGTCGGCCTGCGTGTCTTTGTAAGCGCCCCCTTGACGAAGATACGCTCGGATTACCGTGGAGGCTTGTCGCTTGAAATTGACGCCAGGTGGGCCGACACGGATGACCATGCCTTGGAAGGCCTAGTTGTCACCGCCTTTCCATTTCTTCAGGCGATTACCAAGCAGCAAGCCGGCAAGCTGCTTCAAAGAATAATCATGACTGTTATGGCTGACGAGACAGCTCTGATTCACGTCGAGCTTGAACGCACCTTTCGTGACTTACTTGAAAGGCCAGCTCACTAAGATTTCCAAAAGATATGCGTTGCATCGTCAACGACCCTATGAATTTCTCCCGTCGGGCAACAGCGACTCGCGTCTAAATTTCCGCGAGTTCGTCTTCACGGCTGCAACCAAGTCATAAGCGAACGTCCGCTAACGGGCAGGAGCGTTCACCTTCTCGATGTCTGAGTGTTGGGCGGGAGGGGACATCGTGCAGCGGCTAATCTGTCGCTTTGGTCCTGTAGAAAGCCCTTTCCACAGGACCAAGCGACTAGCCGCCGCATGACACCCCCGCCGACATGGCCGCGCCATGCCCGCGCCCGCCTCCAGCTCTGTCGACCTGTCGCGCCTTGCTCCCCCGCCGATCGTGGAGCAGCTCGACTATGAGACGATCCTCGCCCGACTGATCGCACGCGTGCAGGCCGAGCTGCCGAGCTTCGATGCCACCGTCGACAGCGACCCGGCGGTCAAGGTGCTGCAAATCGCGGCCTACGAGCAGATGATGCTGCGCGCCGACTTCAACGACCGACTGCAGCAGCGGCTCGTCGCATACGCCACCGGCTCGACCCTCGATCACATCGGCGCCGCGATCGGTGTCGCCCGGCTCGCCGGCGAGAGCGACGACGCGCTGCGCGCGCGTATCGTGCTCGCACCCGAGGGCTTCGCCGCGGCCGGTCCTGAGCTGGCGTATGTGAAGCGCGCACTTGACGCGTCCGCCCTCGTGCTCGACGCCAGCGCCACCAGTCCGGCGCCCGGCGAGGTGCTTATGACGCTGCTCTCGGCCGAGGGCGACGGCACCGCGTCCAACGCATTGCTCGGCACCGTGCGTAAAATCGTCACCGACAAGTCGGTGCGCCCGCTCGGCGACCTGGTCACGGTTGCGTCGGCCGCGCTGGTGCCGTTCGTCGTCACCGCGCGGCTGTGGACCTTCGCCGGCCCCGACGCCGCGCTCGTGCTCGCCTCCGCGCGCGCGAAGCTCGATGCGTACATCGCCGCCTCGCGCCGCCTCGGTCGCGACATCACGCTCTCCGGCCTCTACGCTGCGCTCACCGTCGAGGGCGTACAGCGTGTCGAGCTGGCAGCGCCGCTCGCCAGCATCATCTGCGACGCCACGCAGGCGGCGCTCTGCACCGGCGTCACCGTGACCCATGCCGGCTATGACGACTAGCCTGCTGCCGCCCAATTCGACGTGGCTCGAACGCGCGCTCGAGCGCGGCGTGCGCGCGATCGACATCGACACGCCCGCCAGCGTCATCGATGATCCGCTCGCCTGCCCGTCCGAGCTGCTGCCGTGGCTCGCCTGGGGGCTGTCGGTCGACACCTGGGACACCGACTGGTCGGAAGCCGACAAGCGCGCCGCGGTCGCCGGCTCCATCGCCTTCCACCGCATCAAGGGCACGCGCCTGTCGGTCGAGACCGTGCTCGCGCGCTTCGACCGCCTCGCCCGCGTGATCGAGTGGCACGAAGCCTCGCCGCGCGCCGCGCCGCACACCTTCGAGGTCGAGCTGCCGATGGTGCTCGAAGATGGCACCGCACCCGGCGGACGGCGCGCAACCGCCGCCTTTGCCGAGGCGATCATCCGCGAGGTTGCGCGCACCAAGCCGCTGCGCGAGCAGATGCGGCTCGTCCAGCTGATCGAGATCGCGGGGCTGATCGGCGTGCAGGGCGCGCTGCGTACCGCGGTCGCCGCCCGCCTCGACACCACCTACACCATCGACCGCAATCGTGACTGGTCGTCGTTCCTGCAGACGCAGGACGGCGAGCCGATCACCGACGATCGCGGCGCCTTTCTGGAGATCGCCGCATGAGCGCGCTACCGCTGCTCGTCACCAACGCCGGGCTCGCCCGCTTCACCGCCGCGCAGCTCGGCGACGACATCGACCTCGCGGTCACGCACGTACAGCTGACCGACACCGCCTTCATCGCCGCGCCGACGCTCGACGCGCTGCCCGGTGCCTTTCGCCGCATCGAGACGATCTCGGGCAAGCCGGTCGGCGACGGCATCGTGCACATGGTCGTGCGCGACGAAGCCGCGGTCGGCTACGGCGTGCGCGGGCTCGGGCTGTTCCTCGCTGACGGCACGCTGTTCGCGCTCTACGGGCAGGCCGAGCGCATCGCCGAGAAGGCGGTCGCGACTACGCTGCACCTGGCACTCGACATCGCCTTCCCGACCGGCAGCGTCGCCAACCTGATCTTCGGCGACACCGACTTCCTCAACCCGCCCGCGACCACCGACACCCCCGGCGTGGTCGAGCTGGCAACCGAGGCCGAGGCGGTCGCGGGCACCGACGCGCGCCGCATCGCGCCGGTCGCCGCGATGTGGGCGGCGATCCGCGCGGCGCTGAATGCCCGGCTCGGCACCGGCCCGACTGATTGGGCACGCGGGCTGATTGCTATGGCAACGCCGGCCGAGGGGCGCGGCCAGCTCGAACTCGGCACCGCCGCGACGCAGAACAACGACTTCTTCGTCACCGCCGAGGGCTACACTGCCGCATCGGTGCTCGAGCGTATCAACCAGCTCGGCAATGAGGAATTCCTGCGCATCGTTGATTCCGTTGAGGCGCCCGAGGGTCGCTACCGGCTGTGGTCGGACGGGGTGAAGGAATGCTGGGGCGTTGCCGAGATCCCGGCCGGCGCAACGGTCGGCATCGAACTGCCGCTCGGGTCGGACGAATACCTCGTGCCGGTCGGGCAGCCGATCTTCGCTGGCGCGGCGCCTGCCAAGGTCTTCATCCGCGAGCTGATCGGCCCGCCCTTCATCGGCTTCTCCGTCACGAACACCGAGGCAGCGCCGGTCACCTTCTACTGGCACTCGAAAGGCCGCTGACATGCCCAAGATCTCCGCGCTTCCCGAGGTTGCCCAGCCGACCGGCACCGAAACCGTGGTGGTGATGAGCGGCGAGCGCGCCGCGCGCGTGTCGATGCGCCCACTCGTTGCAGCAGCACTCGGCGACGAGCTGACCCGCGCCGCGGCATCGGCCGATGTGTCGCAGGTCGCGGCCGACCTCGCGATCACCGCCGGGCGCGTCTACGCGACGAAGGCGGACGCCGTTGCCGCGCAGCCAGACGACGGCGCCGTCATGATCCTCGCCGATGAGAGCCGCGACGGTGCGCGCACGCTCTACCGCGCGGCGGGTGGTGCGCTCAGCTTCGCCGGCGTCATGATCGGCGCGGCCGACCTCGCCGATCCGGCGAAGGGTGCCGACCTCATCGGCCTGTCGCCGGGCAGGACCGTGCGCGATGCGCTGGTGCTGCCGGATGGTCGCGTGCTGTCCGACCCTATCCTGTCACAGGCGCTCGAGCGGCTGCGCCGCGAAGCCGACCGCGTGCTCACCGTCAACGTGCGCCCGGCCGACCGCTTCACGCCCTACGATCGCATCGGACCGGGCGACGGCTATACCGAGACCGGGCAATGGGCGTGGGACACGCCGTTCGAGGCGGTTGCCGCGGTGGCGCTCGGCCGCGCCGAAGAGGCGCAGCGCTGGCTGCTCAACTTGCCGGCCGCGCAGCTCGACAATGGCATGACGCCGTGCACGATCGGGCCCGGGCTCAACACCAACTACAGCCAGGTGCCGGTGCGCGCCTGGGCGACGTGGGAGTGCTTCAACGCCACCGGCGACCTCGTCTTCGCCCGAACCATGTACGATTACCTCGTCCGCGAGTTCGCCTGGTGGAAGGCCGCGCGCATGGATGCCTCCGGGCTGTTCCTCTACGGCTCGAGCCGCCCCGGCTCGCCCAGCCCCGGCCTGGTCGCGCAGGATCTGCGCTACGAGACCGGCGAGGATGCCAACATCGGCTTCTTCGATGCGCAGTTTGCCGGCGTCGACGGCATGCTTGCCGACCACGTCTGCCCCGAGCTGAATGCAGCACTCGCCAGCGAGGCCGGCTATATGGCGAAGCTCGCCGACGCGCTCGGCCTCGCCGACCAGCGCGACGCCTGGGCGGGCACCCGCGACGGCATCAACGGTCGCATCGCCCGCTACCTGTGGGATGATCAATACGGCAGGCTGGCGATGATCGTGCGATCCGACCTCGCGCGCAGCGTCGGCACGCTCGCGGCGCCGGTCGCGCTCGGTGCTACCTCGCTGACGCTCGCCGAGCCGATCGGCTTCGCCGCCATCGCCGGCGACAAGCTCGTGCTCGGCGACACCACGGTGCAGCTCGCGGCCGACCTGGTCGGTACCGAGACGGTGCTCCGCTTCATGCGCGGCATCGACACCGCCTTCGCGGCCGGCACCAGCGTCTTCCACCGCGGGCTGCAATGGTGCCACAAGCTCACCCACTTCGCCTTTCCGCTGTTCGCCGGCTCGGTCACCCAGGCGCAGGCACGCCGCATGGTAGACGAAAACCTGCTCTACCGCTTCGACGGCGACGTGCCCGACAAATTCACCGCCTATCTCGGCACCGACTACGGCCGGCTCGGCAGCGGTCGCACCTCGCGGCTGAAGGCGCGTCACCTCTTCTGGCATGCACCCGACGCGTCGGGTGCGACCACGATCACCGCGCGCGGCTGGCGTCACGATTACACCAGCGGCGACCGCACCGTGCTGACGATCTACGCGCGCGGCATGGCGTCCGATCCCGTACGCCCGCTCGCCGCCATCGTGCCCGAGTGGGAAACCGCACAGCGCTACCGCCCGCTCAGCATCGACGTTCGCCATCCCCGCGCCGCGGCGTCGCAGGGCTATCAGCTCCTGCTCGGCGACTATCCCGCCAACGCCTTCGTCGTGAACACCGAGCTGCCGATGCCGGCGGGCGTGGACGGCGCGTTCGTCACCACCACGCTCGACCCGCTGACCACATCGGCGCGGCCCTTCTACGCGCGCCTGCTACAGCGCAGCAACGCCACCGCCGACCTCGCCACCTCATCGGTGACGCTCACCTTCCACGTGCGCGGCTTCGTCTACGCGACCGGCCTCGGCCTCATCGCGCAGCCCCGCCTGACCGACGATGCACGCGCAACCGAGGTCGACAGCGACGTGCACGACGGCGGAAACTCGCCTGCCACCAGCGACTATTGGAAGGGCGACCACTGGGTGAACCTCGAGTTCCTGACCATCCTCGGGCTGCTGCGCTACGGCATGCGCGCCGAGGCCGAGCTGATCGGGCGGCAGGTGATCGACCGCGTCTACCGCGAGTTCGTCGCGACCGGGCGCCTGTGGGAGCGCTTCAGCATGCGCGGCCAGGGCAAGGGCGCACCCGATTACGGCTGGACCGCCAATGTCATCAACATCGCCCAGGTGCTGGGCTGGCTGTGAGGAAGTCATGACCGACCGCCTGGTCTTCACCGCGCACGAGGATTGCTGCCTCGCCATCGCCGACGCACTCACCGGCTTCGTCGCCGAGGGCTGCGCCATCCTCGTCCTGCCGTGGCGCAAGGGGCTGTATCGCTGCGGCATCTCGCTGCCGGCCGGCGCGCGCGCGGATCTCGCGAGCGACATCGCCGTGCAGGCACAGCGCGCGAGCGACGCGTGGCAGGACGCACAGGCGCCGCTCGCCTCGTCCTGACCCTGTAGAAAGCCCTTTCCACAGGCCGCGCCCCTCGCGCTCGCGGAACGTCCGCGCATGGTCGCCGGTGATGAACATCGGTGCCGACACCCTGCGCCTCCTGGGCGATCTCGCGCGCGAGGGCGTGGTGGAATCGGTGGATCTCCGCGCCGGCACCGCGCGGGTGCGCTTCGGCGACCTCGTCACCGGCGACATTCCCTGGCTGGCGGCGCGCGCCGGCAAGATGCGAATCTACGCCGCACCCTCGGTCGGCGAGCAAGTGGTCGTGATCTCGCCCGAGGGTCGCACCAGCGCCGCGATCATCATCGGCAGCCTTTCGTCGGACCAGCACCCGCACCCGGCCGATGATAGCAGCGCGGTGATCGCGTTCGATGACGGCGCCGAGATCACCTACGATCCCGACGGGCACTTCCTGATCGCGCGCCTGCCCGCCGGTTCCTTCGTCCAGGTAGAAGCCGACGACATCTACCTGCGGGGCAATCTCCACGTCACCGGCACCGTCGAGGCGACCGGCGACGTGGTTGGCGCGGGAAAGAGCCTGCGCGATCACGTCCACCTCGCCGTCCAGCCGGGGCAAGGCGTGTCGGGGAAGCCGCAGTGAACGGGATGGACCGCCACACTGGCAAGCCGCTCGCCGGCGCCGACCACCTCGCGCAATCGATCGGCGACATCCTCTCGACCCCGCTCGGGCACCGCATCGCGCGCCGCGAGTATGGCTCCGACCTGCCCGAGCTACTCGACCAGCCGATGAACCCGCGCACCGTGCTGCTGGTCTACGCCGCGACCGCGCAGGCGATCATGCGGCAGGAAGGTCGCGTGTCGCTGCGCCGTGTCGCGCTCGAGCGCGGTGCCGCACCAGGCGCCTTCGTCCTGCGCCTGACCGGCTTCCGCACCGATGCCCCCGCCGGCGCCGCCCCGCTCGACCTCTCCGTCCCCATCCGCGCGCTCAGCGCGCTTTCCTGAAGGATCTGCCCATGTCTTTCCGTCACGGCATTGCGGTTATCGAAACCGGCGACACCAGCCGCGCGCTGCGTACCATCGCCACCGCCGTCATCGGCCTGGTCGCGACCGCGCCCGATGCAAAGGCCGACGCCTTCCCGATCGACACGCCTGTCCTGGTCACCGACATCGGCACCGCCATCATCGACGCGGGTGCAGGCGGCACGCTGCAGAGCGCGCTCGAGGCGATCGGTGAGCAGGTCCGCGCGCCCGTCATCGTCGTGCGCGTCGCGCCCGGCGCCGATGTGACCGCCACCAACCTCGCGGTGATCGGCGAGGACACGCTTGAGGGGCGCACCGGCCTGCAGGCGCTGCTCGCGGCCGACGCGGTGGTCGGCGTCAAGCCGCGCATCATCGGCGCACCCGGCCTCGACACCCAGCCCGTCGCCGCGCAGCTCGCGCTCGTGGCGAAGAAGCTGCGCGGCATGGCCTACGCCCGCGCGATCGGCGCCGACACCGCCGCGCTCGCCGCCTACCGCGCCAACTTCAATCAGCGCGAGCTGATGCTGATCTATCCCGACGTAACCGTCGCCGACGGCGTGCTTGGCGCGTCGAAGCCGAGCCCCGCGGTCGCGCACGCGCTCGGCCTGCGTGCGCTGATCGACCAGGTGCAGGGCTTTCACAAGACGCTCTCGAACGTCGCGCTGCAGGGCGTCACCGGGCTGACCGTGCCGGTCCAGTTCGACATCCAGGACGAGGACACCGACGCCAACATCCTGAACGCGGCCGACATCACCACGCTGGTGCGGATCAACGGCGAGCTACGCTTCTGGGGCAACCACACCTGCGGGGCCGACGAGAACTTCCTGTTCGAGAGCGCGACGCGCACCGCGCAGGTGCTCGCCGACACGATCGCGGAAGGGATGACCTGGGCAATCGACAAGCCGCTGACGCCCAGCCTCGCGCGCGACATCGTGGAGCGCATCAACGAGAAGCTGCGCTTGATGAAGCGCGCCGGTCAGCTGCTCGGGGGCGAGTGCTGGTTCGATCCGGCCGGCAACCCGGCTGATCAGCTCAAGATCGGCCGGCTGAAGATCAGCTACCGCTACACGCCGGTGCCCCCGCTCGAGCAGCTCGGCCTCGAGCAGCAGATCACCGACGAGTACCTCGCCGACTTCGCGACGCAGGTCGCGAACGCCTGATCGCCACCCCGCCCCTTCCCGCCACCGGAGACCTGACATGGCGTTCACGCGCAAACTGAAGCAGATGATGATGTTCAACGACGGCGACGCCTACGTCGGCGATACCGTCTCGATCACCCCGCCCAAGCTGACCCGCAAGTTCGAGGAGCACCGCGCGGGCGGGATGAATCGCCCGGTGAAGATCGACATGGGCGGCGAGGCGTTGGAGCTTGAGGCAACCTACGCCGGCTTCATGCGCGGCGTGCTGCTGCAGCATGGCATGATGAGCATCGGCGGGGTGCAGCAGCGCTTCGTCGGTTCGTTCCAGGACGACGAGAGCGGCCTCGTCTCGCAGGTCGAGATCGTGACCCGCGGCCGGCACGACGAAATCGACATGGGCGAGTGGAAGCCCGGCGATTCGAGCGAGTTCAAGGTCAAGAGCCAGCTCAGCTACTACAAGCTGTCGCTCGACAGCGACGTGCTGATCGAGATCGACGTGATCGGCATGGTCGAGATCGTTGGCGGGGTCGACCTCATGGCGGCGCACCGCGCGGTCCTCGGCCTCTGACCTGGTCGGCGCAGGTCCGCGCCGACCCCCCTCTCTCTTGCTAGGATACCGACATGAGCGAAGACGCTCCCGCACCTGCCCCCAACACTGCGACGATCACGCTCGACTTCGACGTTACCCAGAACGGTGTGGTCGTGATCCCGGCCGGCACCAGCATCGTCGTGAAGAAGCCGATGGGCGGCGCGCTGCGCGGCACCAATCTCGGTGGCATCATCCGTATGGACTACGACCAGATCGCGCTGGTCATGCCACGCATCACCACGCCAGTGCTTCTGCCCGCGACGATGGAGATCGATCCGGCCGACGTGTCGCAGATCGGCGGGGAGCTGGTCGATTTTTTGCTGCCGAAGCGGGCGAAGGAGCAGCTCTTCCCCGCCACGTAGAGGATGCGATGGGCGACATCGCCTTCGTGTTCCACTGGAGCCCCGCGGTGATGGACGAAATGTCGGTCGCCGACCTGATGATGTGGCGCGACCAGGCTGCCCGTCGCCACAACCCGCCGAAGGACTGACCACGTGGACCGCAACCTCCGCATCCGCATGCTGCTCGAGGCAGGCGATAAGGCGACCCGACCGCTGCGCGACATCGCCGGCGCGTCGGGCAAGGCCGCGCAGGGATTGAAGGCGACGCGTGACCGGCTGAAGGAGATCGAGCGCGCGCAGGCCGACGTTGCCGGCTTTCGCCAGCTCAAGACCGGGCTGCGCTCCACCGAGCAGGATCTGACCCGCGCGCAGTCGAAGGTGGCGACCCTCGCCCGCGCGATGAGCGAGACGAGCGCACCGACAAAGGCGATGGCGCGCGATTTCGCTCGGGCCCGCACCGAGGCGCAGAAGCTCGAGCAACAGCACACCCGCGAGACGCAGGAGCTGCAGCAGCTCCGCGACCGGCTGCGTGCGGCCGGGATCGCCACCACCGATTTGGCTCGGCACGAGCGCGAGCTGCGCCGTGATGTAGACGCCACCAACCGCGAGATCGCCGAGCAGGAACGTCGGCTGCACCAGGCAACCGAACGTGCACGTCGTTTCGGCGCCGCGCGCGAGGGGTTCACGCGAACGCAGGGTATTGCGACCGGCATGGCGGCGAGCGGCGCTGCAGCGATTGGCACCGGAGCTGCAATGGGGGCGCCGATCGTCGCGGCCGTTTCCGCTGCCGAGCAGTTCGAATCGACCATGACCGAAATCGGGCAGAAGGCCGACCTGTCGAGGCAGGCTAGCGCCGCGCTGGGCGTTAATCTGCTGAAAGCCGCACAGGCTGCCAACCAGATGCCGGCCGACCTGCAGGCGGGCGTCGACACGCTGGCGGGGCTCGGTGCGAAGGTGCCCGACGCGGTCGCCATGATGACGCCGATCGGCCGCGCCGCCACCGCCTACAAGGCCGAGATTGCCGACCTCTCGGCGGCGTCGTTCGCCGCCACCGACAACCTCAAGGTGCCGGTGAAGGAAACCGGCCGTATCATCGACATCATGGCGACTGCCGGCAAAGCCGGCGCGTTCGAGATCAAGGACATGGCGCAGTATTTTCCGGCGCTGACTGCCGCCTATCAGGGTCTCGGTCAGACCGGCGCCGCATCGGTTGCCGACCTCGCCGCGGGATTGCAGATCGTTCGGAAGGGCGCGGGCGATTCCGCGACCGCAGGAACCAACCTGTCCAACATCCTGCAGAAGATCGCATCGCCGGCGACGAACAAGGCGTTCGAGAAGATGGGCGTGGATCTGCCCGCCGCGCTGAAGAAGGCCTACGCCGAGGGCAAGACCCCGCTCGAGGCGATTGCCGAGCTGACCAACAAGACGCTGAAGGGCGATCTTTCGAAGCTGGGTTACCTGTTCGAGGACGCACAGGTGCAGCAGGGATTGCGCCCGATGATCCAGAACATGCAGGAGTTCCGCCGGATCCGCGCCGAGGCGATGGGCGGCGCTGGCGCGACGGATCGCGACTTTGCCGAGCGCATGCGCGATTCCGCCGAGCGGACCAAAGCGCTCCAGATCCGCGCTATGGCGTTGAAAGTGTCGCTGGGCAGCCAGCTCATGCCGACAATCGACGCTGGCAAGGCAAAGGTGATGGCGTTCGCCGAGTGGATCAGCGGCGCGGCGCAGCGTCACCCGTTGTTGACGAAGGCGGTGATGGTCGGTGCCGCGACGCTCGCCGCACTGTTCGTGGTACTCGGTGGCGGCGCGATCGTGATCGCCGGCCTGGTCGCGCCGTTTGCTGCACTATCCTTCGCGGCCGGCGCTCTCGGCATCGCGGTTCTGCCCCTCGTCGGCATCACCGCCGGTGTGATCCTAGGGCTGATCGCGCTCACCGCCGCCAGCTACGCGCTGTATGCCAATTGGGGCACGATCTGGCCCGCGATGAAGGCGGCGTGGTTCAGTTTCTGGGGCGGGCTCCAGCAGGGCTTCGCCGCGGCCGGCAGCTTCATCACGCGCTGGGCGCCGTGGGTGGGCAGCCAGCTCATGAACGGTCTCTTATCCATGCTCAATCCGATGACGCTCGTGCGCCGGGTCAAGTCGCTGGCGTTCAGCGCGATCGGCGCGTTCAAGAGCGCGCTGGGCATTCATTCCCCGTCCCGCGTCTTCGCGGGTCTGGGCGGCTTCATGATGACTGGTCTCGCCAACGGCATACAGGTCGGTGCGGCCGAACCGATGCGGCACCTCGACACCCTGACCCGCGACATGGAACAGCAGATGGTGGTCGGCAGCGCTTTGCCCGGCTTCACAGAAACCGGACCTCGCGCAGCCGGCGCAGGCTCGCGTGGACGCGCCACGGCGCCCGCGCCGCCAGGTATGACGATCGGCACCGTCACCATCACCGTCGTGCAGCAACCGGGCGAGAGCGGCACCGATCTCGCGGACCGCGTCCACGATCGGCTTGTCAATGCCGGTCGATCGAACGGCTACGGCGACCGCGCCGATTACGGAGATACCTGATGCTGATGGCGCTCGGACTCTTCGTATTCTCCATCCCGACGCTCGCGTTCGATGACCTGTCGCGCAAGGCGTCCTATCGCCACGCATCGAGCCAGCGCGTCGGCGCGCGCGACGCGACGCAGTTCGCCGGCATCGGTGATGAGACGGTGTCGATCGGCGGCAGCGCCTTTACCGAGCTGGGCGAAGGCGAGGCGTCGATCGCGCAGCTTCGCGCGATGGGCGAAACCGGCGCGGCCTGGTCGCTGGTCGACGGCACCGGCGCGGTCTGGGGCTCCTATGTCATCCAGACGGTTGACGAGAAACGGCGCGCGTTCTGGCCAGATGGCACGCCGCGCCAAATCGACTTCGCGCTCGAGCTGCTCCGCGTCGATGACGGCACCGGCATCGGTCGCGCGGCATGATCGCCAACATCCCCGACTTCTCGGTCACGCTCGACGGCGTCGACCTCACGCCCAAGCTGAAGGGCATGACCGAGCAGGCCGACCCGGCGAAGCGCCGCCCGCGCCTGAGCTCGCTCGCGATCACGCAGCGCCGCGGCGAGGAACCCGACAAGCTCACCATCGTGATCGATGACAGCGACGGGCGCATGGACATTCCCGCGGCCGGCAAGCTGCTCGCCGTGCGCATCGGCTGGCGGCAGGGCAGCGAGGTCACGCCCGGCCTGGTCGACAAGGGCACGTTCAAGGTCGACAGCGTGACGCACGAAGGTCCGCCCGACGTGATCTCGATCGAGGCGAGCTCGGCCGACATGACCGGCGCCATGCGCATCCGGCGCGAGGAAGGGCACCACGACACCACGCTTGGCGCGATCGTGCAGCGGATCGCCGCGCGGCACGGCCTTAAGGCGGTGTGCGCGCCCACCCTGGCATCGATCGCGGTCACCGCGCAGGCGCAGAGCCGCGAGAGCGACACCGCTTTCCTGCGCCGCCTCGGGCGCGAGCACGATGCGGTCGCCACCTTCAAGAAGGACCGGCTGATCTTCTCACCAATCGGCGCGGGCGTGACGCCGGCGGGCAAGCCCCTCCCCAGCATAACCGTGCGTCGGCGCGACGGTGATCGGCACAGCTACCGCATCGACAAGCAGGAAGAGACCACCGGCGTCACCGCCACCTGGCACGATCGGGCGAGCGCAACGCGCAGAGAAGTAACCAGCGGCAAGCACGAGGGCGCGCGCAAGCTGCGCCGTGTCCACGCCAGCGAGGCCGAGGCAACCGCCGCGGCGAAGGCCGAACACACCCGCACCGCGCGCGCGCCTGTGTCGCTCGACATGACGCTATCGCTGGGCCGCGCCGACCTTTACCCCGAGCAGCGCCTCACCGCGGTCGGCTTCAAGCCGCAGATCGACGCGACCACATGGCTGATCAGCGAGGTCACGGACGCGATCAGTGAGCGGGGGTATGTGACGCAGCTGAAGTTGGAGAGCGTCACCTGAACCAAACCACTTAAGACAATCCAGTGGCTTTGCCGGCCGTACTCAATGTTCGTCGTTCGATCCTCATCGCTAGACGATCCATTTTCCTTGCAAGACGCACAAACGCTAGGACAATCGCCGATCTATCGATGTTGGGGTATCTAAACATCAACGTGGACGCAGATTGCACGAGGCTATGAGCACAGAGCCTGAGAGGTGTCACCATACCAGAGTTGCTAGGTCCAACAAGTAAGCCCTCCGCAACCGCCTCTGACATACCCAACAGCTCATCTGGCATACGGTGATTGCTATGAATGTGTTGTGAGGCTGCTTTGTAGAGCGGACGCCCGTGCTCATGCTCTACTAACGCTTCGATGGAGGCGAAATTCGGTCTTTTGCTTTGTGTGATCTCGCGAGCCCACCCGTAAAAATGGGTCATATCTTCGCCAAAAACGGCGAGTGCCGCTTCAGCGTCATTCTTGATTTTCAGATCTCGAAGGTTGAGGTCATTAGTGTCACCGGCAAGCTTCATCCTTTCCCAGGCCTGAACTCGTGAGTGCGCGAGATACCGTCTTGCAAGCATCTCACCTTCTTGAGCTAAGAGCGCCGCGATCACGTTTAACTCGTAGATCGTCCGCCAGCGCGCTAGCGCACCGTCAGCGAAGCCACCTTTCATCAGGCAAATCATCTCAGCAGAAACGAGAAGAACTTTAGAATTTAGATACGTCAATGCTTCAAATACATGATCGCGATCATCGACGGCCTGCGGACGCATGTACTCATTGAATTTCCGACCGGTTTCCTCGCAAGCGACCCATAGGGTATCGATCAGTTCGAATGCTTTGCGCCAGCGCTGAAAATTTCGTTGTTTATATTCTATATCTTGCTTCTGCCGCAGCTTAAGCATGTCAGGGGCGGTTTTAAGAAGTGAAGAAGCAGTCGACCTTCCAAGCTTTCGAGCAACCCTTTGTGCATGCCTAGCTACGGAGCGTGGTCTTACTTCTCTGCCCGAGGAGTTCAGATCGACTATACGCCGATCAAATTCTTCTTGCGCTTCACTAAGCCGCCAAATGTCGCTGACAGGCTGTGTCATCGTGCTCCCCCGGAATCACTCCTGTACCAGATCAATGACTCTTAGTCCCTTAGTCTTCGATCATCGGCGCGTCAGGTGCGTCGCCGAGATCAGGATAGCGAAACGGCGGCGGTGGCGGCGCGTCCGTCAGGATCTCGTAGTGCCGTACCGCCTCAACCATCATGTCGCCAATCCGCAGCCGCGCACGCAGCCTCCGCGCCGGTTCGTGATGCTGTAGATCCTTGTACTGAGTGGCGCTGATCTTCCGCAGCGCCGACGCCAATCGATCACGCAGCTCATCTCGATTTACCTGCCGCATATTACCTCCCGATTCTCATCGGGATCATAGCTTTGTTCTTTATTCGTTCTCAACCCGGCTTCGTGCCCGGCACACCTGCGCACCACCGTACCGCGCCCATCGCGACGCGACTCCGGCTCGCACCTGCGCGCAGCTGAGATCAACGCCCGCCGGCGTGCGACACCACGCGACCGTACGGCGGTAATTGTCTGCCCCCTCCGATCGGCATCGCAGTGCTGGTCCCGCGACCAGCACGTGCCCGTCGCGTGTTCGCCCGCGCGCGCCGCCCAGCACACGCACCAGGTGATCTCGCGCCGCTACACCGCTCGCCCGCGGGCACGGCTGCCCGCGCCGACACGTCCCGTTGATCTCCCGCGCAGCAATGGCGGCGAGTCTGATCCTCGGCCCCTCGGCGCACCAAATCGGACCGTCGCCATCCCACACTCGCGTCGGCGTGCAGGCGAAGATCGCAGACGCAAGGATTGCGAACAGCACGGCTTACGGAAGGCGTCGCGGATCAAGCGGTGATCCTGGTGGCGGGCGATAACCTCTCAACTGACGGTAGCTGAGATCGTTGAACCGTTCGATGCGATCTAGGCGATAAGTCATGCGTCGTCCAAGCTGGATATTTTCGCCGTGGACATAAACGCCATCTTCGACCCAACTCAGCAGACGAACACTGCTTTTCTCGCCGTTTGCATCTCGGTAGCTGAAAGAGAGCGGTTTGCTTTCCTTCGTTTCCACCGTAGACTTTGAGCTACCCGAAGAGAAACGCCTCAACCATTTGAGCATCAGAAACCCAGCGCCTCATCCCACGGCATCACGCGGTGCACGGCCGACACCTGGGCGTTCGGCACCGCGAAGATCGTATCAGGATTATACTGGCGCAGCAGCCACCCGCCCGGCCGGCGCCGCACCAGCTGCTTGATAAGCACGTGCGTCACTTCCTCGCCGTCGAACGTCGGCCCGCGTAGCTGGACCACCACGTCGTCGCCCACGCCCGGGGATCGGCGCGGATCTACCAGCAGCCGTCGCCCAGAGTCGTGCCGCGGCTCCATCGAGTGACCCGCCACCTCGATGACGTACAGATCCGGGCGCCCGGTCACCCCAATCGGCCGCGCCATGCGATCAATTGGCTCCACCATGTGGACCTCGGTCTGCTCCACCCGGACGATCACCCCCGTTTCGTCGCCGAACTCGAGATCGGCAGCAAGCGCGCTACCGTAGATCGGTAAATCTTTCGGCAGACGACGGAAGGTTTCCGGCTTCACCGCTTCCTCGGCTTCCGGCTTGATCGTACGTTCGATCGCATTCTCTCGGCCGAGCAGCCAGTCGGCGGTGGTGCCTAGCTCGGTCGCGATAGCGTCTAGGCGCAGCGCGCCAGGCATCACACCACGCTTGATGATGTGCCTTACCGCGTCGGGCTGCCCGGCAGCCGCCATCGAGATTTCGCGAGCCGTGACGTTCAGCTCAAGGAGCTTGGCTGCCAACCGCTCTTTCAGGATCTCGGGAGCACCAGTCATTGTGCGGCACATATGCAGCACGGCAGAACGGCAAGCGAGCGTAATAAAAGCCGTTGACAGGTGCGTAATATATGCCGCACTAACGCGGCATGGACGCAGCATTCGAGAACGCATTGCGAACGATCGCAGCCTCGTACGAGGTAGAAGTGTCTCGCCACGGCGGGAAGTCGCTGGCCCGAGTCGCGACGATCGTTGTCAACAATGGTGCGTTTTTCACCAGGTTGCGAGAGGGCAAGACCTTCACGGTAGCAAACCTCGAACGCTTCGCGGCTTGGTTCCGCCAGTCGGCAAATTGGCCGCTCGAGACGATTCCTCATGATGCGGCGTACGCGCTTGCGAGCATGGGGCGTGCTCCCGACAACCAATCCATACCGCATACGTGCGGCACAGCGCGGCACGCCGTCGCGTCCAATCGGCAGCTTGATTCATACTCGAGTGACGCATGACCATCGAGCGTGAACCCGACACCTTCGGCAAAGCGATCCTGCGCGTCATTGAGCAGGTCGGCGGAAAGGCCGCGCTCGCCGGCAAGCTGGGCGTGTCGGAAAGCTACGTCACCCGCTGGTCGAACCCCACTGACCCTCGCCTTCCAAACGTCGAGCAGTCAGTACAGATCGACGCCTTTTACCGCGAGCGCGGTGGTGTTGGCGCGCCGATGCACGAGATGCACGAGCTATTGCTCGATGACATGGCGAGCGAGGCCGCGGGCTGCCGTCGGCTGCTGTTCGCGCTGCTCGGCGAGTTGGTGACCGAGCATGCCGATGCGGTCGCCGCGATCCTGCCGCTCACCCAGCCGGGCGCCACACTTCAACAGATTCGACGTGCATATCGTGAGATCGGACAGGCGCGGGGCGTCATCGGTCAGGTCATGCGCGTCGTGGACCAACTCCTGCCCACCGGGGGGCAGGTGCCGGGGGGAGCCCAATGACGACGCCGAAGCGGCCTTACAGCCGCGCCTTCACGATTACCTGCCCTGATTGCCGGGGCAAGCTACTGATCCGCTCAAGCGAGCTGGTGACCGACACCGTTCGCGAGCTGCTGCTGTGGTGCGACAACAACGACTGCGGTGCGCGCTTCAAGGGGCAGGTCGCCCTCTTGAGCCGCATCGAGTTCACCGCACCCGCCGCGACCGCCGCGATCATGCCGGTCGGCACCTGGGCACCGAAGCGGTCCGACAACGACAATCGCACGCCGGCCAACGACGGCCCGGCGACTGACCTGCCACCCGCCGCGGTCGCCGCGGCCGAACCGCCCATGACCGGCTGACCTCGCCGCGGCCTCGGCCGCGCGCTTCCACACTGCCCTCCCCGCCCGAAAGCACCCGCTTTCGGGAACGCCACCCGCTTGCCTGATAGGACCACCCGATGATGCATGCTTTTCCACGCACGTTCTCGCTTCCGCAGAGCAGACAGGATTGCATCCTTTCCGCCGCCCACGTGCCTCTGACCGCCGCTGCCTACCTCCGCCTCCGACGCGAGGCCGCGGGTCTCACAATCGCTGGCGTCGCCTGCGCCCTCGCGCGCAAGCCTGAGGATCTCGCGACTGCTACTGAACTCGTTCAGCTGCTCGAACAGCCGGGCAACAGTGCCCGCAAGTCTGAGACGCTCTACGCGCTCCAAGCTGTCTTCCCGTTCGATCAAGAAGTGTACGGGCAGCTCGCGAACGAACCAGCCGAACGCCATCCGCAGGTGTGTCGTGGGTGCGGTTGCAGCGAGTGGGATACAGACGACACGCACGCCGTCAGGTTCGCCTGGGCCAGCGTTGCCGCATGTGTGCGGTGCGTTGGCGCTGAGCAGGAGCAGAACCAGTGAGCGCGCTTAATGAAAGGGCGCAAATGCGTGGCAATCGTCGGCTGCGACTGCTGCTCATCGTCGTCGCTGCCATCGTTTTCGCGCCACTGGTGGCCGCCTACATCTTGGCGAACGGTTTGGCGGGTGAACGCTGATGCCGGCTCGGCTCACCTTCACTCAGGTCGTCACGCGCTGCGCAGCCGGTCTTCTGATCGGCCAAGCGATCGTTGTCATTCTCGATCGCGCGATCGGCGGTCCCGGACCTTTCGTGATGTTCGGCCTGTGATGCCCCCTTCCACAAGGCAGCCAGCTCCCGCCGTGTCGAAATGCCATTTGACAGGCACCGTTGCTGGCGCGGCCGAACTCTCCCGCTCCAGCAACGAGGCTTCCATGACCCGCTCGCTCGCCCCGCCTGTTCGTCCCCGCACAGGCCAAGCCGACGCGGTCGTGTGCACCGGTAAACCGGCTCACTCGCGCGGCGTGATCAAGATCGGGCGCATGCAAGGGCTCGACACCGCTGCCAAGCTGCTTGGCGGTCAACAAGCGCTCGGCAACGCGATCGGCATCGAAACGCGCAGCCTGCGTGCGAAGCTGAACGCCGAACGCGGCATCACCGACGGCGACGTGCGCCTCACAATCACTGCGCTCGAATGCAAGGCCAAACGGATGCTCGCCCACGTCGAAAAGCTCCGCCGCGAGATCATACCCGAAAGCACGAACTTGCACACGTTTACGCCCGAGCAACTCGACATCGAGAACGCGATCGAGGCCAAACAATGAAGACCGCCGCACAAGCGAAGGAAGCCGGCTACCCCGCGAGCGTCGGTCGTTTCATGAGCGTCAACGACGTGATCGCCAGCATCGGCGTTAGTCGCGCAACGATCTATCGCATGATCGCGCAACGGCAGTTTCCGCCACAGCACCGCCTGACCGCCGGCCGCGTCGGCTGGTGGGAGAATGACGTCGAGACCTGGCTCAAAAGCCGCCCGGTTGGAGGCATAAACAGCAGCTAAAGCACCCCAAAACGGGGGTATTCTAGGGGGTACTGCCGAAACCAGAACGAGAAACTTCAAACCGAAAGCAGTACCTTATGTACGTTCATCCCGTAGCAGTCCCTTCCACCACCTTTTCCTTCAAGGCTGTTGAGCCGGCGAACGGCTGCAGGACAGCGATCACACTTACCGACGCGCGCTCTTGCCGCAGCACCGGGACGCGCCTAGCGCCCGGGTAACGGACGAGAGGAAGATATCAGTGCGCAAGAGGATGATGCTGTCGGCGGCGGCAATGCTGCTTTCCAGCGCGGCGTTCGGGCAAGGGCCGGCACCCGCGTTCACGCCCGACGCGGCGGCGCCGAAGGGTCGGCTGCCCGATGCGGCGACGCCCAAGGCATATCGGCTCGACTTCACCATCCTGCCCGAGAAGGACGTCTTTTCGGGTCACGACGAGATCGATGTTGTCCTGAAACAACCGACGCAGCACCTGTACCTGCACGGACGCGACCTGAACGTGTCGAAGGTGGTGGCGCGCGTCGGCAAGACGATCGTGCCCGCGACCTTCACGCAGGTCGACGCGACCGGCACCGCGCGGCTCGACTTCAAGCAACCCGTGCCCGCGGGTGCGGCGACATTGGTGTTCGATTACACCGGCAAGTTCGGCAACGACGCGTCCGGGCTCTACCACGTCAAGGTCGCCGACCGTTGGTACAGCTGGACCCAGTTCGAGAGCATTGACGCGCGCGCCGCTTTCCCCTCGTTCGACGAACCCGGCTACAAGCAGCCGTTCACGGTCAGCGTGACCACTGCGCCCGGCATGACCGTGGTCAGCAACAGCCCGGCTACCGGCATGGATAAGGCCGCGGGCGGGATGGAAATCCACCGCTTCGCGCCGACCAAGCCGCTGCCGACCTACCTCGTCGCGATCGATACCGGGCCGTTCGTGCGTCAGCCCGGCACGATCGCGCCGACACCCGAGCGCGCGCAGGGCATGCCGTACGGCATCGTCGCGACGCAGGCGCAGAAGGACAAGATGGCCTATGCGTTCGCGGAAACGCCGCCGATCGTCGCGCTCCTGGAGCGTTATTTCGGCGAGGCCTTCCCCTTCCCCAAGCTCGATCAGATCGGATCGCCGATCATGCCGGGCGCGATGGAGAATGCGGGCGCCGACACCTACGGCGACGGCATCCTGTTCCTCGATCCGGGTGCGACCACGAGCGACAAGAAGGAGTTCGGCATGGTCGTCAGCCACGAGCTGGCGCACCAATGGTTCGGTGACCTCGTCTCGCCCGAATGGTGGAGCGACATCTGGCTGAACGAGAGTTTCGCCAACTGGATGGGCTACCGGATCGCCAACGAGTGGAAGCCCGAGCTCGGCATCGGCGTCGGCGCGCTGGCAGAAGGCTTCGCGGCGATGAACACCGACGCGCTCGAGGTCGGTCGCCCGATCCACCAGCCGATCACCGACAACAGCCAGATTGACAGCGCGTTCGACAGCATCACCTATGGCAAGGGCGGGCAGGTCGTCGCGATGATCGCGGCCTATCTGGGCGATGACAAGTTCAAGGAGGGCGTGCGCCTCCACCTCAAGCGCCACGCCTACGGCAACGCCTCGTCCGAGCAGTTCTTCCAGTCGATTGCGGATGCCGCGCACGATCCCAAGGTGCTCGCTGCGCTGACCAGCTTCGTCGATCAGCAGGGCGTGCCAGTTGTCGACATCCGGCGTCAGGGAACCAAGCTGACTGCCACGCAGGCGCGCTATGCGTTCATCGGCTCGACGCCCAAGCCGCTCAGCTGGACGATCCCGCTGTGCCTGCGCGTCGATGCGGCCAAGCAGTGCAGCCTGCTCGACGCGAAAACGACGACGATGACCGTCCCCGCCGGGCGTGTGGTGATGCCCAATGTCGGCGGCACGGGTTACTACCGCTTCGATCTCGCCCCCGGCGATTGGCAGGCGCTGATCGCGTCGTCGCCGACGCTCGGCGGCGGAGAGGCGGTCGCCACCACCGATAGTCTGTGGGCGTCGTTCCGCGCCGGCAAGGCACCCGCCGCATGGCTGATCGCGGAAGCGCGGGCGATGGCGGCGAACCCCGATCCGGCGGCGAGCGTCGACCCGGGTGCACGCATCGCCGGGCTGCGTTCGCGCGGGCTGATCGGCACCAGCGCGCTGCCGGCGTACAAGTCGCTGATGAACGCGGTCTACACGCCGCGATTGAAGCAGCTCGGCTTCAATCCGGCGGCGGGCGCGTACAAGGCCGAGGACCCGCGCCAGCAGGAGCTGCGTCATCGCCTGGTCAGCCTGGTCGCCGACGAGGCGCAGGATGCGGGCACGCGTGCGACGTTGAAGGCGGCGGCGACGCGCTATCTGGCGGGTGACACCGCCGCGCTTGACCCCGGCTTCCTGTCGGACGGCCTAAGCGTGCTGGCGCAGGACGGTGGCATGCCGGTCGCGCGAAACCTGGTCGAGCGTGCGTTGTCGAGCGAGGATGCGACGCTCAGGTCGAGTGCGCTCGGTGCGGCGGCGTCGAGCGGGCGGACCGATGTCGCGAACTATCTGCTGGCGCTCAACGACCCGCGGCTGCGCAGCTTCGACCGGTTGCGCGTGATCTTCGGCGTGGTCGGCACGCTCGAGACGCGCGAACTCGGCACCGACTGGGTGCTCGCCAATTACGAGCGGCTGGTCGCCGATGCGAACGGCGTGTTCATCTCGACCCGCCTGCCGTCCGCGTTCGCGGCGCAGTGCGGCACAGACCGTGCTGCGGCGATCGATGCCAAGGTCGGGCCGGCGGTCCGCCGCGCGAACGTGGGCGTGCTCGCTTATGAGCGGACGCTGGAGTCGATCCGGCTGTGCGGGGCGCTGCGCGATGCAAAGGCGGCGGAGATCACCGCAGCGGTGACGGCCGCGGGCAAGGCCGCGAACTGACGAGATACGGAGTGCGGCACAATATGTCGCACTCCACCGCGCCGTGGCGGATTGATCGTGGGCGGGCACAAACGCGTCTCTTCGGATCAGGGGATCGACACAGGGCCTGTGGTGCGCGCAGGAAATTGCGTCATCACGGCGGTCGCGAGCGTTCGTGCGACGAGTGGAACATTGCCGGATGGCGTGTTCGACACGCGTGCGGTAACGGCGCTGCCCGACCAGATGACCCGCGCCTCACCCCGCGGCCTGATCGCGATCGTCAAGCGGGTCACGACCAGATCGTCCAACCGTTCACCGCCCGCGCCCAGACTGACACTGACGCCGCCGTTCAGGCTCATCTGCGGCGCGCCGCCGCCTTTGCGCCCGCCGCTTACCACGCCGCGCGCTGCCCGGTCGATCGTGACATCCGCGACGTAGCGGCCGTGCCCGGCGTCGGGCAGCAGGGTGAATCCTCTGCCCGCGAGTGCCTGCTCCACGGCATCGACGTAGATCGCGCGTGCCGGCTTGGTCAGCTGCTCCCCGCCGACCGTCCCGATCACGATCGTGCCGACGACGGACACGTCGGACGATCGCGCTGGCGCGGGTGCCTGCCTCGCGGCCACGGGCTCAGGCGGCGACTGCGTGAGTGCAACGAGTGCGGCCGCGGTAAACAATAAGGTCATGCACCTGATCCTGGCTCGCACACGGACAAAGCGCCGGCGGGTGGATGAAGAACCGTCAATCCTGCGAGGCGATCCCGGCAGCGAGCAGGAACGTGGGCGCGCATGCCCACTTAGCAACGAACGGAAACATTATTTTCACCGCATGGGAGCGCTGCCGGCTTGATCTCCGTTAGCACGGTAGCGTCGGCATCCGGCCGCTCGTTGATGCAACAGAGGTTGTTTATGGACGGTACGGTTTTCCTGATCGGTTTCACCATCATGTCGCTGGGATCGCTCGCGATCTACGCGACGGGAAGCAAGGAGCCGCCCACCAGGCATCATACGCTGCTACACGCGAGCGTGCCGTTCATTGCCGCAACCGCCTATCTGGCGATGGCGTTCGGCATCGGCACGCTCGTCAAGCTCGACGGCAGCGCCACCTATCTGGCGCGTTACCTCGACTGGTCGGTGACGACGCCGATCCTGCTGGCCGGGCTGGTGCTGGTCGCATTCCACGAGCGCGGTTCGACCGGCGAGGTCGGTGGCTATCTGACCGCAATCATTGTGCTAGACGTGATGATGATTGTGACCGGGCTGATCTCCTCGCTCGCGATCGTGCCGATCGGCAAGTGGGTCTGGTATCTGTGGTCGTGCGTGGCCTTCGCGGGCGTGCTGTACCTGTTGTGGGTGCCGCTGCGCGCACGTGCGTTCGAGCGCGGACAGGCGCTGGGCAGCGCCTACGTGAAGAACGTCGGCTTCCTGACCGTGATCTGGTTCCTGTATCCGATCGTGTTCCTCGTCGGGCCCGAGGGTCTGAAGATCATAAACGATCCAACCTCGGTCTGGGCGATCCTGATCATGGATGTGGTCGCCAAGGTCGTTTACGCCTTCTTTGCCGCGAACAACGTCGACAAGGCGCTGCGTGAGCGTGGGTCGGACCACGGTTACGAGCATGGGCACGAGCACGGCCGCGTTCACGCGTGAACGGGCGCGCGCCAGTGGCGGATCGGCCAGTGTCGAGGCAGACCGGGCATGGCTGGACGATCATCGGCTGGTGGGTACTCGGGGCGGCGGCGATCGCCGCCTCGTTCGCGCCGCTGCTGGTGCAACTCGGCTACGCGGTAGTCGCAGTCGGCGTGATCGGCATGGCGCATGGCGCGAGCGACCTCGCCATCGTCGAGCGGGCGCGCCGCCCCGCCTTCCTGGCGCTCTACGGCGCGGTGTCGCTCGCGTGCCTGTGGTGGTGGACCACTGAGTCCGCGGTCGCGCTGCCACTTTTCCTGCTCGCCTCCGCGATCCACTTTGCGCTGGAGGACGCGCCGTCGGGATCGCTGATCGAGCGTGGTGCCCGCGGTGTCAGCCTGATTGCGACGCCCGCCGTACTTCACGTTGCGACGCTTCGCGAGCTGCTGGTGATCGCGGGCGGGCCGGACGCGCTGGTGCCGGGGTTGGTGACCGCGATGACGTTGGTCGGCGGCGTCACAGCCGGCGGCCTGATGGTACTTGCGTGGCAGCGGCGCGACGTGCGGCTGGCGCTGGGCACCTTGTCGCTGCTGATCTTTCCGCCGCTGGTCGGCTTCTCGCTCGGCTTCCTGATACTCCACGCGCTGCCGCAGACCGCGATCCGGCAGGAGCGGATCGGGTGCCGCACCACCGCCGGCTACGTTCGGGCGGTCGCACCGATCCTGCTGCTCGCCTTCGTGCTGGCCGGCGTGGTCGGCGCGCTCCTGCTGCGGGTTGATGCCAGCGGTGTGCGCGCGCTGTTCGCCGCGATCGCGGCGCTGGCGGTACCGCACCTGCTCGTCACGCCGTGGTTTTCCGGCGAGGCAACGCCGGCGCGCCTTCGCGCGGCGTGAGCATCGCGCCTCAGCCGCGCGACGCCTTCTTCCCCGCCAGCGCCGACAGCACACCGCGCAGTGTGCGAACCTCCTGACTGGTCCAGCCGGGCTTGGTCAGCAGCGTGCGCAGCGTCCGCTTGGTCGCGGGCACCCGCGCGGGCGGGAAGAAAAAGTTCGCCGCCTCTAGCATGTCGTCGAGTTGCGCGATCATGCCGTCGAGTTCGCCCTGAGGCGCGGGCGGGTCGAGCTCGACCTCGGTCGGGCTCGCCAGCGTGACGTGCTTCGACCATTCGTAGGCAATCAGGATCACTGCCTGCGCGAGGTTGAGGCTGCCGAACTCGGCATTGATCGGGACGGTCACGATCGTGCGCGCGACCGCGACATCGTCGGTTTCCAGCCCTGAGCGCTCTGGTCCGAACAGGATCGCCGAGCCGCCCGGCTCGGCGTGGATTTGGCGTGCGGCGACCTCGGGCGTGACGACCGGCTTGGTCACGCCGCGCTTGCGCACCGTAGTTGCGTAGACGTGCGCGCAGTCGGCGACTGCCTCCGCAACTGTCTCGAACACGCGCGCGCGCTCTAGCACCACGTCGGCACCCGAGGCGGCAGGTCCGGCGGCAGGGTTGGGCCAACCATCGCGGGGCGCGACGAGGCGCAGGTCGGTCAGCCCAAAATTGAGCATCGCGCGTGCGGCCTTGCCAATGTTCTCACCCAGTTGCGGGCGCACGAGAACGATCGCGGGCGGCGGAATCGTCGCAGCGGTCTCGGTCATCCCCGCGCGGCCTCCTCGACACTACCGGCGAATTCCTCGAAATCGCGGGCTTCGCTGAAATCGCGGTAGACGCTGGCGAAGCGGATGTAGGCAACCGAGTCGAGCCCCTTAAGCCCTTCCATCACCATCTCGCCGATCTGCTTGGAGGTTACCTCGGTATCGCCGGTAGTTTCCAGCTGGCGCTGGATGCCGCTGACCAGCTTTTCGATCGCGAGCGCGTCGATCGGGCGTTTGCGCGCCGCGATCGAGACCGAGCGGAGCAGCTTCTCGCGGTCGAATGGTTCTCGCCGATGCTCGCTCTTAACGACGACGAGATCGCGCAGCTGGATGCGCTCGAAGGTGGTGAAGCGCGCGGCACATCCCTCGCACTGACGACGGCGCCGGATCGCGGCGCCGTCGTCGGTCGGGCGACTGTCCTTTACCTGGCTGGCCTCATGGCCGCAGAACGGACAGCGCATTCAGTCCTTGCGCTTCGCGTAAGCGACCGCGGCACCCGCTAGCGCACCGAAGATCGGTCCGACGAAGGGAATCGGGATGGCGACGATCGCGCCCACTGCGCCATACTTCGCCATCTTCTTGCCCAGCCCCGGGGTCGTCTTCACTTCGGTCTGGATTTCATCGAGCTTCGACACGTCGCTTATCCTTCGTAGATCGGGAAGCGTGCGCACAGGTTGCGCACCCGACCACGAACGTCTGCCTCGACTTGCGGGTCCCCATGCTCGCCCTTCTTCGCCAGCCCATCGAGCACGTCGGCGACCATGTTGCCGATCTCGCGGAACTCGGCCGGACCGAAGCCGCGGGTGGTGCCGGCGGGCGAGCCGACGCGGATGCCGCTGGTCTTGACGGGGGGCAGCGGATCGTTGGGGATGCCGTTCTTGTTGCAGGTGATGCCCGCACGCTCCAGCGCCTCATCGGCGTCGCGGCCCGTTACGCCGAGCGGGGACAGGTCGACGAGTGCCAGATGCGTGTCGGTTCCGCCCGAGACGAGGTCGGCACCGCGCTCCTTCATCGTCGCGGCGAGCACCTTGGCATTCTCGACCACCGCGGCGGCGTAAGCCTTGAAGTCGGGGCGCAGCGCCTCGCCGAAGGCGACCGCCTTTGCGGCGACGACGTGCATCAGCGGCCCGCCCTGAAGACCCGGGAACACCGCCGAGTTGATCTTCTTCGCCAGCGCCTCGTCATCGGTCATCACCATGCCGCCGCGGGGCCCGCGCAGCGTCTTGTGCGTGGTGGTGGTGACGACGTGCGCGTGGCCGAACGGCGTCGGGTGAACACCGCCAGCAACCAGGCCGGCGAAATGCGCCATGTCGACCATGAAGAACGCGCCGACCTTGTCCGCAATGGCGCGGAAGCGCGCGAAGTCGATGTGACGCGGATAGGCCGAACCCCCGGTGATGAGGATGCGGGGCTTGTGCTCCATCGCCAGCGCCTCGACCTGGTCATAGTCGATCAGGTGCGTGTCGGGAGTGACGCCGTACTGCACCGCGTTGAACCACTTGCCGCTCATCGCCGCACGCGCGCCGTGCGTCAGGTGCCCGCCCGCATCGAGACTGAGCCCCATGATCGTGTCGCCGGGCTTGGCGAGCGCCAGCATCACCGCGCCGTTCGCCTGCGCGCCCGAGTGCGGCTGGACGTTGGCGTAGCCGCAGCCGAACAGCTGTTTGGCGCGCTCGATCGCGAGCACCTCGACCTCGTCCGAGGGCGCGCAGCCCTGGTAATAGCGCTTGCCCGGATAACCTTCGGCATATTTGTTGGTGAAGACCGAGCCCTGCGCCTCAAGCACCGCGCGCGACACGATGTTTTCGCTCGCGATCAGCTCGATCTGCGTCTGCTCACGCGTCAGCTCGTGCTCGATGCCCGCAAACACCGCGGCGTCGGCGTCGGCGAGGCTGCGGGTGAAGAAGCCGTCTGGCTGCACGTCGTTGGCGATCTGCGGATTGCTGCTCATGCGGGGTCCTTCAGCTTGTCGACGCGCGCGCAGTGGCGGCCGCCGAGGAAATCGGTGGACAGGAACGCGGACACGCAGGCGCGCGCCATCTCGGGGCCGATCAGCCGCGCGCCCATCGCGATCGCGTTGGCGTCATTGTGACTGCGCGCGAGGCTGGCCGACAGCGGTTCGGCGACGAGCGCGCAGCGGATCGCGGGGTTGCGGTTGGCCGCGATCATGATGCCGATGCCTGATCCGCACAGCGCGATGCCGCGCTCGGCGCGTCCGTCCGCCAGCGCTTCGGCCAGTGCATAGCCATAATCGGGATAGTCGACGCTGGCATCGCCGTTGGTGCCGAGGTCGAGCACGTGGTGGCCCTGTTCCCCGAGCCATTGGACGAGATCGGCCTTCATCGCGACGGCCGCGTGATCGGATGCGATGACGATGCGCAAGGTGGTTCGAACGCCTTCGTGGTCGATGATCGGGATGCGACGCCCCTTAGCGAGGTCGGTGCGCGCGCGCTACCCGGAACACTACGGCCGGAAGTTAAGCACGGGAACACTCCGCCGCCCGCGCGTGTTTGGAACGGTTATGAAACAACTTATCCCCCTGGCCGCCACTGTTCTGTCGCTCGCCGCATGCAACGGCGCGCCGCCGGCGACGACGACCAACAGCATGACGAGTGCTGGCGCGACCGAACCGGGCGCCGACAACATCGCCGCCCCTGAAACCGACGCGTCTACCGGCATGGTGAATGCAACCCCGACTGTGGCCCCTGCCGCCAGCCCGACGACTGCCGCCGCAAGCGTGGATGCGAAGAAATGGGCGGGACGCTGGATCGGCGTCGAGGGCACCTACCTGAACGTGACGCCGACGGGCGCGAATACCGCGTCGCTGGAGATGCAGTACGACCTCGACAACAAGGGCACCTATCCGGCAACCGTCACGGCCGAGGGGCTGCGCTTCACGCGCGGCGGCGAGGAGATGCTGCTGCGTCCGAGCGACGGCGACGCCACCGGATTGAAGTGGCTCGCCGGCAAGAAGGACTGCCTGACCGTCAAATCGGGCGAGGGTTACTGCCGCGCCTGAAGCGCTTCGTGAAGCGCGAGCGTCCGCCGCGCTTCATCGAGGTGCAGCCGTTCGACCATCTTGCCGTCGACGCGGATTGCGCCGCGGCTGGTGTGCTCCGGCTGTTCGAAGGCGTGGACGATCTTGTCCGCCCAGACGATCTCGTCCGGCGCAGGGCTGAACACGCGGTTGGCGGGCGCGATCTGCGCGGGGTGGATCAGCGTCTTGCCGTCGAAGCCCCACTCGAGCCCCTGCGCGCACTCGGCCGCGATCCGCTCCTCGTCGTCGAGCACGTTGATGACGCCGTCGAGCACGATCAGCCCCGCCATTCGCGCGGCGAGCACGATCTGGGTCAGGATCGGCAGCAAGGGCGCGCGGTCGCCCCCAGGGCGGCAGCGCAGTTCCTTCGCTAGATCGTTGCTGCCGACGACCAGCGCCGCCAGGCCGACCTCGCGTGCCGCATCGACGATGTCCGGCAGGTTCACGACCCCGCGCGCGGTTTCGATCATCGCCCATAAAGCGGGAGTGTCGCCGAGCGCCTCGCGTGCCGCTTGTAGTGTGTCGACCGCCGACACCTTTGGCAGCAGCACCGCGTCGGCGCCGCCATTACGCAACGCGGCGAGATCGCCCGCGCCCCATTCGGTGTCGAGCGCGTTGGCGCGTATCACCAGTTCGCGATGCGCGAAGCCGCCGGCGCGCACCGCCTCGACTGCCGCCATGCGCGCGCCGACCTTCTGCTCGGGCGCGACCGCATCCTCCAGGTCGAGGATGACGACGTCGCACGGCAGTTCGCGCGCCTTCTGAATCGCGCGCGGGTTCGAGGCGGGCATGTAGAGCGCGCTGCGGCGCGGGCGGATTTGGCTGACGTGGTCGGGCATGGTCCGCCCTTACCCCAGCCGAAACACGAACACGACCATGCCGGCGACGTGATGCTCAGCCACGCGCCAGCTTGACCAGCAACGCGTCGAGCCCGTTCAGGAAGCGCGAGCGGTCGGCGGGCGAGAACGGCGCGGGTCCGCCGATCTGATCGCCGCCCGCGCGCAGGTCCGCCATGATCGCGCGCGTCGCGATCGCGCCGCCGATCGAGGCGGCGGTGAAGGGCTTGCCGGTTGGCGCCAGCACGCTCGCGCCTTTCTTGATGCAACGGTCGGCGAGCAGGATGTCGCTCGTCACGACAACGCTGCGCGCGTCGGCGGCCTCGGCGATCCAGTCGTCAGCGGCATCGAACGTATCTCCTACCACGACGCGGCGTAGCTGTGGATGCTGCGGCACGCGCAGCCACTGGTTGCTGACGACCACTACCTGCGCGCCGGTGCGATAGGCGACGCGGTAGATTTCCTCCTTCACCGGGCAGGCGTCGGCGTCGACCAGGATCGTGAGCGGACCTGCTTTCACCGGAAGTCCGCCCGCGTTGCTTTCACTGTTATGTGCACGACGCTATTACGTCCTTCTCGGCCGCGGGTTGCGACCACTGTCATATCGTTGTAAGTCACCGGACAAGACATGGACCCATACGACTCAGGCCGCGTCCGGTACAATCACGCGCCGGCCGATGCGCCACGCGATCCCTTGCGCCCCGCCCCGCCCCCCGCCCAACCGCTGCCGTCGTTCGACGCGTGGCAGAGCGAACCTGCGCAAGGTTCCGGCTTTGGCGGTGACGACGAGCCGCCGCGCCGCCGCCGCATCTGTTGGGGCAAGTGGCTGGTCCGCGGTACTGCGGCGGGGATCGTGCTGTTCATTCTGGCGGTGATCTGGCTCGCGGTGACCGCGCCCTTGTCGCAATCATTGAAGCCGCCGACGCCACCGTCGATCACGCTGACCGACGCCAGCGGCGTGCCGATCGCGCGCCGCGGTGCGATCATCGGCGCGCCGGTCGACGCCGCCACGCTGCCGCCGCATGTGCGCGAGGCGTTCGTCGCGATCGAGGACCGGCGCTTCTACTCGCACTGGGGGATCGATCCGCGCGGCATCGCGCGCGCGGCGTGGCACAACATGCGCGGCGGCGGGGTGCGCGAGGGCGGATCGACGATCACGCAGCAGCTGGCGAAGAACGCCTTTCTCGATTCGGACCGCACCGCTGCACGCAAGATCCGCGAGGTCGCGATCGCCTTCTGGCTCGAGGCGTGGCTGTCGAAGAACGAGATTTTGTCGCGCTACCTGTCGAACGTCTATTTCGGCGACAACGTCTACGGCCTGACCGCAGCGTCGCAGCATTATTTCGGTCGCAAGCCGCAGAATCTGAACGTCGGGCAGGCCGCGATGCTGGCGGGGCTGGTCAAGGCGCCGTCGCGGCTCGCGCCCACCGGCAACCTCGCGGGCGCGCGCAAGCGACAGGCGGTGGTGATCGGCGCGATGGAGGATGCGGGCTTCCTGACGCACCGCGAGGCGCAAGCCGTGCAGCCGCAGCGCGTGCTCGCCGCCGCACCGCAGGCGGTGCCGACCGGCACCTACTTCGCCGACTGGGTGTTGCCGAGCGCGCGTGACCAGGCCGGCGAGATCCGCGACGAGACGAAGGTCAAGACCACGCTCGACCGCAAGCTGCAGGCGACCGCCGAGCGCGTGATCCGCCAAGCGGGGTTGAAGAAGGCGCAGGCCGCGCTCGTCGCGATGCGCCCGAACGGCGAGGTCGTCGCGATGGTCGGGGGCAAGAGCTACGCCGACTCGCCGTTCAATCGCGCGACGCAGGCGAAGCGGCAGCCGGGTTCGACCTTCAAGCTGTTCGTCTATCTCGCCGCGATCCGCGCGGGCATGACGCCGGCCTCCACCGTGCTCGACGAGCCGGTCGAGATTGCCGGGTGGAAGCCCAAGAACGACGATAATCGCTATTTGGGCGAGATCACGCTCGCGCGCGCGTTTGCACGCTCATCAAACGTCGCGGCGGCGCGGCTGACGCAGCAGGTCGGCGTGCGCAACGTTATCAAGGCGGCGCGCGACCTGGGCATCTCGACCCCGATCGCGAACGAGGCGACGATCGGGCTCGGCACCTCGGAGGTGTCGCTGCTCGAACTCACCGCCGCTTACGCCGCTATCGCCGACGGGCGCTATCCGGTCGAGGCGCATGGGTTGCGTGAAACCGCGGGCAACAAGGGCTGGTTCGAGTCACTGACCGGTGGGCAAAAGACGATCCCTGACCAACAGCGCACGGCGATGCTGTCGCTCTTGTCCTCCTCGATCCGTGGCACTGGGCGGCAAGCGGCGCTGTCGGTGCCGGGTTATGGCAAGACGGGCACGTCGCAATCAGGGCGCGACGCGTGGTTCATCGGTTTCGCGGGCGATCTGGTCGTCGGCGTGTGGGTCGGTAACGACGACAATTCACCCAATCCCGGCCTGCACGGCGGCGGCATTCCGGCGCAGATCTGGCGCAACTTCATGCAGTCGGCGCTCAACATCCAGCCGGTCGTGAAACCCGTCGTGGTCGAGGAGAATGCGATCGATCCCGAGGCCGCGATCGGCAACGGCGATCCCGTCGGCGATCTGATCGGCGGCGCGGTCGACCAGACCGCCGACCGGCTGCGCGATCTCGGCGTCGACATCCGTCAGTCGGACGACGGCTCGCTGATCGTCGGCCCGCGCGACCGCGGCCCGCCTCCGCCGCCGCGCGAAAAGCGCCGCGCGCCCGATGACGAGGATGGCGGCGAGGAATAGCACGGTGACTGAGCGCATCGCGGCTTTTCGCGACGCTCTTTCCTATGACTTCGCTTCCCTCCGGGCCGCTTCAACGCTGATCCGGCTGTCAGCCGGTTATCTGATCCTTCCCGGCCAACGACGTGCACGAACCCTGACGCACAACTGCTCGTTGTCTGTTCGTCGCGACTGTAGCGGCGTTTGAAGGAACACCGATGTTCGCGCAGCTCTCGCTTCCCATTCTGCTGCTGATCTTCGCCGCAAGCGCGGGCGTGATCTGGATCGCGGGGGTCAAGCTCGCCGACACGACCGACGTACTGTCCGCGCGGCTGCACCTCGGCAAGGCGCTGGGCGGGATCGTCGTGCTCGCCATCGCGACCAACCTGCCCGAGCTCGCGATCACCGTCAGCGCGGCGGCGAGCGGCAATATCGGCGTCGCCGTCGGCAACATTCTGGGCGGGATCGCGATCCAGACGGTGGTGCTCGTCTTTATGGACATGGCGATGAAGGAGCGTAAGCCGCTCACCTATCGTGCCGCGAGCCTCAGTCTAGTGATCGAGGCAGTGCTGGTGGTCGCGGTCCTGATCGTCGCGATCATGGCAACGCAATTGCCGGGCGACCTGATCGCCTTCCGCGTGACGCCGGGCGCGCTCGCGATCGCCGCGCTGTGGCTGGTCGGCATCTGGCTGTCGAGCCGCGCCAGTCGCAGCCTGCCGTGGCACGACAGCGCCGGAGACGCCCCCGACACGCAGGAAGAGCCGAAAGGTCATTCGCAGGGGAAGAAGGACAAGGCAGCGGGGCACAGCGCGCGCGTGTTCTGGATGTTCGGCGCCGCCGCGCTCGCCACGCTCATCGCGGGCGTGCTGCTGGAACGCAGCGGCGATGCGATCGCCGACCATATCGGACTGTCAGGCGTACTGTTCGGCGCGACGGTGCTCGCCGCCGCCACCTCGCTGCCCGAACTGTCCACGGGGATCACCTCGGTCCGCATGAAGGATTACCAGCTCGCGATCAGCGACATCTTCGGTGGCAACGCGTTCCTGCCCGTCCTCTTCCTCGTCGCGGTGGTGGTATCAGGCGAGGCGGTGCTGCCGTCGGCGCAGGCGAGCGACATCTATCTCGCCGGGCTCGGCGTGCTGCTGACCTGCGTCTACGCCGCCGGGCTGATCTTCCGACCAAAGCGGCTGTTCTGGCGCATGGGTGTCGATTCACTCGCGGTGCTCGTCCTCTACGCGGTCGGTGTGGCGGGACTGTTCGCGATCGCGACGCATGGTTGACGCGCACGATTGACGCGGGCGCCCAGCCGACCCAAGGCACTGAACATGCGCTTCTTCTCCGACAATGCCGCCCCCGTCCACCCTGCCGTCATGCGCGCGCTGGCGGAGGTGGACACGCTGGACACCGCGTACGACGGCGACCGTTGGTCGAAGCAGCTCGACGCGCGACTGTCGGAGACGTTCGAGACCGAGGTACGCGTCTTCTGGGTGCCGAGCGGGACGGCGGCGAACTGCCTCGCACTCGCCGCGATCTGCCCACCGCACGGATCGGTCGTGTGTCACCGCGACGCGCACATCCAGAACGACGAGTGCGGCGCGCCCGAATTCTACACCCATGGCGCCAAGCTGCTGCTGGCGGACGGCGACGGCGCAAAGGTGACGCCCGAGACGCTGGAGGCGGTGCTGAACGTCCAGCGCTACGACATCCACCAGCAGGTGCCGAGCGCGATCTCGATCACCAACCAGACCGAATACGGCCTCGCCTATTCGGCGGGCGAGGTCGCTGCGATCGGCGCGGTGGCGCGTGCGCGGGGCTTGCACTTCCACATGGACGGCGCGCGCTTTGCGAATGCAGTGGTCGCAACCGGGGCCAGCCCAGCTGATCTCACGTGGCGCGGTGGGGTCGACGTGCTGTCGTTCGGCTTCGTCAAGAACGGCGGCATGAACGCGGAAGCCTTGGTGTTTTTCCGACCGGAGCTGGCCGACGCGACGGTGTTCCGCCGCAAGCGTGCCGGATTGCTGCTGTCGAAGGGACGCTATCTCGCCGCGCAAATCCTTGCGATGCTCGACAACGACGTCTGGCTCGATTGCGCGCGCGCGAGCAACGCGGGCGCGCAACTGATCGCGGCGGCAGCGGATGATCGGCTGATCCACCCGGCCGATGGCAATGAGGTATTCCTGCGCGTCACCGCCGAGGAAGCGGCGAGCCTACGCGCCAAGGGATTCGACTTCTACGATTGGGGCGCGGGCGAGGCGAGGCTTGTCGTGTCGTGGGACCAGAGCGCCGACGACATTCGCCCGCTTGCCGAGGCGATCGCGGCGCTTTGACACTGTAGGAGGACGATCGCTCGCCCTCCTCTACCCGGCCTTCGCGATCAGCGGCGGCAGTAGGCCGGGTTGTTCGACCGCTCGACCGCATTGCCCGCCAGCGCGCCGCCGCCCGCGCCCAGCACGGTGCCGAGCGTGCGGTCGCCGCGACGATCGATCACACGGCCGAGAAGGCCACCAGCGATCGCGCCGACAATCGTGCCGGTAGTGCCGTTCTGGCAGCCGCGATCGGTGTAGCGATAATCGCGCGCATCGCGGTAGGTCCGCGGGCGATAGCGACGCGGCCGATCGGTCTCGTAATATTGCGGCCCCTGGTTCCAGCCGTCACGATCGGCGTCCGCATAGGCCCGCTCATGGTCGCGGTAGCGATCGTCGTTCTCCGCCCGGCTGTATCCGCGATCATCGTAGCCGCGGTAATAGCCCTGCGCCTGCGCCGCGACCGGCGCGAACGAGGTAACAGCCATCGCCAGCGTTCCGGCGGCGATCGAAAGCGTCTTCAGCATCTGCCTGCTCCACTGTTCCGGCGCGGCAAGGGTGCCGCGCCGATCGTGCATCTCTGCGCGAGTCGCGTTGAGCGGCGGCTGAATGCGCCCGTTATCCGCGGTTCAGCATGGCCTCCATGCCGTGATCTGTTAATCGCGCTTCCATGTCCGCCGCCCCGCCCCCGCAGTCCACGCGCGCCAGCGTGCTGATCCCGTTCACGATCGTGCTGCTAATCTGGGGATCGACCTGGATCGTGATCCGCGATCAGCTGTCGGGCGCGATGGTGCCGCCGAGCTGGTCGGTCGCGTATCGTTTCGCAGTGGCAGGGGTGACGCTCGCGGTCGTGGCGATCTCCAAGGGCGAGCGGCTGTCGTTCGATCGCACCGGCTGGCTGTTCGCAGGGGTGCTGGGACTGGCGCAGTTCGTGTGCAACTTCAACTTCGTCTACCGCGCCGAGCAACACATCACCTCGGGCCTCGTCTCGGTCGTGTTCGCGCTGCTGCTGGTGCCCAATGCCGTGTTCGCGCGCATCTTCCTCGGACAGCGGATGGGACGGCAGCTGCTTCTTGGCTCAGCGGTGGCGATGGCGGGGGTCGCGCTCTTGTTCATTCAGGAGGCGCGCAGCAACCCGAACGGCGCGGGTGAGGCGCTGATCGGCATCGCGCTGACGGGCTGCGCGATCCTGTCGGCCTCGGTCGCGAACGTCATGCAGGCGACAAAGACCGCGGCGCGCTATCCGATGATCCCGATGCTGGCGGTCGCGATGCTGCTGGGTGCCGCGATGGACGCCGCCTTCGCGCTGGCGACCGTTGGCGCGCCGGTGTTCGATCCCCGGCCCAGCTATATCGCGGGCGTGCTGTACCTCGGGCTCGCCGCCTCGGCACTCGCGTTCACGCTATATTTCCGCATCATCCGCACAATCGGCCCGGCTAAGGCGGCGTACAACAGCGTGATCGTGCCGGTGATCGCCATGCTGCTGTCGACGGTGTTCGAGGGTTACCGCTGGTCGATATTGGCGGCGGCGGGCGGTGTACTCGCGGGGGTCGGGCTGGTCATCGCGCTGACCGCGCGCAGGCCGAACCGGTAGGTCGGGTAGCGCGGGCGCCAGCCGAGCACGCGCTTCGCCTTGCCATTCGCGACGCGCCGGTTCTCGGCGTAGAAGCCGCGCGCCATCGGCGACAGCGCATCGAGCGAGGCGAACGGCGGCGGTGCCAGGCCGAGCAGATCAGCAGCGTACTCGACCACCGCATCCTGGCTGGCGGGTTCGTCGTCCGCGAGATTGTACGCACCCGGCGGCGCAGCGAACGCGGCGACGACGCCCGCCGCGATGTCATCGACGTGGACGCGGCTGAACACCTGATCGGTGATGCCGGTGCGATGCGCCTCACCCGCCGCCACGCGGTCGAGCGCGGAGCGGCCGGGGCCGTAGATGCCGGGCAGGCGGAACACGTGCGCGCCGTGCGCGAGCCAGGCGGCGTCGGCGGCGTTGCGCAGCGGGCGGCGTCCGCGGTTCGCAGGCGCGCTCTCGTCGACCCAGCCACCGCCCGCGTCGCCGTAGACGCCGGTGGAGGAGAGATAGCCGACCCATTTGCCCGACAGCTGGTCGGCATAATCGCGCAGCACCGGATCGCCCTGCGCGTCGGGCGGGATCGACACCAGCACGCGCTCGCTCGCCGCCAATGCCGCCCTCACCGCGGCTGCGTCGTCGTACGGAAGCGTGCCGTCACGACCGTCGCGCGTGGTGCCGACCGCGACGCCACCCGCCGCCGCAACGATCGCCCGCGCGGCATAGCCCAGGCCGAAGACGAACATCAGTTCGCCATCGGGCCCTTGAAGGCGGTGCCGAAATAGTCGCCCTTGTTCCACACCGGCTTCGCGGGCGCGTCAGCGATGTCGCGCGCAATCGCATAGTTGATGTCGACGAAGCGCACCGCCTGATCCCACAGGATGCCGGCGTCGATTTCATCGCCCGGCTGGTGGTAGCGGTTCTTCATGAAGTCCTCGAACGCGGCGCGCGCGCCCTCGGCCTTCAGCCCCGGCCACAGAAAGACGGACGGCACGCCCGCCTCGACGAAGCGGAAATGGTCCGATCGCGTGAAGATCGTCTGCTCGGGAATTGGATCGGGCGAGGTGACGACACCCGCCCCCTTCGCCGCGCGCGCAATCACGGGGCCGAGCGTCGAGCGGTCGCCGCCGAACGCGACCACGTCGCTGAATGCGTAGGTCAGCACCGGCATGTCGAGGTTCACGTCGGCAACGATATTCTCCAGCCCCTTGGGCCGATGCCGCACGAAATAGTCGCTGCCGACCAGCCCCTTTTCCTCGGCCGTCACCGCCAGGAACACGATCGTCCGCTTGCCGGCGCCTGCGCGCTGGAAACGGCGCGCTTCCTCGATCAGGCTGGCGATCCCGATCGCGTCGTCGAGCGCGCCGTTGTTGATCGCGTCGCCGTTCGCGTTCGGTTTCTTGCTGATACCGATGTGGTCGAGGTGTGCGGAGAGCACGACCACCTCGTTCGACCGCGCGGGATCGGTGCCGGGCAGCACGCCGACGACGTTGGATGAGGCTACGGGCGTGAACTGCGTCGCGCTCTGGATGCGCAGCGTGGTCTTGAGCACGGCGGGCGGGAACGCCTGCTTGCCGTTCACCTCGGCGCGCGCCTGGTCCCAGGTCGTGCCCGCGCCCGCGAACAGCTTGGTCGCGCCGGCATCGGTGAAGTTCGCCAGCAGCGGCACGCCGGGCGCGAAGGCGGTACCCTCGGGCGTCGCCCAGCCGTATTGCACCCCACCCGCGCGGACCGGTCGCGCCCTTCTCGCGCCGCCCGTCAGCAGCACCGCGCCGATCGCACCATGCGCGGCGGCCGCCTGCAGCTTTGTTCGGATGCTGGCGAAATAGGCGTGCTCCTCGCTCTGCATGTCGGCGGGCGCGCCGCCGACCAGCGCGACGATCGCGCCGCGCGCGTCAACCTTCGCGTAATCGTCGTGGCCGCGCGCGGGAGCAGAGACGCCCTGCCCGACGAACACTACGCGCGCCGACACGTCGGTGCGCGCAGCCTGCGGATTCGCCGTCGCGACGAAGTCCTCACCCGGCGTGAGCGCGACGCCGTTGATCGCTGCGGCGGCGTCTCCCGCAACCTGGTATTTCATCAAAGGCACGCGTTGCAAATACGCGCCGTCCGCCCCCGGCTTGAGCCCGGCAGCGGCGAATTGCTGCGCGACATAAGCAGCGGCGGTGTCGAACCCCGCGCTGCCCGCCTCACGCCCGGCGAGCGCGTCGGAGGCGAGATAAGCAACGTGCGCGCGGATCGCGGCTTCCTCCGCGGCGCGCGGCGCGGGCGCATTCTCGGGTGACGGGGCAGCACCCAGCAGCAGGACCAGTGACGCAACCGCCAGCAAACGCTTCACGATTTTTCGCTCTCCTTGTTCTCACGATCGGGCCTAGCAGCCCGCCACGGGCGCGCAACCCCGCTGCCGGAGGGCCAAGGAGATCGCGGCATCCATGGCTTGGCTATGGAACCTTGGCGTCCGCCGATGATAGGAACCGTCATGCTCGACGCCACGCACGCCGCCTTGACCCCTGCCCCGTCCGCACCTGCGGTGATCCGGCGCGAGGATTACACCGCCCCCGCCTGGACGGTGCCGACGACCACGCTCGACTTCGCGCTCGATCCCGCGGTGACGCGCGTGCGCGCGCGGCTGTCGGTCGAGCGATCGGGTGCGCACGACCTGCCGCTGCGGCTCGATGGTGCGGGACAGCGGATCGTGTCGGTGGCGGTCGACGGCGTGTCGGTCAACGACTGGCGTATCGAGGGCGAGCAGCTCGTCCTTCCCCTGCCCGGCGACGCCCACGTGATCGAGACCGAGGTCGAGATCGCGCCCGAGCGCAACACGCAGCTGATGGGATTATACGCGAGCGGCGGCAACCTGTGCACGCAGTGCGAGGCGGAAGGATTTCGGCGCATCACCTATTTTCCCGACCGCCCCGACGTTCTGTCGACCTATTCGGTGCGGATGACCGCGGACAAGGCGCGCTTTCCCGTGCTGCTCGCCAACGGCGATCCGGTGGCGCAGGGCGATAACGACGACGGCAACCACTGGGCCGAGTGGCACGATCCATTCCCCAAGTCATCCTATCTGTTCGCGTTGGTCGCGGGCGATCTGGCGGTCAACCGCGGCACGTTCACCACGCGCTCGGGCCGCACGGTCGAACTCGGCATCTGGGTGCGCGAGGCGGACCTCGCCAAGACCGACCATGCGCTCCACGCATTGAAGCTGTCGATGGCGTGGGACGAGCGCGTCTACGGCCGCGAATATGACCTCGACGTGTTCAACATCGTTGCGGTCGACGACTTCAACTTCGGCGCGATGGAGAACAAGGGGCTGAACATCTTCAACAGCCGCTACATCCTCGCCGATCCCGACACAGCCACCGATTACGATTACGACGCGATTGCGGCAGTCGTCGCGCACGAATATTTCCACAATTGGTCGGGCAACCGCATCACCTGCCGCGACTGGTTCCAGCTTTCCTTGAAGGAAGGCTTCACCGTCTACCGGGACCAGGGCTTCTCGGCCGACCAGGGTTCGGCCGCGGTCAAGCGGATCGAGGATGTGCGCGGCCTGCGCGCCGGGCAATTCCCGGAGGACGCAAGCCCGCTGGCGCACCCGGTCCGCCCGGAAAGCTACCTTGAAATCTCCAATTTCTATACCGCCACGATCTACAACAAGGGTGCGGAGCTGATCCGCATGATGGCGACGATCCTGGGGCCGGACCGCTTCCGCGCGGCAACCGACCTGTATTTCGACCGCTTCGACGGCACGGCGGCGACCTGCGAGGATTACGTCGCCTGCATGGAGGAAGCGGGCGGGGTCGACCTGTCGCAGTTCCGCTTGTGGTACTCCCAGGCAGGTACCCCGCGCGTGTCGGTGTCGCTGGAGCACGAGCCGGGTTCGGGCCGCGCGACGGTCAACCTTGCGCAAAAGGTGCCCGACACGCCGGGGCAGTCGAACAAACTGCCGCAGGTATTGCCGCTCAAGATACGCCTGTTCGGTGCCGAGACGGGGGATGCGCTCACCGAGGAGCAGCTCGTCATCCTGTCGGACGCGAGCGCCAGCGTGACGTTCGAGACGATTGCCGAGCGGCCGATCGTCTCGCTCAACCGCGGCTTCTCCGCGCCGGTCGTGATCGAGAGCGACCGCACCGCCGCCGATCTCGCTTTCCTCGCGCGCCACGACGACGATCCGTTCGCGCGCTATGAGGCGATGCAGCAGCTGATGCTCGACACGCTCGTCGCCGCGACGATCGAGGGCA
Source organism: uncultured Sphingomonas sp. (assembly GCF_913778135.1). GTDB lineage: Bacteria > Pseudomonadota > Alphaproteobacteria > Sphingomonadales > Sphingomonadaceae > Sphingomonas. Next base: position 17,784 of record NZ_CAJYVU010000103.1, on the reverse strand, counting down.
AGGCCGATCACGACGCGGTGATCGCCGCGGTTGCCGACACACTCGACAATCCCGAACTCGACCCCGCGTTCGTCGCCGAAGCGGTGCTGCTACCGTCGGAGAGCTTCGTCGGCGACCAATTGTCGACGGTCGACCCGGACGCGATCCACGCCGCGCGCGAGGCGCTGCGCCGCGATCTCGGGCTTGAGTTGGAGGCGCGCTGGCGCACCGCGTACGAGGCGGGCAGCGGCCGCGCCTACGCCTATACGCCCGAGGACAAGGGCCGGCGGCGGCTGCGCAACGTCGCACTCGGCTATATTGCGGCGTCCGGTGCGGACGACGCGGCAAAGCTCGCCTATGCGCAGTTCGCCGACGCCGACAATATGACCGATCGGCAGGGCGCGCTCACCACGCTCGTCGGTAGCCATTCAGAAGAGCGCGACGCCGCGCTCGACATCTTCTACCAGCGGTACCAGGGTAATTCGCTGGTGCTCGACAAGTGGTTCCAGACGCAGGCGCTGTCCTCCGCCGACGATACCCCCGCGCTGGTCGACGAGCTCGCGCGCCACCCCGATTTCTCGCTCGCCAATCCAAACCGCGCGCGCTCGCTGATCGGAGCGTTCGGCGTCAACCAGCGCGCGTTCCACGCGAAGGGTGGTGCAGGCTATCGGTGGCTCGCCGACCAGCTGATCGCGCTCGACGCGCTCAACCCGCAGACCGCGGCGAAGCTGCTGCCTCCCTTGGGGCGCTGGCGCCGCTTCGATCCGACCCGCGCCGCGCTGATGCGGGCCGAGCTGGAGCGTATCGTCGCGCATCCCGGCCTGTCGAAGGACCTGTTCGAGCAGGCGTCGAAGAGCCTGGAGGGGTGATGCCGGCGCGCGGTTCCACGTCAGCAAGGCTGTCTTGACCCGCACGGGCGATTGGAGAACCTTCCGCACTGGCGACGATCACCGACAAGGGAAGCGCGCCGGGAGAAGGATAATGGAACACTGGGATCACCGGGTGTGTCGCGCCTGGAGCGAGCTGGAGTTCGGCGCGACCTTGCTGCTGTCCGCCTGCACGCTGGGCATCGGCGCGGCGCTGGCATTTGGGCTGGGTCTGGCGTGAAGCCGGCGAACAGTTAAGTTCGCGACCCAGCGGCGGCGAGCCGATCACGTCCTTCTGAGCTGACCCGAGAACAGGCCAGCCTCATCCAGAATTACGCAGCGCGGTCGCGATTGCGTTGATCGACAGCAGGATACCCTCACGCACCCGCGCATCGTCCTCGCCAGCGCGGTTGCGCTTGATCAGCTCAATCTGGAGCAGGTTGAGCGGCTCGATATAGGGCAGACGCAACCGGATCGACGCGTCGAGCGCGGGGTGCTTCTCGAGCAAGCGCGCCTGGCTCGTCACCTCGAGCAACTGGTCGCGGGTCAGGTGCCAGTCGTCGCGGATGCGGCCGAACACGCGGTCGCGCAAAGCACCGTCCTCGACCAGCCCCGCGTAGCGGGCGGCAAGCGCCATGTCGGACTTCGCCAGCACCATCTCCATGTTGGCGAGGGTGGCGCCGAACAGCGGCCAAGCCTCCGCCATCTCCTTGAGCAGCGCGCGGTCTTCGAACTGGCCGAGCGCCTGCCCGACCCCGTACCAGCCCGGCAGCATCACGCGTGCCTGCGCCCAGCTGAACACCCAGGGAATCGCGCGCAGATCCTCGATCGCGTCCGACTTTTTGCGGCTGGCCGGACGGCTGCCGATCTTCAATCCCGCGATCTCGGCAATCGGCGTCATCTGGCGGAAGAAGGTGCGGAATCCTTCGGTCTCGTACACCAGCCCGCGATAGGCGCGAAACGCCGCGTCGGAGATGCGGTCCATCGCAGCGCCGAACGTCTCGTTCTCGCTGTTCGACAAAGGCGCGGGTTCGAGACTGGTGAGCAGGGTCGCCGACGCCATCGCCTCGAGATTGGTCATCGCACTCTCGCGCGTGCCGTACTTGCCCGCGATCACCTCACCCTGTTCGGTGATGCGGATGCGGCCCTGCACGGTGCCCGGCGGTTGCGCGCGGATCGCGGCGAACGACGAGCCGCCGCCGCGCCCGACCGCGCCGCCGCGCCCGTGGAACAGCTGCATACCGACGCCCGCGGCCTCGAACACGGGCTTGAGCGCGGTCGACGCCTTCGACAATTGCCACGTCGAGGTCAGATAGCCGCCGTCCTTGTTGCTGTCGGAATAGCCGATCATCACCTCTTGATGGCCACGCGTGGTGGCAATCGCGGCGACCTCGGGAATGGCGAACCAGGCGGTCATTACTGCCGGCGCGGCCTCCAGGTCGCCGATCGTCTCGAACAACGGTACCGCCATCACGTCGGCGGTGGCCGGATCGCCCGGCCGGTAGAGCCCGACTTCCTTGAGCAGCAGGTGAACCTCGAGCAGGTCGCTGACCGAGGTGCACATCGACACGATGTACTGGCGGATGCACGCCGGTCCGTAGGCTCGGTGCGCGTCCGCCGCGGCCTGAACGATCGCGAGTTCGCCCGCGGTCTCGTCCGAGTAATCGGCGAAGCGCGAGGTGAGCGGGCGCGGACTGGCGAGTTCGCGCCTGAGCAGCGCAACGCGCTCATCCTCGTCAAGCGTCGCATAGTCGTCGCACACGCCAGCGACGCGCAGCATCTCCGCCACGACGCGCTCGTGCACCGCGCTGTTCTGCCGCAGGTCGAGGGTCGCCAGATGAAAGCCGAACACGTCGACTGCGCGGATCAGTCGCCCGATCGCGCCGCCGGTGCCGAGCAGCCCGTCACCGCCATGCGCCAGCGGGCGCGCAATCGCGACCAGATCGGCGCGCAGGGCAGCGGGATCGCCGTAAGGTTCGCCCTTGAGCGCACCCGGCCGCGGCGCAGGCTTGCCGACCAGCTTGGCAAAGGTTGCTGCGGTGCGCGCGTAGATGCCCGATAGCGCGCGGCGATAAGGCTCGTCGCTGCGGCTCTCGGCCACGTCGCCGCTCGCCTCGGCCAGTCGCGCGACCTCGCCATCGACCGCGGCGTGATTGGTCGAGATCGACAGCTCCTGCCCCATGGCGTGCAGCTGTTCGAGGTAGAAGCCCAGCACCGCCTCCGACGCGCGTGCGAGCGCGGTGCGAAGCGAGTCCGCAGTGACGAACGGATTGCCGTCGCGGTCGCCGCCGATCCAGCTTCCCGGGCGCAGGAACGACGGCACGCGCGTGCCCAGCGCGCGGTCCCAGCGCTGGTAGAGCGCGGGGATGACCGGCAGGAACACGTCGCGCAGGTAACTGAGCGCGGTTTCGACTTCGTCGACCACGTAGAGCCGTTCGCGCCGGAGGACGCGCGTCTGCCACAGCAATGCGACCTGCCGCACGATCGCCTCGTCAACCAGATCGCCCTCGGGTGTCACCTCGGCGCCGCGGTCGCGCATCGCCATCAGCTGCGCGATCCGGTTGCGGTGGTCGATCATGCTCTTGCGCCGCACTTCGGTCGGGTGCGCGGTCAGCACGGGCGCGACGAGCGCGTGGTCGAGCAGCGCGATCACCGCGTCGCGGTCGATCCCCTCACCCGCCAGCCGCTCCAGCGCGGCGGCCATGTCGGCGCCTTTCTCCGCGGCGAACCCCTGCCGGTCCTCGGCCAGATTGGCGAGCATCGAGAACAGCATGAACCCGCGCACGAAGTCGAGCGTCTCGTCGAGGTCGAGCGCACCTAGCTCGGCGTCGGGCGACGCGTCGCCGCCGCGATGCCGCTCGACCGAGGCGGATCGGATCGCCTCCGTCCGCTCGTACAATTTCTCGCCTCCGTAGGCGCGAATAACGTCGCCGAGCACGCGACCGAGATAGCGCACGTCGGGGTTGTTGGTGATCGGAGGCAGGGTCATGCCGCCATGCTGCGTCGCACCACCGACGCGGTCAACCACCGATCGCCGTCGCCGGTGTTTACCCCAGCTTTAGCCCGCCGCAGCAGCCGTGCTGTTGTTCGCGGGCTCGTCATCGGGTGTGGGCAGGTCGGCGTCGTTCAGTTCACGCGCGCGCTCACGCTCGTCGCTCGTGACGGTGCCGTCGTGATTCAGGTCCTGCCGGTCGAACCAGGCGAGCATCCCGCGGCTCCACTCATCGGAACTGATGAACCCGTCCTTGTTCGTGTCAAACTGCATCACGAAGTCGCGGCGGCGCGGCGAGATCTCGCTCGGTTCCAGCCTGTCGTCGCTGTTGGCGTCGAGCCGACGAAAACGCCGCTCGATCACGCCGCCGAAGTCGAGCCGCGACATGACGAAGGGCGGGGTGTAGTTCGCGAGTTCGGCGTTCTGCATTGCCTTCTCGTCCGCCGACTTGCCCGAACAGGCCACCAGCGCGAGCGCGCACCCGCCAACCAGCAACAACCGCATCACGTCCCCTTTTGATCGACCTCGAAACCCGACCAGATCGCGTCAGGCCTCGAGCTCAACGTCCCAATAGAGCCAATCGCGCCACGTCGCGTGCAGATAATTGGGGGGGAAGCGCCGGCCATGCTCCTGCAACTGCCAGCTGGTCGGGCGGATCGGCTCCAGGAACAGCGGCATGTGCGCCTGCTTCGGCGTGCGGCCACCTTTCTTCAGGTTGCAGGGCGAGCAGGCGGTGACGACATTCTCCCACGTCGTGCGCCCGCCTTGCGCGCGCGGGATGACGTGATCGAACGTCAGGTCGCGCCCGTGACCGCAATATTGGCACTCGAACTTGTCGCGCAAAAACAGGTTGAAGCGCGTGAAGGCGGGGAATTGCGACGGCCGGACGAACTGCTTCAAGGCGATGACCGAGGGCAGCTTGATCGTGTGAGTGGGGCTGTGCACCTCGCGCTCGTAATGCGCGACGATATCGACACGGTCGAGGAACACCGCCTTGATCGCGGTCTGCCACGGCCAGATGCTCAGGGGATAATAAGACAGCGGCGTATAATCGGCGTTCAGCACCAGCGTCGGGCAGGAGTCCGGATGGCGCATCAGATCGGGATGGAACACGTCAGATCCCCCTAGTCATCGCTCGTGCCCGCTGTGGCGAGCGGGGATGACGGCATGATGACAGAGGCGCTTTCACGCGGTCAAGCCCGGCGGCGCGACGCCCGTTCGACGCTGCCGGGTTGGCGCGACAGGGTTTGCTCTGGCACATGGTCGTCTATCAACCCGCAGCATCCGGTGAATATCCATGTCGACCCACTCCGCCCGCCTCGCCTCCTTGCGCGACGAGCTCGCCCGCCAGCACCTCGACGGCTTCGTCGTGCCGTTGACCGACGAATATATGAGCGAATATGTCGGCGGTTACGCGCAGCGGCTCGGCTGGCTGACGGGGTTCGGCGGGTCGGCGGGGGCAGCGGCGGTGCTGCCGGACACGGCGGCGATCTTCACCGACGGACGCTACACCATCCAGGTGCGCGAGCAGGTATCGGCCGAGGACTGGCAATATGTCGCGGTGCCGGAGAACAATGTCGCCGAATGGCTGGCCGCAAACGTCGGCGAAGGTGCGCGCGTCGGCTACGATCCGTGGCTCCACACACGCGCTTGGGTGGAGCAGACTCGCGCGGCGCTGTCCGCCAAGGGTGCGACGCTCGTCGCAGTCGAATCCAATCCGATCGACGCGGTGTGGGACGATCGCCCGGCGCCCTCGCTCGCGCCGTTAGCCGTCCACACCGACGACCATGCCGGGGAAAGCTCGGCCGCGAAGCGCGCGCGCGTTGCTGATTGGCTCGGCGAGGTTGGTGCCGACGCGGTGGTGATCCCCGCGCTCGACTCGACCGCCTGGCTGCTCAATGTTCGGGGCGAGGACGTATCGCGCACGCCGGTCGCGCTCGCCTACACGATCGTCGGCGCAGACGGCACCGCGGACCTGTTCGTCGCGCCCGAGAAGATGACCGACGCGGTGCACCAGCACCTGGGCAATGCGGTTCGCGTCCACGATCGCACCGATTTCGCCCCCGCGCTCGCGCGCTTCGCGGGCAAGCGCGTCGCGGTCGATCCCGCACTCGCAGTGTCGGCGATCTTCGACGCGGTCGAGGCGGGCGGCGGCACGGCGGTGTCGCTCCGCGATCCGACGATCATCCCGAAAGCGACCAAGAATGCGGCCGAGATCGCGGGCCACCGTGCCGCCAGCCTGCGCGACGGCGCCGCGCTGACGCGTTTCCTGCGCTGGATCGCGGCGGAGGCGCCGGGTGGTGGGCAGACCGAATTGTCCGCCGCCGCACGGTTGCAGCAGTTCCGCGAGGAAGGCGGTCAACTCCGCGACCTGTCGTTCGACGCCATCTCCGCGACCGGCCCGCACGGCGCGATCCCGCATTATCACGTGACGGAGGAGTCTAACCTCAGGATCGAGCCGGGGCAGCTGTACCTGATCGATTCAGGCGGCCAGTATGTCGACGGGACCACCGACGTGACCCGCGTCGTGCCCGTGGGCGCGCCGACGCCCGAAATGCGCGACCGCTACACCCGGGTGCTGAAAGGCCATATCGCGCTCGCCACCGCGACCTTCCCGCCGGGCACTAGCGGCCAGCAGCTCGACGCGCTCGCGCGCCTGCCGCTCTGGGCCGCGGGGTTGGATTTCGCGCACGGCACCGGGCACGGGGTCGGCAGCTTCCTGGCGGTGCACGAGGGTCCGGCGCGGATCGCCAAGCCCAGCTATCCCGGTGGCGGCCCGCAGGAGCCGCTACGCGCCGGCATGATCCTGTCGAACGAACCCGGTTATTACAAGGCGGGCGAGTACGGTATCCGCATCGAAAACCTGCTGCTGGTTGTCGAACGCGACCTTCCCGGTGGCGAGGCGACGATGCTCGCGTTTGAGACGCTGACGCTGGCGCCGATCGAGCGCGACCTGATCGATGCCGCGCTGCTGTCGGTCGAGGAACGTACCTGGCTCGACGCCTATCACGCGCGGGTGGCTGACACGCTCGGCCCCGTTCTACCGGCGGAGGACCGCGCATGGCTGGTGGAGAAATGCGCCCCGATCGCCGCGTGACCTGTCCGCGCCGCCGCTACTCGGGCGTGCGGCGCGGCTCAGTTGGCGTTGCGGACGCATCCGCGTCGTCACGGCTCGCGCGCGCCTGCGCCTTGCGGCGGCGCAGGTTGGCGCGCAGCTGTTCCGCCAGTCGGGCGGCGCGATCGTCAAGCTTGGTCATGAAGCGGGCCGGGTCATGCAATCGCGCTAAAGCGCCGATCACGCCTTGACAATCGCGCGCCGAACCGCTCTTAGGCGCCCTCCCGTCGCCGACTTGGCGCGAGTGCTGCCGTAGCTCAGTGGTAGAGCGCATCCTTGGTAAGGCTGAGGTCGTGAGTTCAATCCTCACCGGCAGCACCATTTTTCAACAGGTTATCGGAGGGCTTCGAAGGGCCGTTCCGAGGCTGGCAAGCACCTGGCAAGCGCCGCGCGGGGACGGGGCGCTTGCCGTAGGTGAGGCGGGACGGGCACGGCGTGCGCCGAGTTGAAGGCCATTTCGCGCCGCGCGCCGATCCCTGACGCCATCCATCCGGACTCGCCGAGCGCCGATCAGTTGGTTCGCTGCGGCGCCGGCGGCCGAATGGCGCTTTGCGCAGAAGCGTTTTGGGTCGATGCCGCACGTCCGGTTCGGAGCGCCGTGACGCAGAGAGTCGCCGTTCACTCAGCAGGCGGTCGCGGCCGAAAACGCCGGATCGTTTGAGCGAAGTGGCGGGGCCGCTGACGCAGACCGCGACCGCGTTGCGCTCGGCTATGGTGCGTCCGTCAAGACCGACGGCCACTCTGATAAACGCGGATTTCAACATAGCTTCACTTCCCCCAACCATTCCAAGCCGGTTCTATCATCTGATCAAGCGGTCTCCGTACGACGCATCCTGGCGTCGCTCGTCGCTTGGGATGGCCCGACTAATGTCCACGGCTCCTTGGTGACTGAGCTAGCGGCACCAGCATGGAGACACCTCATCCGCGAGACTGGCCAGCGTGATCCGCCCTTACGGGAGGTTATGCCGCGTTCGCGCTCGGCGCTGGCGAGGTTCGGCGATACCACCCGGCGTTCGGTGTCTTTGCGGGAAGCTCCGAGCGATCCGATGCGGCGCTTCAGGTGCTTGCTGCGACTGTAACCAACGATGGAGGCGTCGCCCTCCTAGAAAAGACCGCACCGCCGGTTGTCGGCAGGATACGGGTGGTTTCGCAGGATGCCGGCGTTCAAATGGTCGCACACCGACTGACGGCATGGAGGCCATTTAAGCGTCAACCGATCCAAGGCGCGCGATCACCGACCGAATCGGCATCTCCGTGGGCGACCACGGTGGCATGGCGTCTCATAGTAGGTAGTGCGGTTGCCGACGGGCCGAAGCTGAGTGGCCGACAAGGCCAGGGAACGGAATACGGTTGAGACCCCGAAGAGACGACGAGCAGCGGACCGCAACGCTTCGACGTCGACGCCCTGCTCGCGACCACGACGAGATCGAGCGTCTCGGTCAGACGATGCGCCACCAGATCGCGAAGCCTTCGGCCAACCATTCCCGTCAGAATGGCAACCGGAACCTCGGAGCCGAGCCACACCTGAGCGAGACCGTGTCGAGTGATGATCTCCGTCGGCCCGATGGTCATGAAGAGCTCAACCGAATGATCCGCCAGGTAGAGGGCGGCGCGACCCCGCGGCCCGGGAAAACGCATGGAGAGCAAGCAGGGCGGAAGCAGTCCGTGATCGTCCTCGACGAGGCGACGGAAGTCGTCACTGGGCGATTGCTTGCGCCGCCACCGATCAGGCGACACGCCGGGCCAACCCGACGACCGCGGTCGAAGCCCGTACACGAGATCGTTCACGCAGGCCCCCTCCATCTCTAGCGCGACCAGCGCAAGCGGGGAGATCGAGCGGATAGTCATCGAGAGTTCGTTGCGCAGAGCGACCAAGCGGATCGCGTCGGACGCCGAGCTCGAGCTTTCGACTCGGCGGCGTCGCGCCTGGAGCAGCCGCGCACGGTCCCGAGCCGTCGGAGCATCCGGGAACCCGTCGAGGTCGCCTATCTTCAGATCGATACCGTCGCTATCGCGCCTCCTCACGATCGTCCTCCGGACGCGACGACGAACAGCGCCAGCAGGTGATCGGTCAGCGCGGCGGCACCCCTATCGTAGGCGAGACGACCCCAATCCTCCCACGAGGCGACGCGCTCGTCCAGCCAGGCGAAGAAGTCGTCGCGGGCGCGCTCGTCCCCGAAGGACAGGCTCCACATGCGCGAACGCGTCGGCATGCGAGCATCGACCAGGTGACCCGTTAGCGTCACCATGTGCCGGCTGCCGATCCGAGCGCGTTCAAACACGTTCGGTAGTCGGCGTACCGAGGTCTCGAACGCCATGATCGCCCGCTCGCGTGCCTCGTCCGCATCGTCGCGACGCGCGGCGGCGATCGCATCAAGCAGTTCCGACGCCGGCAGATCGACCCAGGCGGGCTCGCGCGTCGCCTGCAGCATCAGCATGGCTGCGCGGCCCTCCGGACTGAGGAAGGCGGACATGGGGCTGTCTCGCCCATCGAAGTCGGTCGGCTCGCCCGAACCCAGCAGCCCCACGGAGGCCAGCCAGCTCATGTAGAAGCGCTCGAGCACGAGGTCGCCGTGGAAGAACCCGAACGCCCGCTCCCTACCGGGCCGAAGGCGATATTCGATCGAGAGCAGCAGCCGAAGCAGCAGTTCGAGCTGCTCGTCCGTCGACGACGTGACCGGGAAGCGCAGGCGCCCGTGCCAGAACGCCTCGCGCACGCTATCCCAGCGCCGTCCGTCCGCATCCTCGAACATCGAGCCGGAACGGATCAGCCACCAGCCCCAGGGCAGGTTCGGGTCGTAGGCGAACGCCATCCTCACGATCCCCGCTTCGGATCGAGTGCCGCGGGCGGCGGCGGATCGGAGCGGGGCTCCACCTCCTCGCCGTCTGCGACCGCGCGGAGCTGCGCGGCGAACACGCCCACTTCGGCGATCACGTAGGCGTCGTCGCGGTAGATCGCGCCGACCTCCGCCTCCAGCGCCCGGCGTCGGCCGTGATCGCGCGGACCGGGGATGACGTCGTGCACCAGGTCGCAACGAAAGCCGAACCACCATGCGTCCCGATCCGCCGCGCCGACGGGCTGGGTGCGCGGGCGCGCTCCGTGCGCGTGGCAGATCCGACGAGCCTCGACCGCCAGTCGCCTCGGAGCGGACGCGGGTCTCTCGGCGCAGATGCGCGCGTAGGTGACCCCGCCGTGCACGTCGATGTCGAGCCCCGACGGGATCGCGTCCGCGCCAAAGCCCCAGAGCGGATGTCCGTGCGGAACGCCGACGTAGCCACCGAGCGTGCCGTCGCTCTCGTGTCGCAGCACGATGCAGTCGTAGCCGGTCTCCGGATCGCGCCAGGCCACCTTGTCGGCCTCGCCCAGCCACGGTCCGTCCGTGGTCGGCTTCGCATCCCGCGCGAAGTAGACCTCGTCGGCGACGACCACCCCCTCTCGCGTGACGTATTCAGCGTCGCGAACGCGCACCACGTCGGCTTCGCGGTCGACCTGCGCGGCATCGAGCGAACCCAGACGCGAGACGGCACCGCCCGCTCGCAGGATGGCGGCGCGAGGGTCGGTGACCGCGAGCGCCTTCGAGGAGGAGGTGAGCGAATTCTTCTTCCTGTCCTTCATGTCGCTTTCCTTTCGCTTTCTTATCAATGGAGCGGACCGGTCACCGTCCGCACGGTTCGCCTGGTAGGCACGTCACGCGTAGCGTTCGTGCCAGGTGACGCGTTCGACCCGCGGACCGAGCGCCTTGGGATTGGCGTCAGCGGAGTAGACGTGCCCGGACAGCCACCACTCCTCTTCGACGCGTCGCGCGTCCGGCACCTCGCGCCACCACGCCTTGCGCGTCGGATCCCAACGGTATCCGCGCAGGCGCAGCGCATCCTTCAGCTCGAAGGCGGCGCCGACCGCCTCGAAGCGCCACGACGGAGCGGAGGCGGTCGCGAGCATCTCGGCGAGGACCGTGGATCCGTCCTCGCACCGGTGCCGGAGCAGCTCGATCACCGCGTCGACGTCGTCCCCGGCGCGGTGCGCGTCGTGGAACCAGCCCACCTGCGCGAGGAGCCAGCCGAGCGAGCGACCATCGAAGCCGTGCGCCCGCCAGTCGACGTCGTTGCAGGAGCACGCCCAGGCGAGCCCGGCCATCTCCGGCATGCGCCGCTCCACGTGTCCACGATCGAAGCGCGCGTTGTGCGCGCAGACGAATGTGGCGGAGCACAGCAGACGGATCGCCTCCTCGTCGTCGATCGTCCGCCCGGCCAGATCGGCGTCGGTGATTCCGGTCAGGCGCATGATGTCCTCGGGCAGCACGCGACCGGGATCCTCCAACCACGAGTAGGGCTTGTCGATCGCCACGATCACCCCGTCGGGGTCGTAGCGGAAGCGACGCAGCGCCAGCTCGATGATCACGTCGTCGTTGCCGATGCCGGTGGTCTCGACGTCGAGCACGACGCCGATGCGGGTGCCGTCCTTCCGACCGAGGCCGGTATGCCCTTCGCGCACGTCGAGACGGTGCAGCACACACACGTCGGCCTCGTCGTTCACGGCACGCACCTCGCCGGGCGCGCACGAGACGTCACGCATGATCGTTCTCCAGCGATGTGATTGAGGTCGGGCGGTCGCGCCGAGGCGTCAGCCGGAGTGGAAGCGCTGCTCGATGTTCACGTCGAGCCCCGCCGCCAGATCCGATCTCGGGTCCGCCGCGACCATCGAGAGCAGATCGGCCATCGCGTTCGACACCAGAGCGAGGACCAACGGGTCGGACGGATCGAAGCCCTCGACGATCCGGGCGTTCGCCATCGCCGCGCCCATGCGGCAGTAGAGTCGTCCCGCCACCTCAGCGGGTTCGGTGGCGAACGAGGCGTGGAACGCGTGCATCGTCTCGAAGCCGTCGTACGCGGCGATCATCGCGGTGAAGAGGCGGAGCGCTCCTGGCTCCGCGGAGTCCCCATAGCCTTCCTCGTCCCCATCGGTCCGGTCCTCGTCATCATCCTCGGCTGTCAGCGCGTCGACGATTTCGGGCGCGACGTCGAGATCGAGAGACAGTCCGTGGACGAGCACGCCGCGCAAGCACGCGTCACGATCGAGACAGGCGTCGATCGCGCAGGCGCCGCCGAACAGCTCGCGCGGCGCGAACAGCCAGCTCATCGCGTCATGGCTCACCCGCTCGCGCTGAAATCGGGACGCCGCCTCCGAGGCAACAAGCGCGACGCGACCGATCGCCCTGCGTGTGGTGACGACGACGTCGTCTCCGGGGGCGTCGTCGGCCAGCGGATCGACGTAGCCGTATGCGAGGCTCACGCTCGAAGGCGCTTCGAAGGTTTTGGTCAGGGTCGTGATGGCTTCCATGTCACATCTCCGATCGTCGCCGTGATCGAGTGCCGAAGCTTGGCGACGGAGCGCCGGCTCGACCAATGTGGGGAGATCACCGCATTATTCAACTATCGTTGTATAGTTGAATTATTGTGGCGCCGCACCGGCTCGTTCTCGCGCGGCCTTGCGGGACGAGCGCGTCCACCTAGAGTGGGAGCGTGGAAAAGATGACGGCGATACAGACGATGAGCGCGCTCGCTCAACCGACGCGACTGGTCGCCTACCAGATCCTGGTCGAAGCGCTGCCGGGCGGCCTCGCGTCGAGCGAACTCGCCGACGCGCTCGGCATCGCGCGCAACCTCATGTCCCCCCACCTCGCGATCATGTCGCGGGCCGGGCTTGTCTCATCGACTAAGAGCGGCAGGACGGTGACGTACCGAGCGCGGGTCGACACGGTGAAGCGACTGGCCTCTTATCTCGACCACGCGGCGGATCGCGGAGCGATGGCGACGGAGGAGCCGCACCAGCCCTGAAGATCGGCCGGCCGCCCGCCAGGTCAAGGTTTCACGGCGAAGACGCCTTCGTCCTCACGCCCCTTCGAACATGGCTCGATTGAACGGACAGCGCGCCGCGTTGGACTGGCGTACCCACGTCCCGCCTTCGGCATTCCAGCCGCCCCACGTCCGCGAGGAAACGCCACCACCGCTTCATCGAACAACGTTCTCGCTCGATGGAGCGATCACGTCACCCGTCCCGGGCGAGCGCTGCGAACCATAGCCGAACAGGATGGCCCTCACGCCCGAGCGACCTGGACGACGCGGACGGGGCTGATTTCTCCCGGAGGCTCTTCCAACCTAGAACCAGAGGTCGAGAGGCGCATCCGGTCAGCGCGACGCCTCGCGACCGCTCGGCGGCGAACGTCGAAGAGCACGGAGCTCACGTCGCCCGATCCGAGACGATCGAGCGACGCGGTGATCGGAGAGAGAAGATGAGGAATTGGAAGACGACTGGGGGGCTCGACCTCGTTCGCGAGGACGTTCGCCTGATCCACGGCCGGATCGGCGCGTCGTTCCGGCAACGCGGCGAGCGCGTGCCGCGCATGCTGGGCGCCGCGACCTGCGAGACCGACGCGGACGTGTACGTCTACCAGATCCACTTCGAACTCGCCCCGGGCGTCGTGCTCCGCACCTTTCACGGCTTCACCGAGGACATCGAGGAAGAGGGGTTCCCGTTCTGGATGGCGCCTCTGGCGGCGGACGAGGCCGCGGCGTCGATCATCTCCTATCTCAACCTGGGATCGGAGAACCTCTCGGACACCCTGCACGATCTGCGTCTCAGAGCCCGCAGGATCCTGTCGCGGCGCGCCGACGACGGGAACTCGGGACGGCTGATCGACATCCAGCTGACTGCGGAGCGACGCACGAAGGTCTCGGAGCCGAGCGTCAGGGTCAGGCTCGAAGGCCTCGACACCCAACTTCGAGGTAAGATCGACGACATTCCGGTTGATGATCTCGACACGTTTGATGACCGGGTCGGCCGATGGAGCGAGGACATGGCTCCCCGCTATGCCGCGAGACGCGCGTTCGACGTCGCAGGAGCGAGCGGCTCCATCGACATGCTCACGCTCGCCGCCGTGTCGACGTTCGCCGATCCGCAGGCTTGGCTCCGCTCGCTGGCTGGATCCGGATGGCCGAAGCACCCGCTCAACGTGACCGTGTTCGCGCACGACGGCGCATTCCGATCCCACGGACACGATCCCGCCTCCGACCTCTCGTGGAACCGAGATACGGTGCGGGTTTGCGTCACGCTACCCGCGGCCACGCTCGCGACCTGCAAAGGCCGACCTATCACCGACCTGATCGAGCATCCGATGCTCTCAAGCGAGATGACGATCATCGACGTCACGAACGACGTGTTCATGACGGAGTCGGCCACCTCGATCCGGATCAGTCAGCCGCGCCTGCTCTTCTGCACCGGCTCGGGCCGTACCTGGCCCTGCGGCCCGTGAATCAGCCGAGGCGATCGCCTCTTCGACAAAGAAAGCGGTAACGCGGACGCCGTTGAACACGTGCCGTCATGCCATGCGAGCAGACGAGCCGATCCTTCACGCGGTTAGTTTCTCATTGCCCTTGCTCAGGACCAGCTGCGATTGATCGTCGTCGCGAAACCGACCAAGCCGAGCGACGCTCGATAAAATCTTCACGTCAGCTTGCTACGAAACTGATCGCTCAGAAGCGGAGGACCTGCGTGAACCGTGCATCACCGATCATTCTGCCGCTCGTCGCGGCGGCGACACTGGCCGCAAGCGACGGGCATCGCGCCACGCTGACCTACGAAGCGAATGGTCGCCACACCCTCCACGCATACGATGTTAAACCTACCCAGAGTTCTGGTGAAACGGACGTCGGAACGAAGCGGCTCGATGGTTCGCCACGTCGTCTGAACCCCGCGGCGTACTTCTGCGTGTGGCGGGACACGGGACCGGATGGATACGGCGGTCGAGGCCTCCGAACCGGCAGACCTTCGGAGATCTTCCTTACATGTCGATTCGGCACGTCTCCCTGGTCCCCTCCGGCCGATCTGATCGAGGCGGCGACAGAGGACCTGAAGCGCGAAAGCGCCCTGATCCGCATCGGATGGACGAGGTCCGCAAATGGATACGTGATGAAGAGGTTCGAACTTGAGCTGAAGAAGCGAGGTGGCCTGAGATTTCGATCACAGAACCTGACCGAGCGGGAACTGTCCGAACTGGGCATCAGCGTAAGCAAGATGGTGGCACCCTCGATGCCACAAGGCCGCTTGGTCATCCACCTGACGGCACGCATTCCCTCGCGGATGAATAGTGGGATGAAGGCTATCGGCCCGATCATACCCATCGAGTTCGAAGGAGCCGCGATGCCGATCCCCAACTGGATGTCGTATTAGGGTCAGGACCCATTGATGTGAGTGTCGCAATCTGATTCAGGCTCCGCAGGGAGACCGGGATGAGTGACCTGTTTTGGCTGACGGACGAGCAGATCGAGCGGCTGCGGCCGTTCTTTCCCAGGAGCCACGGCAAGCCTCGGGTTGATGACCGGCGGGTGCTGAGCGGCATCGTGTTCGTCACCAGGAACGGGCTGCGCTGGCGTGATGCGCCGAGCGCCTATGGTTCATCCAAGACGCTCTACAATCGGTGGAAGCGCTGGGGGGCGGCAGGCGTGTTTACGCGCATGATGGAGGGGTTGGCGACCGCAGGCGCGGAGCCAGGAACGGTCATGATCGACCCGACCTACTTGAAGGCGCACCGCACGGCATCGAGCCTACGGGTTAAAAAGGGGATCTTGGCCGCCTGATCGGTCGCACCAAAGGCGGCATGAACACCAAACTTCATGCCGTCGCCGATGCAAACGGGCGCTCGCTGAGCTTCTTCATGACCGCCGGCCAGGTCAGCGACTACACCGGCGCGGCAGGGCTGCTCGACGATCTACCGAAAGCACAGTGGCTTCTCGGCGATCGCGGCTACGACGCAGACTGGTTCAGGGATGCGCTGCAGGCCAAGAGCATCCAGCCCTGCATCCCTGGCCGCAGAGCCCGCAACGAGCCCGTAAGATACGACAAGCGCCGCTACCGGCGCCGCAGTCGCATCGAAATCATGTTCGGCCGCCTGAAAGACTGGCGTCGCGTCGCCACCCGCTATGACCGCTGCCCAACCGTCTTCTTCTCTGCCGTTGCCCTCGCGGCCACCGTCATCTTCTGGCTGTGATTAGTGAGTCCTGACCCTAGCTCGACCCGCCCCAAAAGACGCGGTTGCGGTTGGCCGCCTTGGTGCGGCCCCATAGGAAGATCAGGCGGAAGGCGTTGACGTCGTGCCGGACCACAAGGCGCGAAATACCGAACATCACCCTCAGCGCGCGCTGAGCATCGCCCTCTCCATGTACAACACTGGGTCGCAGTCGCGTGGCTTCTCCAACGGCTATGTCGGAAAGGTCGTCGGCAACGCCGGCTTCGCCGACGGCATCCAGCCCCTCGCGATCCGCGTGAGCGCGTTCACCGGCGCACCGGATACTGGCGAAAGGTCGAGCGCCGCTGCGCAGCTCGCCGCGCTGGTCGAGGAAAACACGTCTGCTGCGGAGCAGCCCAAGGCTGCGCCACCACCACCACCGCCGTCGTGGGACGTGTTTGCGAGGGCGGAATATGAGCGAGCGCGGCTCGCCGGAGAAGGAGAAAACCGATGACTCTCGCATCTTTCGGTGGGCCGGCGCTGGCCCTCCGAGCCCGTGTCACCGCCCGCGTCGACGCGATGACCCCGCGCCAGCGCAAGGTTTCGCGGGTGCTGTCGATGTTCAGCCTGGTGGCGTTGACCTCGCTGCTGTCGGCTGAGCCGGCATTCGCGCAAACCAATCTGGAGAGCTTCGGCAACGCGGTCCTCGGGCTGCTGAGCAACGGCCTCCTGCGCATCGTGGCGATCCTCGCGCTGATCGCAGCCGGCTTCGGGTGGCTGACGGGTCGGGTCAACACAGGCGCGCTCGTCACCGTCATCATCGGCATCGCGATCATCTTCTCGGCGCCGTGGATCGTCGATCAGCTCCAGGGCTGATCCTCATGGAAGCGGGGCGCCCCCCCACACCCCGCTTCCGCCTGTATCTCGTGGAGTGCGTAGCGTGGACGAAGAACGGGAAGTGATGGCGCGCAACACGCTGTTCTTGGCGGTGACGCGGCCCGCGCTCTTCGCGGGCATCCCGATCGAGGCGGCCGTGGTGATCCTGCTGGCTTCGGTCATCACCCTGATCGGCACAACGAACCCCATCTATGGCCTCGTCGTCGCCGCGGTGAAGCCCCGCGCGCACGCTCCGATAATTGCCGGACAGCACCGCACCCGCAGCGGCGATGTTGGCGCAGGGATCGAACACGTTGTCCCACGTCAGGCCGAGGGCCTTCATGTTCCGCGAGTTGATCTGTCCGAGGCCGAGATCGACCGAATAGCCCTTGTCGACATAGGAGCGCGCGGTCTGCACCGCCTGCGCGACGCTCGTTGCCGGCGCGGGCTGCCGGGCAAGGCCGTTCACCCCGATCGCCAGCTCGAAACCCCGGCTTTCCACGCCTTGCCGATCGCGATGTCGACGCTGCCGCGCCACGCATCGTCCATCCGCGCGAACGCTAGGAGGCAGCCGCCCGCGTCTACCACCGCGATGTTCATCGGGTTGCCGATCCGCTCGGCCTCCGCGATCCCCGCATCGATGATCGTCCGCGCGTCGTTCAGGTCGAGCGTCTGGGTGGTGCGCATGGAGTATCTCCGTGGCCGGTTCGGGGAAAGCCGCCCAACGCACCGCCGCGCCCGGCCCCCCCCACGCGGGCGATGAGAGCGACGCGCTAGGGTGCCGACCGCTTGGCTATTTCGCGGCCAGCAGGGTGAACTTGTGAATCTGCGGCGGTTCAGAAAACAGTTCTTCTGCCTTGTCCATCAGTGCGGCGGCAACCTTGCCGTCGAGATGGGCCTGCCGATCCTCCTCTGTGTCGAACGTATCGAAGATCGCGTACGCACCGGGACCTT
>NZ_CAJYVU010000102.1 GCF_913778135.1 uncultured Sphingomonas sp. | reverse complement strand
GACCAGCGGCGTGCCGTCGGCCTTGTGGCGCATCGCCGCGTCGTAGATCGGCATGACCTCGCCATCGTAGCGGCTCATCCCGCCCTCGACGCCGGGGACCATCTCGTTCTTGATCCGGATATTGGCGAAGGTGCCGCGCACCATCACGTTGTCGTTGCCGCGACGCGCGCCGTAGCTGTTGAAGTCGCCGCGGCTGACCTGACGCTCCTGCAACCACTTGCCCGCCGGGCTGTCGGCCTTGATCGAGCCTGCCGGGCTGATGTGATCGGTGGTGATCGAGTCGCCCAGGATCGCAAGCGGCTTCGCCTCGATAATGTCGGTGACGGGCTTCGGCGTCATCTCCATGCCCTCGAAATAGGGCGGGTTGGCGATGTAGGTCGACGCCGCGGGCCAGCTGTAGGTGTCGGTACCCTCGACCGAGATGCCCTGCCACTTGGTGTCGCCGGCGTAGACGTTGCCGTAGCGGCTGCGGAACATGTTGTCGTCGATGTTGGCGGCCATGAGGTCGGCGACCTCCTGGTTGGTCGGCCAGATGTCCTTCAGATACACCGGGCCGTCGGTGCCTTCACCGATCGGCGTGTCGTTCATGTCGGTGGTGACGGTGCCCTTCAGCGCATAAGCGACGACGAGCGGCGGGCTGGCCAGGAAGTTCGCGCGCACGTCCGGCGACACGCGGCCTTCGAAGTTGCGGTTGCCCGAGAGCACCGAGGCGGCGACGAGGTCGTTCTCGTTGATCGCCTTGCTGATCGGGGCTGCGAGCGGACCCGAGTTGCCGATGCAGGTGGTGCAGCCGTAGCCGACGAGGTTGAACCCCATCGCGTCGAGGTCGGCCGACAGCCCGGCCTTGTCGAGGTAATCGGTCACGACCTGGCTGCCCGGCGCCAGCGAGGTCTTCACCCACGGCTTGGGCTTCAGCCCCAGTGCATTCGCCTTGCGCGCGACGAGACCGGCGGCGACCAGCACCGAGGGGTTGGAGGTGTTGGTGCAGCTGGTGATCGCGGCGATCACCACGTCGCCGTCGCCGATGTCGTGGTCGCGGTCATCGACCGCGACGCGCGCGGGGCGCTCCTTGTGGTAGATCTTGTGCAGGTCGCCGTTGAACACCTCGTCGACGGTGTCGAGGCTGACCTTGTCCTGCGGGCGCTTCGGACCCGCCAGGCTGGGGACGACACTGCCCATGTCGAGTTCGAGCGTGTCGGTGAAGATCGGATCGGGCGCGTCGGCGGCGCGCCAGAAGCCGTTCGCCTTCGCATAGGCCTCGGTCAGGGCGACCGTTTCCTCCGAACGCGCGGTCAGGCGCATGTAGTCGAGCGTCTTGTCGTCCACCGGGAAGAAGCCGCAGGTCGCGCCATACTCGGGCGCCATGTTGGCGATCGTCGCACGGTCGGCGAGCGTCATCTGGTCGAGGCCGGGGCCGTAGAATTCGACGAAGCGGCCGACGACGCCCTTGGCGCGCAGCATCTGCGTGACGGTCAGCACGAGGTCGGTCGCGGTAATGCCCTCGCGTAGCTGGCCGGTCAGCTTGAAGCCGACGACCTCGGGGATCAGCATCGACACCGGCTGGCCGAGCATCGCCGCCTCCGCCTCGATCCCGCCGACGCCCCAGCCGAGCACGCCCAGACCGTTCACCATCGTGGTGTGGCTGTCGGTGCCGACGAGCGTGTCGGGGTAGGCAATCGCGTTCTCGCCGGTTGCGTGCTCACCCGTCTCGGTTGAGGACCAGATCGCCTGGGACACGTACTCGAGGTTCACCTGGTGGCAGATGCCGGTGCCCGGCGGCACGACCTTGAAATTGTCGAGCGCCTTCGATCCCCACTTGAGGAACTCGTAGCGTTCGCCGTTGCGCTGATATTCGAGCTCGACGTTGTCGTCGAACGCCTTGGGCGTGCCGAATTCATCGACCATCACCGAGTGGTCGATGACGAGGTGGACGGGCACCTGCGGGTTGATCTTCGCCGGGTTGCCGCCGAGCTTGGTGATGGCGTCGCGCATCGCGGCGAGGTCAACGACGCAGGGAACGCCGGTGAAATCCTGCATCAGCACGCGCGCGGGGCGATACTGGATCTCGCGATCGGGCGAATTAGGGTTCTTCTGCCAGTCGACGATCGCCTGGATGTCGGCCTCGGTCACGGTGACGCCGTCCTCGAAGCGGAGCATGTTCTCCAGCAGCACCTTCAGCGAGAAGGGCAGGCGGCTGACGTCGCCGTATTTCGCCGCGGCCACGTCGAGCGCATAATAATCGTAGTTCTTGCCGCCGGCGGTGAGCGTCTTGCGGGCCTTCAGCGTGTCGTGGCCGATCGCGGTCATGGGGCGTCCTTTGCTGTTGCACCGGCGGGCTCGGGGAGGCGGGGGGACCCGCGCGGGCGCCGACGATAGCCTGATGGTTGGCCTGAATATAAGGTCGCCGCGGGCGATAGCAGTGTGTTGCGGATGCGAAAAGGGGCGCGCGTGCGGCTTTTTGTGTTCGCCCGCGTTGTGGCGCGAAATAGGGGGGGGGAGGGGCAGCGTGGCGCGCAAGCTGAAGGTGTTTCGCACGGCCGCGGGGTTCCACGACGCTTATGTCGCCGCGCCCAGCCGCAAGGCCGCGCTCGCCGCCTGGGGCGCCGAGCGCGATCTGTTCGCGCGCGGGGCGGCGGAGGAGGTGACCGACCCGGCGCTGATGGAGGAACCGCTCTCGCGGCCCGGCGAGGTCATCAAGCGGTCGCGCGGGAGTGCGGCGGAGCAGTTCGCGGCGCTACCGGCGGATCGGCCGAAGGCGAAGAAGCGCACCGCCAAGGTCGAGGCGCGAGAACCTGCGCCCGTGCGCGCGCCCAAGCCGTCGCGCGAGGCACTAGATGCCGCGCGGGACGCGATCGACACGGCGGAGCGCGCGTGGCGAAAGGAACAGCGCGAGCTTGCCGCCCGGCAGGCGGCGCTCGACCGCGAGCGGCGGAACGCAACCGAGCGGCACGAGCAGACGCTCGCCGAGTTGGAGAAGGCGAAGCGCCGCGCGCAGGAGGATTACGACGCCGGCCTTGCCCGCTGGCGCGAGACGCATTGATCCAAGCGTGGCGGTCAGTCGTTGCCGCCGACCCAGTCGCCGAACCCGCCGAGCACCGACCCCTCGCCGCGGTTGCCGCCGCGCCCGCCCGCGGCCTGGAGCATCCGCCCGGCCAAACGCGCAAACGGTAGCGACTGGACCCAGACGGTACCGGGCCCGCGCAACCGCGCGAAGAACGCGCCCTCGCCGCCGGTGAACATCGTGCGCACGCCGCCGACCGTGACGAGGTCGAAGTCGACCGAGGGCGTGTAGGCAGCGAGGCAGCCGGTATCGACGTGCAGTTCCTCGCCCGCGCGCAATTCGCGCTGCACGACGGTGCCGCCCATCTGCACGAACACCCAACCGTCGCCGTCCAACCGCTGCATCACGAAGCCTTCGCCGCCGAACAGGCCGGTCATGACGCGGCGCTGGAACGCGACGCCGATCTGCACGCCCTTGGCCGCGGCGAGGAAGCTGTCCTTCTGGCAGATCAGCGTGCCGCCCAGATCGGCGAGGCGGAGCGGCAGGATCGAGCCGGGGGTGGGCGAGGCAAAGGCGACACGCGCCTTGCCCGATCCTTGATGCGTGAACACGGTGGTGAACAGGCTCTCGCCCGTGACCAGCCGCTTGCCAGCACCTAGCAGCGCGCCCATGAAGCCGCCGCCCGAGCCCGACGAACTGCCGTCGCCGAACACGGTCGTCATCGCGATGCTGGCGTCCTTCCACACCATCGCGCCCGCTTCCGCAACCGCGCTCTCGCCGGGATCGAGCTCGATCTCGACGAACTGGAGCTCCTGGCCCTTGATATCGAAATCGACGTCGTCGGCAACGCCGTCGCGGCGCATGTGCGACCAGGGACTGTTGGGCATGGGGCAAGCTCCTCGTGAACCGTCAGTGTGTTATATGCATGCTACAGCGGTCGTGCAACGTGGAGCCGGGTTGATTCGCCGG
>NZ_CAJYVU010000101.1 GCF_913778135.1 uncultured Sphingomonas sp. | reverse complement strand
AGGTGTCGCCGGGCAAGGTGCTGGCGGCGGTGGCGGCAGGCGCGATCACGCTGATCCTGATCTCCGCCAACGCGCAGGGCGCGATCGCGGGCTGGTCGCTGCTGGCGATCGGGCTGGTCAATTCGATTATGTTCCCAACGATCTTCAGCCTGGCGAGCGAAGGACTTGGTAAGCGCGCCGCGGAAGGGTCGGGCGTCATCGCGACCGCGATCGTCGGCGGCGCGATCGTACCCTATCTGACCGGGCAACTCGCCGACACGAGCGGCAGCCTGCAATTCGCGCTGATCCTGCCGGCCCTGTGCTACCTCGTCATTGCCGCGTACGGCGTCTTCGCGCGCAAGCCGGTCGTGGTGGCCTGATCGCAAACGGGCCTGCCGCGAGCGGGAACGTGCGCGGCAGATCCAGGGATCGCCTCGGCGATTAATGGCCTAGTGCGGCAATCTCGTCATCTCCGAAGCCCAGGCTGCGCAGCACGGCGCGATCATCGCGCGCCGCGGCCATCTTCGGTGTGACGGTCTCGCTGACCGAGTAGCGCGGGGCAGGAGCGGGTTGCGGGACGCCGCCTGCCTCGACGAAGGCGCCGCGCGCGACATTGTGCGCGTCGGCGCGCGCCTCATCGAAGCCGAGCACGGGGGCAAAGCAGATGTCGTGACCGTCGAACAGTGCGACCCACTCGTCGCGGGTGCGGGTGCGGAACAGCGCGGTGAGTTCCTGCTTCAAGTCGGGCCAGACGCGCGGGTCCATCTGCCGATCCCAGCGCGCGCCGTCGAGCGCGAGGACGCGGCGAAACTCGGCGTAGAATTGCGGTTCGATCGCGCCGAGAGAGACGTACTTGCCGTCACGAGTCTCATAAGTGTCGTAGAAGTGCGCCGCGGTGTCGAGCAGGTTGGTACCGCGCTCGTCGCGCCAGCGGCCCAGCTTGCGAAACCCCCACATCATCGACATCAGCAGCGACGAGCCTTCGGTCATCGCCGCATCGACCACCTGTCCCTCGCCGGTGCGCTGCGCGTGAAGCAGCGCGGCGAGCATGCCGAAGACGAGAAACATCGCGCCGCCGCCAAAGTCGCCCGCCAGATTAATCGGCGGCGTCGGCTTCTCGCCCGCGCGGCCAAGTGCGTGCAACACGCCTGAAAGCGCGATATAGTTGATGTCGTGGCCGGGCTCATGCGCGCGCGGGCCGGTCTGTCCCCAGCCGGTCATGCGGCCGTAGACGAGCCTCGGATTGTCACCGAGCAACACCTCGGGCCCGAGGCCGAGCCGCTCCATCACACCGGGCCGAAAGCCCTCGATCATCGCATCGGCATCCCGCACAATCCGCCGTACCGCCGCAATCGCGCTAGGATCTTTCAGGTCGAGCGACAGCGACGTGCGGCTGCGTAGCAGTGGATCGAAGGCGTCGAGCGTGGCCGAACCATCTCTCACGCGATCGATGCGGATCACCTCCGCACCATGGTCGGCCAGCATCATGCCTGCGAACGGTCCCGGGCCGATGCCCGCGAATTCGATCACGCGAATGCCGTGCAATGGTGGTCGCCCCACGCCGTCCTCCGTCTTTACGTTCGGCAGCGTAGGGCGATCGCTGATCCTGCACAACAAAAGTTATGGTGTTCTTGCAGAGATGACGTTGGCGAACGCGAGCTCGTGTGACCAACAGATCAGGAGGTCGTATAAGCAAGACTGAGTTCCGGTCCGGCTTGGCATTCCCATAACGGGTCCGCCATCGCGCGCGGGCACTAGCGGCCGCTCGCCATTCTGTTCTAGAGCAAGAACATAACGTGTGCAGGAGTGGCGTTTGGCAGGCGATGGATTGGCGGCGCGGGAGGTGGGGGTAGCGGCCCAGCTGGACCTGACCACGTGCGATCGCGAGCCGATCCACATCCCCGGCGCGGTACAGCCGCACGGTTTGCTGCTGATCGCCGAGCCGCAGACGCTGACGATCGTTGCAGGGGCCGGCAACATCGAGGGCGTTCTGTCGCCCGACTGGCTCGGCCTTACCCTGTCCGACGTGCTCGGCATCGATGTTACCGCGGTGCTGGAGCGTGCGGTGGCGGGACCCGGCGGTACCGTGATCGGCGGTGTGGTGCATGGCCACGATCTCGCCTTCCATCGCTCGGGTGCGTATCTGCTCGCCGAGCTTGAGCCGGTGGACGAGCATGCCCGCGGGGCTGCGGAAACGCTCGGCTGGCTCGACGCGACGGCGAGCGGGTTCGAGCGGACGGCATCGCTCAAGGCATTGTGCGAGCGCGCGGCGATCGCCTTTCGCACCCTGACCGGCTTCGACCGGGTGATGGTGTACCGCTTCCTCGACGACGAGGCGGGATATGTCGTGGCCGAGGATCGCGACCCCTCGCTCGACACGTTCCTCAATCACCATTTCCCTGCCAGCGACATTCCGCGTCAGGCACGCGCGCTCTATGTCCGCAACCGTACGCGCGTCATCCCGACCGTCGAGTATGATCCGCAGCCGATCCGCCCCGCTGCTTTCGCGGGCGTCGATCTGAGCGACGTCGCGATCCGCAGCGTGTCGCCGATCCACATGCAGTACCTGCAGAACATGGGGGTGGGCGCGTCGGCGTCGATCTCCATCGTCAAGGACGGTATGCTGTGGGGGCTGATCGCGTGTCATCACCACGCGCCAAAGCGGCTGTCGCGCGACGTGCGCACGGTGGCAGCGGCGCTGGCGGGAGGGCTGTCGCGGCAGATCACCGCCAAGGAAGAGGCCGAGAACTACCGCGAACGGCTGGCGCTCAGGACCGAGGAAGACACGCTGCTTCCCGCGCTGTTCAGTGACGAGCGGCTCGATCGCGTGCTCGCGCGCCGGCGCGAGGACCTGCGCCGGATGATGGGTGCGGACGGCTTCGCGATCGTCGGCGAGAAGCTGGAGACGACCGGTTTCTGCCCGACCGACGACAAGGTGCGAACGCTCGCCACATGGCTTGGCCGACGCGAGGATGCAGGCGTGTTCTCGACGCGCGAACTCGGGGCGGAGTGGAGCGATGCAGCGGGATTGTCGCCGTTCGCGGGCGTGCTGGCGATCAGCTTGCCGCAGGAGCGGCTGACGCTTTTGTGGTTGCGCGCCGAGGAGGTCGAAGAGGTCGAATGGGCGGGTAACCCGCACAAGGCGGTCCGGCACGATCCGAATGCCACGCTGACGCCGCGCTCCTCGTTCGAGACCTGGACGCAGACGGTTCGGGGCCGGGCGCGCCGCTGGACGCTCGAACAGGTCGATGCCGCACAGCGGTTGCGACGCATGCTGCGCGAGGCGGGACTGCTGGGCGAGTTGCGCCGCGTCAACGCCGACCTGAGCCGCGCGAACGCGGACAAGGACGCTGCGCTGGCGCAAAAGGACCTTTTGATGCGCGAGGTCGATCACCGCGTGCAGAACAGCCTGCAGCTCGTTGCGTCGTTCCTGATGTTGCAGGCACGTGCCGCCGGGCCAGGCGAGGTGGCGGACCAGTTGCAGGAAGCGCGCTCGCGGCTGTCCGCCGTGGCGCTGGTCCACCGCCGGCTTTACCGCGACGACCAGATCGCGACCATCGACCTGTCGCGCTACCTGACCGAATTGCTCGACGACATGCGCACGTCGCTGGGGCGCGACTGGGGCAACCGGCTGTCGGCGGAGTTGGCGCCGGTGCTGATCCCGACCGATCGCGCGGTGAACGTCGGGCTGATCGCGGCCGAGCTGATCACCAACGCGACCAAATACGCTTACTCGCCCGACCAGCCCGGCCCGATCGAGCTCGTGCTGGAGCAGCATCGCAACAAGCTGCGGCTGATCGTCGCGGATCATGGGCGCGGCAAGCAGGGCGACAATGTCGGTTTCGGCAGCCGGATGATGAGCGCGGTGGTGCAGCGGATCGGCGGTGAGGTCGAGTATCAGGATAACCAGCCCGGCTTACGCGCAGTGCTGACCGCGCCGATCGAAGAGGACTGAGGTTCGGCCGCTCAGACCGGGGCGAGCGCGGGTTCACTCAGTCGTGCGGCCTGCGCGTAGAGGTCAAAGGTCGCTGCCGCGCCGTTGAGCAACGCGTCGTACCATTCGGTCGAGGCATCGCGGCCGGCGGCGTCGATCGCATCGCGGATCGCGCGCCACTGGCCGGGTCCGTGCGCAGCGGCGAGGTAGCGGTGCGGCAGGTCGGAGCCGACCGACCGGGCCAGCATGACGCCACCGAGCCGCGAACCCTCGACCACGTAGAGCGCGCCCCATAGCGCGGCTTCGTCGGCGCACGCGAACGACAACGACGCCGGCATCTGTTCGCCCAGATCGGCGAGGTCGTGCTCCAGTAGCGGCGCGCGCGGCGGCAGCGTGCGGGCGAACGCGAGTGCGCCCAGCGCCTGCTCGGCCACGGGCAGCGCGCGGGCGTGCGCGACGAGGAAGCGACGATAGTCGTCGCAGTTCGACAGATCATAGCCGCCGAAAGCCGCATCGACCGCGTCATGCGAGGCGCGTGTGGCGGCGCGCAGCCGCGCTACCGCAGAGTTGCTGTCCATGAGGATCGTCTCAGTCCAGACCGTTCTCCAGGAACCGCTCGGCGATCGCGCAGTGCATCGCGATTCCCTTCGCCATGACCGACTCCTCGATCGTCATGCGGGTGTTATGAAGCGGCGGGTTGGTGCGCGGATCGGTACCTTCGGGTGCGACGCCTATGAAGGCCATCGCGCCCGGCACCTCGCGCAGCACGTAGGAGAAGTCCTCACCGCCCATCATCGGCGCAGGCATCACCGACCAGCCGTGCTCACCGCTGATCTCGGTCGCGAGGCCGCGCATCAGCCCGGTCGCGCGCGGGTCGTTCATCGTGACCGGATAGCCCTCGTCGATGCTCACCTCTGCGGTGCAATCGTGCGCGGCCGAAATATTCTCGCAGATCTGGCGGAACGCGGCGCGCATCGCCTCGCGCGTGGAGGGCGACAGCGTGCGCAGCGTGCCCATCAGCTTGACCTCTGACGGAATGATGTTGTGCGACGAGCCGGCATGGATCTGCGTGATCGTCAGCACCGCAGGGTCGGCGACGGGCACGCGGCGCGCGACATGGGTCTGGAGCGCCGTGACGATCGCGCAGGCGACCGGGATCGGATCGACGCACTCGTGCGGCATCGCGGCGTGACCACCGCGGCCCTTGATCGTCGCCAGCACGGTGTCGGTCGAGGCGAGCAGCGCGCCTTCGCGGCTGACGAACACGCCGGCGGGCGCGTTGGGTGAAATGTGGAGCGCGAACGCCGCTTCCGGCCGGGCGACGTCGAGCAGGCCGTCCTCGATCATCCAGCGCGCGCCGTGATGACCCTCTTCGCCCGGCTGAAACATGAACACGATCGTACCCGACAGTTCGTCGCGGCGGGCGCACAATGCCTTGGCAGCGCCGGCGAGCATCGCGGTGTGCGCGTCGTGGCCGCAGGCGTGCATCGCACCGGGAATGGTCGAAGCGAAGGGGAGCCCGGTTTCCTCCGTCATCGGCAGCGCGTCCATGTCGCCGCGCAGCAGGACGGTGCGGCCGTTCGATCCCGCGCCGCCGGCGCGACCACCGCGCAGGATCGCGATGAAGCCGGTGGTCGACGTGCTGTCGTGGATCTCGAGCGGCAGGCCGGCGAGCGCGGCCTTCGCCTTCTCGGTGGTGCGCGGACAGTGCAGCCCGACCTCGGGTTCGGCGTGGATCGCGCGGCGCAGTGCGATCGTGTCGGCGAGTTGTTCGGCGCCGAGTGCGCTCCAGTCGGTGCGGGTGGCGAGGGTGGCGGTCATGCGAACGGCTCCTTTGCCGACGGTTCTAGGCCTAAGCGCCGCCGCCGCCAAGCCGCCGGAAAGTCACAAAGGTCACACGCCGATGCAGGTGCGCGGGCGTGCGACCGGAATCATCGATGCGCAACGGGCGAGCAGTAGGACAGTCTGCTCCCGGTCCAAAGCGGCGAGAAGCCGCGTTGGTGCGGCGAAGCGCAGCGCGTCGGCGAGGTCACCCAGCACCGAAGTGCCGGTGCGACCGATCATCCTTCACGCAACACGATCAGCGCGGCAGCACCACGCAGCCGCTGCCGGCACGCGAGCAGGCACGTTGCGCTTCCGCCTTGCTGGCAAAGCCGCTCGCCTGGAGCCGGGTGATGCCGCCGCTGCGCGCGAAGCTGGCCGTCCCGCCGACGCGGCTGCCGACGCGCGACCACAGGCTTCGCGCGTTCGCATCGTTGGCGAAGGCGCCGAGCTGGATGCGGTAGGCGCCGCCGCTCGCCTTCGCGGGTGCGGCCCGTTCCGGTGCGGCGCGTTCCGGCGCCGGCTTTGCCGCGGCGGTGCGTGCTGGCGTCACGGGCGCGGGGCGCTCGGTCTGCGCGCGTTGCCGGGGTTGCTCCATCCGCTCGGGTCGACCGGGCTGCGCGTAGGAAGCACCGGCGCGGGCGGGCGGCGTGGTCGTGCGATATGGCACGGGCTGCGAGCGGGTGCCCGGCTCCGCCGCCGCGAGCGCAGTCGAGGGAGCGGTGTTCGCCGCACGGCCGCGCGTCTCGATCTGCTGCGCCAGCGCGGCGCCCTGTCGGCGCTGATCCTCGGGGATGTATTTGTCCATCTGCGCCAGCGTCTGCGATCCTTGCGGCAGACCCTGCTGCGACGATCGGGTGACGAGCGCGTAGGCGCGGGTCCAGTCGCGCGGAACGCCGTCGCCGTTGAACAGCATGGTGCCGAGCACGAGCTCGGTGCGCTTCTCGTCGCGCGCCACCGACTTTTCCAGCCAGGGCAGCGCGTCGGCCTTCTTGCCCGACTGGAACAGCGCGAGCGCGTAATTGTCGGTCGCCTGTGGATGCCCCTGCGCCGCGGCCTTGCGGTAGAGTTCGGTCGCCTGTGCCTGATCGGCGGGCACGCCGCGCCCTAATTTGTATGCCTGGCCGAGGTTGAACTGCGCGTCGGCGTCGCCCGCGGCGGCAGGGGCGCGCCACTGCGCGACGGCGGCGGGATAGTCGCCACGGCTCCACGCCTCCACGCCCGCCTTCACGTCCGCGAGCGCGGGCGTCGCCGCCATCATCGCCGCTGCCAGCACCACCAAACGCGTCTTCATCGCCGTTCCCGCCCCAAAACCGTTATCGCTTCATGCCCGAGGTGGCGCGTTGGTGAAAGTGGCTTAACCACGCGGCATAGGCGTTAACGGTATGTTGAGCAGCCTCTGCCATTCCCGTTTCGACACAGGCGGGCGTTCGCGCTCTCGGCACGCCGCCCGCCGGCATTCAGCTACGCACGCTCCTTAGCGGGGGCACGTGTCGGCGACGAAGCGGTGGGGACGACGATGGTGACGCTTTCTGCAAACAGGTGCTCGGCAAAGAAGCTGGTAGGCATCGGCCTGTCGGCGCTGCTGCTGGGCAGCGGCGGCGTGATGGTCGTACAGTCGATCGACCCGGCCGTTGCCACGCAGCGCAGCGATCCGAAAAAGGCGGCGGGCTACGCGCGCAAGGCATCGGCGATGCTGGGCAAGCAGAAGTGGGACAAGGCGGTTCGCTTCGCCGAGGCGGCGGTGGCGAACAGCCCGGGCGATGCGGGATATCGCATGATCCTGGGCAATGCGTATCTGCGTGCCGGCCGGTTCGACTCGGCGCGCGCGACCTACGGCGACGTGCTGTCGCTGCAACCCGCGAATGCGAAGGCGGCGCTGAACCTCGCGCTTGCACAGACGGCGCTGGGGCAGTGGGACGCCGCGCGGCAGATGCTGGACGGCCACGCCAACGTGATCGCGCCGGTCGACCGTGGTCTCGCCATCGCGCTGGCGGGTGATCCGAATGCGGGGATCGAAGTGCTGACCGCAGCGGCGCGCGCGCCCGGTGCCGATGCCAAGACGCGGCAGAACCTCGCGCTCGCGCTCGCGCTCGGCGGGCGCTGGCAGGATGCACGCACGCTGATCGGGTACGATATGAACCCGGCGGAGGCCGACATGCGGATGATCGAATGGGCGGCGTTCGCGCACCCGACCTCGTCGGCGGCGCAGGTGGCGAGCCTGCTCGGCATCACGCCGGCGGCCGACCCCGGACAGCCGGTCGCGATCGCGCTCAACGCCGCGGTCGCCCCGACGCAGCGCGCCGCAGCCGACTCGGTCGAAAACTATATGCCGGGTCCGCCTGAGGCAGCGCCGAAGCAGGTCGCGGCCACCGCACCGCAGCCCGCGATCGACGAGATCGAAGTAGCGCCGCGTGAGGCGAAGCCGGAGCCGGTGCGGCTTGCCAGCCTGATCAAGCCGCAGGGTGCCTACAAGGTCCGCGGCGCCGAGCCCGTGTCCAAGCCACCCGCCGAGAAGGTTGCCGCAAAAGCGCCCGCGCCGGGTCACTGGTACGTTCAGTTGGGCGCGTACGAGAATGCCGCCGTGGCGCGTGACGGTTGGACGCGCGCGTCGCGTCGCTACCCGACCTTTGCGGGGCTGAGCCCGGCGGGCATGTCGGCCTCGGTCAAGGGAGCGAACTATTATCGCCTTTCGGTCGGCGGCTTCGCACGCGCCGATGCCGATCGCATGTGCCGCGGCTACCGCATCAAGGGCGGTCGCTGCTTCGTGCGGCAGCAGGCTGGCGATCAGGTCGCCGCCTGGGTGAAGGGCGCGAAGGGCGTGCAGGTCGCCTCGCGCTGAGGTGACTCCGACTCGCGGGCGCTAGAGTTCGCGCCCGCCTTTCCAGACGCGCAGCACGCGACCCTGCACGGGTAGACCGTCGAACGGCGTATTGCCCGCGACGCCCGGCGTCGTATCGGCGTCGATCTGCCACGGCGCGTTCGGATCGACCAGAATGACGTCGCCCGGCATGCCGGGCACGAGCGTTCCCGCCTCAATCCCCAGCAATCGCGCGGGTGCGTGGGCGAGCAGCTGCGCCAGTCGCGGCAGGTCGATCACGCCGTCACGCGCCAGCCCGAGTGCGAGCGGCAGCAACGTCACCGCGCCCGCCGCGCCAGCGGTCGAGTCGGCGAAGGGGAGGCGCTTCTCTTCCGGTCCGTGCGGGTCATGGCCCGAGCACAATACGTCGATCGTGCCATCGGCAAGCGCGGCGATCGCGGCCTTGCGGTCGTCCTCGCTGCGGAGCGGCGGCGACAGATGCGCGAAGGTACGAAAGTCGCTCATCGCATTGTCGGACAGCAGCAGGTGCGCGGGCGTTATCCCGCAGGTCACGCGCACCCCGCGCGCCTTGGCCGCACGGACGAGCGCGAACCCCGCCGCGGTAGTGACCTGACGCAGGTGCAGCCGCGCACCCGTTTCCTCCGCCAGCATGAGGTCGCGTGCGATCGCGAGCGGCTCGGCGAGCGAGGGTGCGGCGGGCAGGCCGAGGCGGGTCGCGGTCTCGCCGGCGGTGGCGACCGCGCCGGCGGTGAGGCCGCCATCCTCGGCATGCGAGACGAGGACGAGGTCGAGGTCGCGCGCGTAGGTCAGCACTCGGTGCATGACGCCCGTGTCGGCAATCCACCCGCGCCCGGTGCCGACCGCGCGCGCGCCGGCGGAGGCGCAGATCGCCATCTCGGCCAAGTCAGCCCCCTCTAGCCCGCGCGTCGCGGCGGCGATCGGGTGGATCCACAGGTCCGGCCGGCCGATCAGTGCGGAACGCTGCACGATGCCGGGCTCGTCGAGCACCGGTGTCTGATCGGGCATCAGCGCGACGCGCGTGATCCCGCCGGCGCGGAACGCCGCACGGTCGATCGTGGCGACACCGAGGTCGACGATACCGGGCAATACCAGCTTGCCACCGCAATCGACGCGAGCGGCATCGTCGGGCGCGATGCCGTCGGCGATGACGCCGTCGACGATCAGCAGGTCGCCGCGTCCTTCACCCGCGACCGGGCAGATGGTGCGCGCGTTGACGAGGTGGAGCGCGGTCATGCCCAACCCTCTACATTCCGCGATCGTCTGGTCAGTACGTCGAGGCACGCCATGCGTACCGCCACGCCCATCGCGACCTGTTCGGTGATCGCGGAGCGTTCGACATGGTCGGCCACCGCCGAGTCGATCTCGACCCCGCGGTTCATCGGGCCGGGATGCATGACGAGCGCGTCGGGAGCGTATCGCTCCAGCCGCTCCATCGTCAGGCCGTAGCGCAGGTGATATTCGCGCATCGAGGGGACGTAGCCGCCCGACATCCGTTCGGTCTGCAGCCGCAGCATCATCACCACGTCGGCGTGTGCGATCGCCTGGTCGAAGTCGGTGAAGGCGGTGACGCCCATCCGCTCGATCTCGGGCGGCATCAGCGTCGACGGCGCGCAGACGCGGACCTCGGCGGCGAGCGCGGTGAGTGCGAGAATGTTCGAGCGCGCGACACGGCTGTGGAGCAGGTCGCCGCAGATCACGACGCGCTTGTTGGCGATGCTCCCCAGGCGGCGGCGGATGGTGAGCGCGTCGAGCAGCGCCTGCGTCGGATGCTCGTGCCGGCCGTCGCCCGCGTTCAGCACCGGGCAGTCGACCTTGTCCGCGATCAGCCGCACCGCACCCGAGCTCATGTGTCGAATGACGATCACGTCGGCGCGCATCGCGTTCAGCGTCATCGCGGTGTCGATCAGCGTCTCGCCCTTCTTCACCGACGATTGCGCCGCGTGCATGTTGACGACGTCGGCGCCGAGCCGCTTGCCCGCAATCTCGAAGCTCAACAGCGTGCGGGTCGAGTTCTCGAAGAAGGCGTTGATTTGCGTCAGCCCAGCGAGCCGCTTGTCCGCGTTGGTCGGCGCGCGGTTGGCCTCGATCCACTGCTCGGCCTCGTCGAGCAGGAAGGTGATCGCGTGCTGTTCGAGGCCGTCGATCCCGGTCAGGTGGCGATGCGGGAACACCGCGCCGCCGGGGATCAGGGTTCCGGGGCGGTGGTCCGAGCGTTGCATCGGCGGCGGTGATTATGTCGTGGCGGCGCGCCGTGCAAGGTTCGAACGGGAGAGCGCTAGCCGGGCGAGCAGTTCCGCCGCGATAAGCGCCGCGGTGAGCTCGAAGAATGGTGAGAGTTCGACGAGATAGCGAAGCTCGGTATTCGCGCCCGCGGCGAAGAAGATCACGCGGGCGACGGCGTAGAGCATGCTCGCGGCGGCGAACAGGCGCGTGCGGCGGGTGCCTATCGCGGCGGCGAGCAGGACAGCGATCGTGAGTGCGAAGCGGTACAGGTCGGTAACGCTGACGCGGTCGCGCCCGTCACCCACGCCCTGCGCGAACGGCCAGAACCAGCGGGCGGAGAGCGCACGGGTGCGGGCGGCGAAGCGGCGGAGGCGATCAACGGATGTAAGCGCCGTCTCACGAGCGTGGGCGAGGCGGGCGAAACCCGCATCGGCGGCAGGCGGAATGGCGGTACCGGATGTCGCACGGGTAAGGGTGATCAGCCGTGCCACTTCGTTGCGTTCGCCCAGCAGGGCGTAGGCGGTGTCCGGCAGGCGGAAATGACGCGTGTCGCGCGGATCGTAGTATAGCGCGTCGCCGCGCTCCTGCTGTCCGACGACCCAGGTTGTGACCCAGTCGGTATAGCCGCGTGCCCAATAGGTGCCGTCGGTCTTGACCCACGGTCGCGGCAGCGCGGGCAGGCCGACCGCGACGTTGCGCACCGACCAGGCGAGACACGAGGCAGCGACGATCGCGGTGACGACGCTCCACGACGTGATCGCGCGACGTAGCCGGGGAGGCGCGGCGACCGCGCAGGCGACGAGCGCGACGGGAGCGAGCAGCAGCACCGAATCCATCCGCAGCCACACCGCGACGGTGAGGGCGACAGCAAGCGGCAACGTCCTCAAGCGATCCGCCTCGATGCTGAGCAGCAGTTCGGCGAGCACCCAGTTCGTGGCGGCGAGCGTCAGCAACTCGGTCTCGAGATTGCCGGCGCAGATCGCGCCAACGGGCGAACAGGCGAGCAGGACGCCCGCGAGCAAAGCCGCCGGGCGCGTGAAGGTGCGGCGGACGGCGTAAGCGAGATAGGCGATCGACACGGCCGAGAGCAGGCTTTGCGTCAGCAGGATCGCGACGTTGCTGTGCCTGCTCATGTGCCACACCGCGGCGGCGAAGGCGGGGAACAGCGGCAGCTGGTTGCCACCGAAATGGGGTACGCAGTCGCCGACGCCGGGGATCGTCACCGCGACGCCGCAGCCGCGATAGATATTCTCCGCCACGTTGCGGTAGAGCACCCAGTCGCCGCTGTCGTAGGGCATGGCGAGCGCGAAGCCGATGCGAACAATCAGCGCCAGAGCGAAGATCGCCGCGAGCAGGAAGCGGTCAGGGCGATCGATCGTGGCGAGCAGCGGGCGCATGGACACGGTTCGTAACACCGAAGCATTAAAGCAATGCCAGCGTGCCCAGCCGAGCAGCACTCGCGTCGCACGGTCGTGCGCCTACATCGGGTGCGTCGTCGTTGGTGACGTAGAAACGCTAACGGGAGCGACGCGATGACGATCTTTACCATCGGCTACGAGGGCGTGACGATGGAGGCGTTCATCGCCGCACTGCATTGTGCAGGCGTGCAGCGGGTGATCGACGTGCGCGCGCTGCCGCTATCGCGCCGGCCGGGCTTCTCCAAATCGACACTGGCCGCGTCGTTGAAGGAAGCGGGGATCGACTATGTTCATCTGAAGGCGCTCGGCACGCCCAAGCCGGGGCGCGACGCGGCGAAGAAGGGCGATGTCGCGACCTTGACCGCGGTGTACGACGCGCAACTGGATCTGCCCGAGGCGCAGGTCGCGGCGACGCAGATGCTCGCGCTCGCCGACGAGATGCCGAGTGCCTTGCTGTGTTACGAGCGCGACCCGTGCCACTGCCATCGCACGCTGTTGTTGGGCGCGGTAGGCGGGGGGCGTGCGGTGGTCGACCTCTACGCCTAGCCTGCGATCGGCAAGCGGATGCTGCCGTCGTCGTGGCGGGCGAGCGGCGAATAGGCGATCGCGGTTTCAAGCAGCATCGGGGCGTAGAGGTGCGGGAACAGCTGCCCGCCGCGCGACGGCTCCCACCGGACCTTGTCGCCGTGGGCGGCGAGATCGACCGCGACGATGTGAAGGTCGTTCTGCCCGGCGAAATGCCTGTCGATCGTCTCGGCCAGCTGGTCGGCGGTGGAGAGGTGGATGTAGCCGTCTGCCACATCAACCGGTGCGCCGGCGAAGCTGCCATCACGCTCCAGCGTCGCCATCTGCTCCGCGGTCAGCACCTTGTAGGCGGTGAGCGGCTTGCTGTCCTGATTGTCGCTCATTCGCCATCCTCCGGTCCGGCGGCTGCATCGTCACCGATCGAACCATCATCGGCTGGCGCGGTTTCCACCGTGTCGGCGAGTTCGGCCGCGACCATCGCCTCGGCCGCATCCTCGGGCTCTGGCTCCTCGTCGATCCGCGCGGCGGAGACGACGTGCTCGTCGTCGGCGACGTTGAACAGCCGCACGCCGGCCGAGCCGCGCCCGATAATGCGCAAGCTGGTCAGCGGCATGCGGATCATCTTGGCCTGGTCGGTGACGAGCATCAGCTGGTCCGCCTTGGTCGCGGGGAAGCTGGCAACGACGGGTCCGTTGCGCTTGACGTTGTCGATGTTGGTGATGCCCTGACCACCGCGGCCGGTCCGGCGATACTCGTAGGCGGACGAAATCTTGCCATAACCGTTCGCGCAAACGGTGAGGATGAACTCCTCGCACCCGCGCAGCCGCTCGAACAGGGTCAGCTCCATGTCGAGATCGCCCTCGCGCTCCTTCCACGGGGCGTTACGCAGATATTGCTCGCGCTCCTCGGGCGAGGCGTCGACGCGGTGGAGTACCGAGAGCGAGATGACCGCATCGTCACCCTTCAGCGCAATCCCGCGCACGCCGGTCGAGTTGCGGCTCTGGAACTCGCGGACTTCATCGGCGGCGAAGCGGATCGCCTTGCCCTGGCGCGTGGCGAGCAGCACGTCGTCGCCTTCGTCGAGCAGCGCAACGCCGATCAGCCGGTCGTCGGCATCAACGCCTTCGAACTTCATCGCGATCTTGCCGTTCGAGGGCACGTTGGTGAACGCGTCCATCGAATTGCGCCGCACGCTGCCCTTCGCGGTCGCGAACATGACGTGCAGCTTGCCCCAGTCGGCCTCGTCCTCGGGCAGTGGCAGCACGGTCGAAATCGTCTCGCCTGCCTCCAGCGGCAGGAGGTTAATCATGGGGCGACCGCGCGTCGCCGGTCCACCCTCGGGCAGGCGCCACACCTTCATGCGATACACGCGGCCGAGCGTGGAGAAGAACAGCACCGGCGTGTGCGTCGAGGTGACGAACAGCTTGGTGACAACGTCCTCGTCCTTGGTCGCCATGCCGGCGCGGCCCTTGCCGCCGCGCGCCTGCGCGCGGAACGCGTCGAGCGGGGTGCGCTTGATGTAACCTTCGAGCGTGACGGTGACGACCATCTCCTCGCGCTCGATCAGGTCCTCGTCCTCGATCCCGTCGGCGGCGGCGGCGATCTCGGTCCGGCGCGGGGTAGCGAACAGCTCGCGCACCTCGCGCAGCTCGTCGCGCAGCACGCCGTAGAGCTTCACGCGGTCGGACAGGATCGCGAGCAGCTCCGCGATCGAGGCCGCGAGCCCTTCCAGCTCGTTGCCGATCTCGTCGCGGCCGAGCGCGGTCAGCCGGTGGAGGCGCAGGTCGAGGATCGCGCGGACCTGCGTTTCCGACAGGCGGTAGGTGTCACCGCTGACCTCAACGTCGGTCGCCTCGACCAGGCGGATGTAAGGCGCGATCTCCGCGATCGGCCACTCGCGCGCGAGCAGCTTCTGCCGCGCCTCCGCCGGGCTCGCCGAGCCGCGGATGATCCGCACCATCTCGTCGAGGTTGGTGACCGCGATGACGAGGCCGAGCAAGATGTGCGCGCGCTCGCGTGCCTTGGCGAGCTCGAACTTCGAGCGGCGGGTGATGACCTGCTCGCGGAAGGTGATGAACGCGGCGATGATGTCGCGCAGGTTGAGCAGCTCGGGCCGACCGCCACGGATCGCGAGCATGTTGGCGGCGAACGACCCCTGCGCCGGCGTGTGGCGCCACAGCTGGTTGAGCACGACCTCGGGCGTCGCGTCGCGCTTCAGGTCGATGACGATGCGCACGCCTTCGCGGTTCGACTCGTCGCGAATGTCGCTGACGCCCTCGATCCGCTTGTCCTTAGCGGCCTCGGCGATCTTCTCGACCAGCGCGTTCTTGCCCTGCTGGTAGGGAATCGAGGTCAGCACGATCGAGCGGCGACCCTCGCGCCCGCCGCGCTCCTCGATCATGTGGCGTGAGCGGACGATGATCGAGCCGCGACCGGTCTCATAGGCCGAGCGCGCGCCGGCACGGCCGAGGATGATCGCGCCAGTCGGGAAATCGGGACCGGGAACGATCTGCATCAGTTCCTCGGTTGTGATCGCGCCGTTGTCGAGATAGGCGAAGCACGCGTCGATCACTTCGCCCAGGTTGTGCGGCGGAATGTTGGTCGCCATGCCGACCGCGATGCCGCCCGCGCCGTTGACGAGCAGGTTGGGAAAGCGCGCGGGCAGCACCTGCGGCTCACGCTCCGACCCGTCGTAGTTCGGCTGGAAGTCGACCGTGTCCTTGTCGAGGTCCTCGAGCAGGTAGTTCGCCGCCTTGGCAAGCCGCGCCTCGGTGTAGCGCATCGCGGCGGGGGGATCGGGGTCCATCGAGCCGAAGTTGCCCTGACCGTCGATCAGCGGCAGCCGCATCGACCAGTCCTGCGTCATGCGCGCCAAGGCGTCGTAGATCGCGGTGTCGCCGTGCGGGTGATATTTACCGATCACGTCACCGACGATGCG
The DNA here is from genome assembly GCF_913778135.1 of uncultured Sphingomonas sp. Lineage (GTDB taxonomy): Bacteria > Pseudomonadota > Alphaproteobacteria > Sphingomonadales > Sphingomonadaceae > Sphingomonas. The sequence goes on along the minus strand of NZ_CAJYVU010000101.1, from coordinate 511 downwards.
GGCGGATTTGCGGTAGGGCCGGTTGAAGAAGAAGCCGCTTTCCTGTGCGGAGAACAGGATGCGGCGGTGGACCGGCTTCAGGCCGTCGCGCACGTCGGGCAGCGCGCGGGCGACGATGACGCTCATCGCATAGTCGAGGTAGCTCGACTTCATCTCGTCGACGATCGAGATCGTCGAAATGCCCTCGGGATGGGCGGGGGGTTCGGCGAGGGTGGTCTCGTCGGCCAAGGTGTGACGCTTTCGGATTGTTACGGAACTATGCCAGTGGGTTTAGGGGCATCCGTACCGAAAGTCACGCGCGCGTACGCACACGCGTACGCGCGCGGGCCTATAGAGCGTTACTTCTTGCAGGCGGCCTTGTTGGCGTTGCCGGCCTTGCTGCAATTGTAGGTGATCGTCTTGCCGGTGCTGGTCTTGGTGGTGACCATGCGGCCGTTGGCGGCGACTGCGGTCTTGGTCGTCGTCCGAGTGGTGGCGGTGGGCTTGCCGACCGCAGGCTTGGTGGTGGTGG
>NZ_CAJYVU010000100.1 GCF_913778135.1 uncultured Sphingomonas sp. | reverse complement strand
TCGTCGGCTGCTGGAACCGGTTGGCGTAGAAGCCGGTCGGGGTGAAATTGGGGAAGCGATCGTCCCACAACCGGCTGAGATGGTTCCAGGCAAGACGGCCGTGCGCCGCCCCCTTGTCGTAGGACAGTGCCGCGTTGAAGATCCGCGCGGGCTGGTTGGGCAGGTTGTTGAAGACCCGCACCGACTGATCGGTCAGGGTGATCGGGAAATAGGCACGCCCGAACGAGGCATTGGCGCTGACCGCGAAGCCATCGAGCGGCGCGGGCAGGAAGCTGAGGTCGTAGGATGCGCCGAACTCGACGCCGTAAGCGCGCACGGTGCGATCGGTGTTGCGCGCCTGCGTCACCAATACCGGCACGCCCACGCCCTGCACCGTCTCGAGGGTGCCGAAGGTAAATACGTCGTCCTTGATCCACTTGTAATAGGCGGCGACGCTGATGATCCCGCGACCGTTATCGATATACCAGTCATGTCCGATATCGAGATTGGTCGCACGGCGCGGCTTCAGGTTCGGATTGCCGGTGGTCAGCGTCGGCGGATTGCTGATCGTGTTGAGCACGCCGCCCCGGAGCGACGACGCGCCGAAGCTCGGGCGACTGACGGTCATGCTGGCACCGACGCGCAGCTTGCTGGCGTCGCTGGTGTTGAGCACGGCCGAGATCGACGGCAGGACATTGGTGTAGCTGTTGCTCGCCGAGATGGGCGCATAGACGCCGTTGGTTGCCTGGGTGCTGTTCGATCCCGTCTGGGTATGTTCGACGCGAACGCCGCCCGCGACGAACAGCGAGTCCGTGCGATACTGCGCCTGTACGAACCCCGCCGCGACATCCTCTCGGGTGCTATAAGTACCGCCCGCCTGCGCAGCGGTGTCGATGGTTGCGGTGGCGCCAGTACGCGCCGCGGCGAACAGGGCGTCGACCTTGCCCGGGTCGATCGTGGGGATCGGCGTATCACAGACGAAGCCGCAGAGCGTGCCGCTGGCAGCGCTCGCCAGCGTATAAGGCAGGCCGGTATAGTTGGTGCGGGCCAGGCTCACCCCTTGCCGGATGACGGTGAAGCGCGCGCCGGTGATCGCGCCGAAGCCGCGATCTTCTGCCCTGGCATTGAAGCCGAGATTGGCCTGCAGGTCGTAGCGATCCTCGTTCAGCCGGTAGCGCTCGTCGCGATGAAGATTCGCGGCGTAGAGCCCGAGATTGCCCGCAGCGGTTGGGTTGACCGCCGTGAAGAGCGGCACGTTGCCGCTGGTGTCATAGGCATATTGAAGACGACCTTGCGCAAAGGCGTCGACCGTCTGCGGGTTATCGACGCGGCTGTGCGACCAGCTCGCGCCGACATCACTGCGCCAGCCATTGCCGAGATCGCCCTCGGCGCGGGCATAGACGCCGTAGACGTCGCGCTGCCAGCGATAGCGACCGAGCTGCGCGGTCTGCGTGACATTCGACAGCGTCCCGCTCCTCGCCGTCTGGTTGGCGAGGGTCGCCGAGGACTGGACCGCCGCGTTCAGGTCGTTGCGGAACGAGCGCTCGCTCTGGTCGAAATAATAGGTGCTGACGAAGGCGGAGACCGCATCGTTCGGCTTCCAGTCGAACCGCCCTTGCAGGCCCAGCCGCTCACGCTCGTTCTGATAATTGTAGTAGAGCCGCTGCGACGGCACCGCATAGCCCGTGCCGCCATAGGGCGTCGTCAGCGTGCCCGCCGCGGTGTACCAGTTGCGCGTGCCGCCGGTTTCGACCTGGGGTACGTTGATCTGCCGCTTCCAATAGGTCGCCGACAGATAGAGTCCGAACTGGCGATCCGGCCCGAACTGCGTCGCCCCGGCGATTTCCGCCTGGCCGCCGAAATGGTTGCCGCCATTGCTCTTGCTGTCGAGCGCCGCGCCGCCCTTGACCGAGGCGGTCAGCGTGGCACGCTTGAAGTCGAAGGCGCTGGCCGTCACGAAATTCGTCAGGCCGCCGATGAAATTGGCATCATTGGACGGCAGCGCGGATTTGATGACATCGATATGCGAGGCGAGGTTCGAGGGCAGCACCTCCATCGAGATCTGCCGCCCACCTGCCGCGCTCTGGCCCAGGTTGATGTCCGTCGAGGCAAGGCTGAAGCCGTCGATCAGCAGGTCGTTATAGGTCTGATTGAATCCGCGCACGATCACGAAGCGTGGCTCGCCCTGATAGAGCAGCGTGTTGACGCCGGTCACGCGCTTCAATGCGTCGCCCGCGTTGAAATCGGGCAACTGCCCGATCTCGCTGGCCGAAACGGTATCGATGATCTGGTCGGACGCCCGCTTGATCCGCACCGCCTTCTGGTTGGAGGCGCGCGTGCCGGTGACGACGATGTCGGCGCCATCCGACGCGGCAGCAGGTTGGGCTGTCGAAACCTCCTGCGCGTTAGCGGTCAGCGGAAATGTCAGAATCAGAGTCGAGCCGAGCAGCAGCGCTCGGCGGTAAGCGCGAATCATGGTCCCCTCCTGTTGTTGGGAAGAGACTAACTTATTGTTCGTTACTATTACAAGGGTGTGACTGTTGTCAGTGTGTTAGGTCGGATCGACATTCAGGATTCCCAAACGCGCTGAACGGTGATTCATAAGCATCCGTGTTGTGGCGCGGAGCGGATAATGGGGATCAGGCGGTACGAGTTGAGCGAGGCGCAATGGTCCCGGATTGCCTCGCTGGTTCCGGGC
>NZ_CAJYVU010000099.1 GCF_913778135.1 uncultured Sphingomonas sp. | reverse complement strand
ATGTGCGGCGCAACGCCGGTCAGCTGCGTGACTTCGCCGATGGTGCGAAAGGCGGTGTCGGATTTGGACGCGGCGACACGCTCGCGGTCCGAGCCCTCGCCGGCCGGGCTCACCGGCGGGTCACGCTCAATCCGCGGCCATGATGCGATCACGCATCATCTGGCTGGCACGGAAGGTGAGCACGCGGCGCGGTGCGATCGGCACCTCGACGCCGGTCTTCGGATTGCGGCCGATCCGCTCGCCCTTGTCGCGCAGCACGAAGGTGCCGAAACCGGAGATCTTGACGTTCTCGCCGTGCGACAATGCCTCGCACATCTTGGCCAGGATCTGCTCGACCACGCGGGCGGAATCGGCGCGCGAGAGGCCGATCTGCTTGTGCAGCGCCTCGGCCAGGTCGGCCCGCGTCAGCGTGCCCGCATCCGTCATGCTCATCGGTTCCCCCACATGCCTGTTTTCCGGTGGTATAAAGCCGAAGCGACTTTGTCGACTGCGCAGGTGTACCCGTTACGGTACAACCGTCTGATCAGACGCGCAGCACCGCCGCGCCCCACGTGAAGCCGCCGCCCATTGCCTCCAGCACCACGAGGTGGCCGGGCTTGATCCGGCCGTCGCGCACCGCGGTGTCGAGCGCGAGCGGAACCGAGGCGGCGGAGGTGTTGGCGTGCTGGTTGACCGTCACGATCACGCGCTCGGCCGGCAGCCCGAGCTTGCGCGCGGTCGCGTCGAGGATGCGCGCGTTCGCCTGGTGGGGCACGACCCAGTCGACCTGATCGGGGGTAAGGTCGATACCCTTCAGCGCCTCCGCCATCACCGCCGACAGGTTGGTGACGGCGTGGCGGAATACCTCGCGTCCCTTCATGCGAAGCTTGCCGACCGTGCCGGTGGTCGAGGGACCACCGTCGACGTAGAGCAGTTCGTTGTGACGCCCGTCCGCGTGGAGCTTGGCCGCCAGAATGCCGCGCGCGCCGGGGCTCGACACGTCGTCGGCGCTCTCCTGCGCTTCGAGCACGATCGCGCCCGCGCCGTCGCCGAACAGGACGCAGGTGGTGCGATCCTCCCAGTCGAGGATGCGGCTGAACGTTTCCGCGCCAATGACGAGCGCGCGGCGGTGCGCGCCGACACGGATCATGCTGTCCGCCACCTGCACCGCGTAGAGGAACCCCGAGCAGACCGCGGCGACGTCGAAGGCAACGCAATCGTCGATGCCGAGCAGCGCCTGCACCTTGGTCGCGGTCGCCGGAAACGTCTGGTCGGGCGTTGCGGTGGCGAGGACGATCAGGTCGATATCCTGCGCGGCGAGCCCCGATGCGGCGAGCGCGGCCTTAGACGCGTCATAGGCGAGCGTCGCGGTGGTCTCGTCAGGGCCGGCGAGGTGGCGGAAGCGGATGCCGGTGCGCTCGACGATCCACTCGTCGCTGGTGTCGATCTGCTCGGCCAGCTCGGCGTTGGAGACGCGGCGCGCGGGCAGCGCGGAACCGGTGCCGATGAGAACCGAGCGGATCATGCGGCAGCCTTCGCGTCGATGTTGCTCAAATCCTCGGCAATGCGGCGCGCGAGGTCGGATTTCACCATCTTGGCGGCGTTGCCGATCGCGGTGGCGACGCCGATCTCGTTCGCGCTGCCGTGGCTTTTGAGCACCAGGCCGTTCAGCCCGAGGAAGACCGCGCCATTGTGGTTATTCGGATCGAGATGGTTGCGCAGCAGGTCGGTCGCGGGGCGCGAGATCAGGAAGCCGATCTTCGATCGCGCCGAGCTGGAAAAGGCACGGCGCAGCAGGTCGGCGACGAAGCGCGCGGTGCCTTCCGCGGTCTTGAGCGCGATGTTGCCCGAGAAGCCGTCGGTGACGATCACGTCGTGGTCGCCGCGCGACAAACGGTCGCCCTCAACGAAGCCGGTGAAATCCATCGGCAGGTGGGTCGCGGCGCGCAGCATCTGTGCTGCGTCCTTGATCTCGCCGGTGCCCTTCTGGTCCTCGCTGCCGATATTGAGCAGCGCGACGCGCGGTCGATCGAGTTCGAGCACGATCCGGGCATAGGCAGCACCCATGACGGCGAATTGCGTCAGGTTGCGCGCGTCGCACTCGGTGTTCGCGCCGAGGTCGAGCATGACCACGTCATTGTCGCCGAGCGTCGGTAGAAGCGCGGCGAGCGCGGGGCGGTCGATGCCGGGCATGGTGCGCAAGCTGAGCTTCGCCATCGCCATCAACGCGCCGGTATTGCCCGACGACACTGCGGCGCCGGCGCGCCCCTTTTTCACGCAGTCGATCGCCACGCCCATCGACGAGGTCTTTGAGCGGCGCAGCGCCTGGCTCGGCTTTTCCTCGCCCGCGATCACGTCGGCCGCGTGGATGACCTCGGATGCCTGCGACAGGTTCGGGTGACGCGAGAGACCGGCGCGAATCGCCGCCTCGTCGCCGACCAACAGGAAGCGCAGGCCGTCGTGCAGGCGACGCGCACGCGCAACGCCCGCCAGCATGACCTCCAGCCCCTTGTCACCGCCCATCGCATCGATGGCGATCACGGAACTGTCGGACATGAGACGGGGCACTCCAATCGAACGCGTCAATTCAACGCGCTAGTCAAACGCGGGCGCGAACGCGAAGGGTCCGCGCCAGGCCCTTCAGCCCTCGACCGAGACGATCTCGCGGCCGTTATAGTGACCGCAGGCGGTGCACAGATTGTGCGGACGCTTCAGCTCGCCGCAGTTCGGGCATTCCTGAAACGCCGAGATCGACAGCGCGTCGTGCGAGCGACGCATGCCGCGGCGTGAGGGGGAAGTCTTTCGCTTAGGGACGGCCATTTCGGCACCTTGATCCAAGTGTTACGTATTGAACGACGCACGCCGTACCGGTCACCCGAACGGCCGGCACGAGGGCGACCGCGGCAGGCAGCCGCACATCGGCACGCATCGCGAAGTGACGCGCCTATAGCCAATTCTGCCAGCGTTGCAACCGGGTGGCGGTAATGTCACGTTTGGCCAGCACAGGAAAAGGGCCGTTCACATGCTGCTACCGATGACGCTGACGATCGCGGCGGCGTGCGCCGCGATCAACATCTGGCTCGCGCTGCGCGTGTCGCAGCGGCGGATAAAGGGCAAGGTGATGATCGGCGATGGCGGCGCGGGGCCATTGCAGGCCGCGGTGCGCGCGCACGCCAATTTCGTCGAATATGCGCCCTTCGTGCTGATCCTTCTGGCGGGTATCGAACTCGCGGGCGGCTCGCCGACGTGGCTGTGGGTGGCGGGCGCGGTGTTCGTGGTCGCGCGGGTGGCGCACGGGCTGGGCATGGACCGCGCCGCGCCCAACCCGCTGCGCGCGGGCGGGATCGTCGGCACCTGGGTCGTGCTCGCCGGGCTGGCCGTCTGGGCACTGGTGCTCGTCTACAGCCCGGACGCGCGCACGGACGGCGCGATCACGACGGTGCCGATCGACGCCACGCGCGGCTGAACGCGCGTCGCCGCGCCCGAGTCGCGATCAGGCGGCGAGTGCGCGGTCGCTGACGAACATGTTATGCTGCCGCTCGTGCGCGAAGGTGCTGGGCTTGCCATGGCCGGGGATGAAATGCGTGTCGCCGAGCGGCCACAGCTTGGTCACGATCGATTCGATCAGCTGCTTGTGATTGCCCTGCGGCAGGTCGGTGCGCCCGACCGAGCCCTGGAACAGCACGTCGCCGACCTGCGCGAAACACGACGGCGCGTGATGGAAGATGACATGGCCCGCAGTGTGGCCCGGCGTGTGGTAGACGTCGAGCGTCAATTCGCCGACCGTCACCGTGTCACCGTCGACCAGCCAGCGGTCCGATTCGGTGTTGACGCCGCGGATACCCCATTGGCGCCCGTCGTCCTCCAGCCGCGCGAGCCAGAAGCGGTCGTCCTCGTGGGGACCTTCGATGCTGACGCCCAATTCATCGGCGAGCGGGCGCGCTTCCCCGGCGTGGTCGATATGCCCGTGCGTCAGCAGCACCTTCTCGACCGTGACACCCGCCTGCGCGATCGCCGCCCTGATCCGCGGCAGGTCGCCGCCGGGATCGATCACCGCCGCGCGCATCGTCTTCGTGCACCAGATCAGCGTGCAATTCTGCTCGATCGCCGTCACCGGGATGATCGCGGCGCGTAACGGAGGCGTGTTGGTCGTCATGGATCGTCTCTTACGTCGTTCGGGAGCAATGTGACAGAAGTGGGGGCAGGGAGACACGGCAACAATCGCGGTTAATCCGAGCGCTACCGGGCGAAACACGCCTTCGTGCGCTTGCCGGGTGCGTAACGCACGGGCATCACGCGGACCGGATGCGGATCGAGCCCCCTTACGTCCTGCTGGACGACGCGCGCGACGGCGGCGCGCCCGCGCGGCTGTATCGCAATCCGCGGGTGACGCTGACGGCGTACGCGCTCGATGAGATCGCGCCGCTGCTGAACGCGGTTCGCGCACACGGCGGCGATGCGGCCGGGTTCGTGTCGTACGAGGCGAGTGGCGCGTTCGAGCCCGCAGCGGCCGCGACGCGTGCCGGCGACGCGCCGCTCGCCTGGTTCGGGCTGTTCGACGGTTACGAGCGTGTCGACGTGCCGGCGCTGCTGCCCGACCCAGCCGGCGCGTGGATCGGTACACTCGAGCCGCGGGTGACGCGCGCCAAGTATGACGCGATGTTCGCGCGCGTGCAGGCGCTGATCGCCGCGGGCGACCTGTACCAGGCAAACCTGACCTTTCGCGCCGATGTGGCGGTCGCGGGTGATCCGCTGGCGCTCTACGCGCGGTTGCGCGCCGCGACGCGCGGCGGGTGGAGCGCAATTGTCGCGACCGGCGGGGCGACGTTCCTGTCCTTCTCGCCCGAACTGTTCTTCGCGCTGGAGGGCGATCGCCTCACCTGCCGCCCGATGAAGGGCACCGCGCCGCGCCTGACCGATCCGCAGGCCGACTCCGATGCCGCCACCGCGCTGGCGAGCGATCCCAAGCAGCGCGCCGAGAACCTAATGATCGTCGACCTGATGCGCAACGACCTGTCGCGCGTCGCGGTGGCGGGCAGCGTTGCAGTGCCCGAGCTGTTCGCGCTCGAACGTTACCCGACCGTCCACCAGATGACCTCCACCGTCACCGCGACAAAGGCGCCCGGCGTCGACGCGCTCGACGTGCTGTCGGCGCTGTTCCCGTGCGGGTCGATCACCGGCGCGCCCAAGGTCCGTGCGATCCAGGCGCTGGACGCGATCGAGGCGGACGCGCGCGGCGTCTACACCGGCGCGATCGGGCGGATCGACGCGAACGGCGACGCGATGTTCAACGTCGCGATCCGCACGCTGGCGCTGTCAGCGGACGGCACGGGCGCGACGATCGGGCTGGGCGGCGGCATCGTCGCCGACTCGACCGCCGACGCGGAATGGGACGAGGCGCTGGCGAAGGGCGCGTTCCTTGTCCGCGGCGAACGCAGCTTCGACCTGATCGAGACGATGGCGTTCGACCCGATGGAGGGGATCACCCTGATCGAGCGGCATCTGTCGCGGCTGAAGGACAGCGCGGCGACGCTCGGTTTCGCATTCGACCGCCATGACGCGCGCAACGAGTTGCAGGCCGCGACCTTCCGCCTGCGTGAGCCGGCACGCGTGCGGATGCTGCTGGCGAAGAGCGGCGCGGTGGCGATCCAGGTGTCGCCGCTGCCCGCCTCGCCGACGGTGCCCTTGAGGGTCGCGGCCGTCCCGCTGCCCGTCTCCCCCGCCGACTGGCGACTGCGCCACAAGACGAGCGACCGCGCCTTCTACGATGCGGCCAGGCGCGCGAGCGGATGCGACGAGGTGGTGTTCGTCGCCCCCGACGGCACGCTGACGGAAGGGAGCTATACCTCGCTGTTCGTCGAACACGGCGGCGTGCTGCTGACGCCGCCGGCGGGTCCGCTGCTGCCGGGTGTGCTGCGCGCGGAGTTGCTGGACACGGGCCGGGCGCGCGAGGCAGTGCTGCACGGCGGCGACCTTGCCAATGGGTTCCTGCTCGGCAACGCGCTGCGCGGTCTCATGCCCGCGAGGCTGGTCACCGCACATCCCGCAGTTGCGAAATAACCGTGCGCGTTCCATAGGCCCGCACGCATTTTCCGTACAGGAAGGGTAACGCCTGTGAAGACCTCCGCCGCGCTCGATCGCATCTCGCCCTCGCCGACGCTCGCGATCACCAGCCGCGTGATGGAGCTGAAACGCGCGGGCGTCGACGTGATCGGGCTGGGCGCGGGCGAGCCCGATTTCGACACGCCCGAGTTCGTCAAGGAAGCCGCGATCCAGGCCATCCGCGATGGCCGCACCAAATACACCAACGTCGACGGCACGCCCGAGCTGAAGGACGCGATCGTCGCCAAATTCGCGCGCGACAACAACCTGACCTATACGCCGCAGCAGATCAGCGTGAACGTCGGCGGCAAGCACACCTTGTTCAACGCGCTGGTCGCGACCGTGGAGGCGGGCGACGAGGTCATCATCCCCGCGCCCTATTGGGTCAGCTACCCAGACGTGGTGCAATTCGCGAACGGCACCCCGGTGGTCGTGCCGGCGGGCGCGGAATACGGCTACAAGCTGACGCCCGAGATGCTGGAAGGCGCGATCACGCCGCGCACCAAGTGGGTGATCCTCAACTCGCCGTCGAACCCGACCGGTGCTGCCTACACGGTCGACGAGTTAAAGGCGCTGGGTGCGGTGCTCGAGCGCCACCCGCATGTCTGGGTCTTCGCCGACGACATGTACGAGCACATCGTCTACGACGACTTCCGCTTTGCGACGATCGCGGAAGTCTGCCCGTCGCTGTACGAGCGCACGCTGACGGTGAACGGCTGTTCGAAGGCGTATGCGATGACCGGGTGGCGGATCGGCTTCGCCGCCGGCGCGCCGTGGCTGATCAAGGCGATGGCGAAGCTGCAGTCGCAGTCGACCAGCAACCCGTGCTCGATCGCGCAGGCCGCCGCGGTCGCCGCGCTGACGGGCGACCAGTCGTTCCTGGCCGAGCGGGCGCACGCATTTCAGGCGCGGCGCGACCTGGTGGTTGCGATGCTCAACGAGGCGGACGGGATCACCTGCCCGACGCCCGAGGGTGCGTTCTACGTTTATCCGAGCGTCGCGGGCGTGATCGGCAAGACGACGCCCAAGGGCCAGCGGATCGAGAGCGACAGCGATTTCGTCGGCTATCTGCTCGACGACGCGCGCGTGGCGGCGGTGCAGGGAGTCGCGTTCGGCCTCTCGCCCGCGATACGGATCAGCTACGCGACCTCCGAAGCGCTGCTGCGCGAGGCGTGCACCCGCATTCAGCAGGCCTGCGCCGCGCTCCGCTGATGCGGGCGATCAGCGCACGAGCGTAAACGATCTCTTTCGATTGTTGCTGTATCGGCGGGTGTCTGGTGCCCATATATCGCTGGCAGATGAACGGGTGAACCAGCGTCGGTTCATCCGCGCTCACCTAAAGCCACGTTAGACGGAAACCAGTGCCGCGGCGCGCGTTCGGGACGGACGGGTGGGCGGTTCGCAGCAGGATGTTCACGATGCTTCGCCTGTTCAAGACCAGCTTCTTCTGGCAGTTCGCCGGCGGGTTCGCCGTCGGCGCGGTTGGCCTGTTCGCGCTGCAGCCCGAGGCGGTGGCGCAATCGGGCGCGCACGTGGTCCAGCCGGCTCCGATCCACGCGACGCGCTGACCTCTGGCAGCGCGCAAGTCGCTGACCTATATCAGTTTCATGACATTTCGCCCCCTCCTCGCCGCCGCGCTGATGCTCAGCGCATGTGGGACCGCACAGGCGGAGCGCGCGGTGCCGATCCCGGCCGCGGCCGTGGACGTGCCCGCCGCTGGGGGCGTGCAGACCGCGGTACTCGCCGGCGGATGCTTCTGGGGCATGGAAGCGGTGTTCGAGCACGTGCGCGGCGTGAAGTCGGTGACCGCGGGCTACGCCGGCGGCACGCGTGCGACCGCGAACTATCCGGCAGTCAGCAGCGAGACGACGCGGCACGCCGAAGCGATTCGCATCAGCTACGATCCGCGACAGGTCAGCTACGCGACGCTGCTGCGCGTGTATTTCTCGATCGCGCACGACCCTACGCAGGTGAACCGGCAGGGGCCGGACAGCGGCACCAGCTATCGCTCGGCGATCTTCCCGCAGACACCCGATCAGGCGCGCGTCGCTGCGGCGTACATCCGCCAGCTGAGCAACGCGCACGCCTTTCCGCGCGCCATCGCGACCAAGATCGAGCGCGGCGCCTTTTTCCCGGCCGAGGCGTATCATCAGGACTTTTACGACCGGAACCCGACGCACCCGTATATCGTGACGTGGGACAAGCCCAAGGTCGCGGCGTTCCGTGCCGGATTTCCCAAGCTCGCGGTCTGAACGGCACGCGTCAGAGAGGGCGTGCTTCTTCGATCAGCATGACCGGCACGCCGTCGCGGATCGGATAGGCGACGCCGGCAGCGTCGGAGATCAACTCGCCTGCCTCACGATCGTATCGCAGCGGCGCGCGCGTCACCGGACAGACGAGTTTCTCGAGCAGCCACGGGTCGAGCTCGCCCGACGGGAGCACCGCGCTCACTGGAGCGTCACCCGCTCGTCGCCGTCGTGGCGACCGAAGAATTGCATCAACTGCACCAGCAGCTCGCAGCGCGCCGAGATGCCCTTGCTCTCGAGCAACGCCTGCTTCGCCGCGACGTCGAACGGGGCAATCTGCGCGACGCCGTTGACCAGCGCGGCATCGTCCAACCGCCCGACCGATTCCCAATCGACCGCGTAGCCGAGCGCCTCGGCGAACCGTTTCGATTCGAGTTCGAGCGACGAGCGCTCGCCCAGTGCCAGCGTCTGGTCGTCCTCGACCGGCAGCAGCTCGGCCTCGACCTGGCGGAACGCGGTCGAGACATCGAGCTCGTCGGTCACGCGGAACAGCGCCACGCCTTCGAGGATCAGGTTGTAGCGTCCGTCCTCCATCGCCTCGAACTCGGCAATGCGCCCGACGCAACCGACGTCGAACAGATCGGGGTCCTGCGGGTCGCTGTCGGGGCGCGGCTGGATCATGCCGATGCGGCGGTCGCGCGCCATCGCGTCGGACACCATCGCACGGTAGCGCGGCTCGAAGATGTGGAGCGGCAGGTGCATGCCGGGGAACAGCAGCGCTCCGGGCAGCGGGAAGATCGAGAGCCGCGTGCGCGTCATCCGAACAGGATCGCCGACAGCCGGCGGCGCTGCGCCGAAACCCACGGGTCCTCGAGCCCGACGACCTCGAACAGCTTGAGCAGCTGCGTCCGTGCCGCACCCTCGTTCCACGCGCGGTCAGCGGCGGTGATGTGGAGGAAGTTGTCGGCGGCGGCGTCGCGGTTGCCCGCGGCCATCTGCGCGTTGGCGAGGTCGAAGCGCGCTTGGTGATCTTCCGGGTTCGCCGCCACGGCGGCCTCCAGCGGGGCGAGATCGTCGACCGCGGGGGCGGAGCGCGCCAGCGCCAGCGCGGCGCGCGCGCGCTCGATGTCGGGCAGCTTTGCCAGATCGTCGGGCAGCGCGGCGATGATCGCCTCGGCCTCGTCGGTCATACCAAGCGCCACGAGCGCGCGGACCCGGCCCGAGACGACCGCGTGATGCTCGGGCGCCATCTCGGCCAGCTGGTCGAAGATCGACAGCGCGCGTTCAGCGTCGCCAGACGCCAGCACCTCCTCGCCCATCTGGACGAGCGGTTCGAGCTCGGCCTCCTGCGACTGCGCCTCGCCCTGGATCGGCAGCTGACGCAGCAGCTGGTCGAGCATCGTGCGCAGCTGCGATTCGGTGCGCGCGCTGGTCAGGTCGGCGACCAACTGTCCCTGGAACATCGCGTAGACGGTCGGGATCGACTTGATCTGGAATTGCGCGGCGATGAACTGGTTCTTGTCAGTGTCGACCTTCGCCAACACGACGCCCTTGTCGGCATAGGCCGCGGCGACCTTTTCCAGCACGGGGGTCAGCGCCTTGCACGGCCCACACCATTCGGCCCAGAAATCGATGATCACCAGCTTGGTCATCGACGGTTCGACGACCTCCGACCGAAACGTCTGAATGGCCTCTTTCTCGGCCGGTGACATGCCTAACGTCGCCAAGGGCTGCTCCTGTTCGCGTGCGGCCCTTATGTGGGAACGGGGACGGGGATACAAACCCCCCTCCCCGCTCGTTTGCGTCGCGTCAGAACGCCGCGCTGATCGAGAACAAGGCGGTCGACCCTGCGATCGAGCTGCCGTTCTTGGTGCTGGCGAAGTTTGGCTTCAGGTAAGCCGACTCGCGGTTTGAGATATCGGTGTCGATATAGGCCGCGCTGAGCGTCAGCGGCGTTCCCGGAATGGCGAGATCGGCGCCGAGCAACCAGTCGAGATACTCACCCGTCGGCGCGGGGCTGGTGCCGTTCGGTCCTAGGCCCGAGTTGCCCTTCGAGTAACCCAGATGCGCCTTGAGCGTCACCGGCGTGGTCGGAATCGCAGCGGCAGCGTCACCCCATAGATAAAGGTTGTCGTTCTTCTTGTTGGGGCGATTGGGGATGCCGGTCGCGTAATCGGCAGCGGAATTGTACCATTTGCCGATCGCCTCCTGCTTGGGCGCATAGGCGACACCGACCAGCACCGTCGCGGGGCCGACCGTGCCCGACAATTTGGCGAACGGCTCGGCGAAGTCGGTCTTCGATGCGCCGCCGGGATACATGTACCACGTCAGGCCGACGTCGAGTGCCGCGCCGCCGCCGATCGGCATCTTGTACCCGCCGATCAGGTCGAGCTCCATGTTCGAGCCACCGAACGTACCCCAGCCGGCGAGGTTCGATGCCCAGGCGCCGCCGTACAGTCCGCTCTCGTGCGTGATGGTGATCCCGCCCTGGATCGCGCCTTCCTTGTCGGTTTGCGACACGCCGCGCAGGCGGTAGTCGGTCAGAAGCGCGACGCTTCCCGTCACGGTGACGGGCTTGGGCGGGGCGGTTTCCTGCGCCAGCACAGGGGTTGCGACGGCGGACAGCGCCAGCGCGGATAACAGAACGTACTTCATGGGAACCTCCTTGTTGTAGAGGCTCCTCCTGCTTGCCGGTACGCGTTGCTCTCACCCGTGGATTATCATCGATCGGGCGGGCAGTGCTGCACCTGCGAAGGGGAAGCTATCGGGCGTTCCTCTTCACATCAAGCGGCAATGTGGCTCAGTGCGCCGTCGCCGCGGTGAGCGTGGCGATCCGGCCACTCGCACCCGTCACATCGACGCTGCCGCCCGCCTGACGGCGCCGCTGCAACCAGTCGCGCAGCATCTCCGCGCTGGTGTGGTCGACCGCGCGCAGCCCCGAGACGTCGAGCGCGACCGGCGTCCCCGCGGGTGCGCGGTCGAGCGTGTCGGACAGTTTGGGCAGCGTCAGGAACGTCGCGGTGCCATTCAGCGCGATCGCGTGGCGATCCGCATCGCCGCCCTCCACCACGCGCAGCCGCAGCCGGCTGAGGTGCGGGACCAGCTCCAGCGTGGTCAGCGCGATGCCGACCAGCACGCCGGTCAGCAGATCGGTCGTAACGACGGTGATCAGCGTCGCCGCCCAGATCAGCACCGGCAGCAGGCCGTGGTCGCGCATCAGATGCCGCGCGTGGTCGAGGCTGACGAGGCGGAAGCCGGTGACGACCAGGATCGCACCCAGCGCCGCCATCGGGATCTCGCGCAGCAGCCACGGCAGCAGTGCGACGAAGCCGAGGATCCACGCGCCGTGCAGGATCGCCGACGCGCGCGTCACCGCGCCCGCCTGCACGTTGGCCGACGAGCGCACGATCACGCCCGTCATCGGCAGCGATCCGGCAAGGCCGCACAGCATGTTGCCGACGCCCTGCGCGCGCAGTTCCTTGTTATAGTCGGTGCGCACGCCGTCGTGCATCTTGTCGACCGCGGCGGCCGAGAGCAGCGTCTCGGCCGAGGCGATGAACGCGATCGCGAGCGCGGCGGTCAGGATGGCGGGATCGAGCCACTGCGCCCAGAAGCCGGCGGCGGGCGGCGCGATCGCGGCAGTAATCGACGCGGGCACCTGCACGCGCGCCACGTCGAGGCCGAGCGCGACCGCCAGCAATGTGCCGGTCAGCACGCCAACCAGCGCGCCCGGCAGCAGCCGCAGCGAGGCGGGCCGAAATTTCTCCCACGCCAGCATCGCCGCGATGGTGGCGAGGCCGATGCCGAACGCGATCTCGGTCGCCTGGAGATTGAACGGCGACAGGCCGAACAGCCGCGCGGGCGCCGCCGACAGGTTCTGCAATCCGCTGGGCAGCGGCTTGGCATCGAACAGGACGTGGAACTGCCCGGCGACGATCAGCACGCCGATGCCGGCGAGCATGCCGTGCACCACCGCAGGCGAGATCGCGCGGAACCAGCCGCCGAGGCGGAAGATGCCCGCCGCCAGCTGGATCGCACCCGCGAGCAGCAGGATGGGGCCGAGCGCGCTCAGCCCCTGATCGCGCACCAGTTCGTAGACAATGACCGCGAGGCCCGCGGCTGGACCGCTGACCTGGAGCGGCGAGCCCGCGAGCATGCCGACGACGATGCCACCGATGATGCCGGTGATCAGCCCCTTCTCCGGCGACACGCCCGAGGCGACCGCGATCCCCATGCAGAGCGGCATTGCGACCAGGAAGACGACGATCGACGCGGTTAGGTCACGCGCGAAGAACTGGCGCGAGGGAACCGACACGCCGGGCCGGGCGATCACCTCGTGTTTCATCGCGCCGCCCCCTCGACGACACCGGCACTGCGAGCACGACCACAAGCCACGAGCGACTCTCCCATCCAACCGAATGTGAACGAGTATCAACCGGGCGTTGCTGCTGCTCGGCGCAGCTGTGTTATTGTGTGTCGCTGTGTCGTTGTGTGTCCAACAGGCTGATGCATGCTTCCAGCCCGCCTTCTGCGCGGTTCGAGAGCGTCAGCGTGCCGCCCTCGTCCGCCACTGCCTTGGCAACGATCGAAAGGCCGAGCCCGAACCCAACCGTGTCGCGTCCGCGCGCGGGATCGAGCCGGACGAAGGGTTCGAGCACCTCGCGCAGTTTGTCCTCGGGGATGCCGGGGCCATCGTCGGCGACGCGGATCACCACGCCCGTATCCTCGCGCGCGAGCGTCAGCGTGACGCTGCTGCCGTAGTGAAGCGCATTCTCGACCAGGTTGGTCATCGCGCGCTTGATTGACAACCGGCGCACATGCAGCTCGAGGTGGTCCGGCCCCTCGTACACCGCGTCGGCGCCGCGATCGGCGGCGTCGTCGATCACCGTTTCGCACAGCACCGCCAGGTCGACCATCGACGGCGCTTCGGGCTCGGCACCGCCCAGAAAGGCGAGCAGCGAGGTGATCATCGCCTCCATCTCGGCGACATCGTGCAGGATCGCCTCGCGCGTGTCGTCGCGCGGCAGCGCTTCGGTGCGCAGGTGAAGCCGCGCGAGCGGAGTGCGCAGGTCGTGGCCGACCGCGGCGAGCGCCTGCGTCCGCCCCGCGATCAGCGCGCGGATGCGTTCCTGCATGTCGTTGAACGCGCTGATGACGCGGCGCACCTCGCCGGGGCCATCGACCTCGACCGGCTCGACCGCGCCGTGCCCGACGCGGTCGGCGGCGGCGGCGAGCATGCGAAGCGGGCGGAAACTGCGCCTGAGCGCGACGCCCGCCAGCACCATCAGCGCGATCGCCGGGATCAGCGCCAGTGCGATCCGCTCGGCGGCGAAGCTGAGCCCGCCGATCGGCGCCAGCGTGCGGAAATAAACCCAGCTGCCGTCCGCCAGCTGCATGCCGCCCGTCACCACCGAGCGGCGTCCGGGCGACAGCAGCCGCAGTTGCAGGTTGGCGTTCTGCAGGCTCGGCTCCCATTCGAGCACCTGGCGCTGCATTTCATCGAGCGCGGGGGCGATCCTGGGCGTCGGGTGCGGCGTCGGCGACCAGGTGAGCGCGTAGCGGTCGGTGGTCAGCTCGGCCGCCATCGTGCTGCGGCCCTGCGGCGGACGCTCGGCAAGCAGGCGGCGGCTGATCACCAGATGCTCGGCCAGCCGGTTGGCCTCGTCGTCGCGCACCGCGAAACCGCTCGCGCGCTCGTACAGGATTGTGCTCGCGCCGAACTCGATCAGCAGCGTGATGAGCAGGATCGCGACGACCTGCCCGAGCAGCCCGAAGGCCGGGCGCCGGAGCAGCCGCAAGCGCTTACTGGCGCTCGACCGCGACGTTCAGCATGTAGCCGACGCCGCGCACGGTGACGATCGGCGCGGGGGTTCCAGCGCTACCCAGCTTGCGCCGCAGCCGGCTGACCAGCACGTCGATCGAGCGGTCGGAGCTGTCGCCCAGCCGCGTGCGCGACAGTTCGATCAACCGTTCGCGCGCGATCACGCGCTGCGCGTGATCGGCGAGCACGACGAGCAGGTCGAACTCCGCACCGGTCAGATCAACGATCGCACCCGTCGGGCTGGTCAGCTCACGCCGGGGCAGGTTGATCGTCCAGCCGTCGAAGGTCAGCACGCCCTGCTCGGCATTGCCCGCCAGCCGATCCATCGGCGGGCGGCGCAGCACCGCGCGGACGCGCGCGACGAGCTCGCGCGTGCCGAACGGCTTTGCGATGTAATCGTCCGCGCCCAGCTCCAGCCCGACGACGCGGTCGGTCTCGCTCGCGCGCGCCGACATGAAGATGATCGGCACGTCGCTTTTCTGCCTGAGCGTGCGGCACAGATCGATGCCGCTGGTGCCCGGCAGCATGATGTCGAGCAGCACGAGGTCGACGGGGCCATTCTCCAACGCGAGCCACATCTCGGGCGCGGCGGAGGCGGGACGGACGAGGAAGCCGTTCTCCTGCAACGCACGCGCGGTCAGCATGCGAAGCGACGGATCGTCCTCGACGAGCAGGATGGTCGGGGCGGTCATGGCTACAGGCGGGTATCGGTCAGGTTGATCGCGGTCAATCAAGGTGAGCCGATCATTTGCCCGCCGCGGCCCTTTTGCCGTGCAAAAAGTGGCGGGCGCGCGAAATTGGCTATTGCCGACCCCTGGGGGCGATGCTAGTGGCGCCGCTCCCCGATCGGAACGGCTTCTCGCCGACCGATCCGAAGACGCCAGAGCGGGCGTAGCTCAGGGGTAGAGCACAACCTTGCCAAGGTTGGGGTCGAGGGTTCGAATCCCTTCGCCCGCTCCAGCGTGTTGCCGCGAAATAGCGGCGCTATTTCGCGAACCAGCAACACGCCCGGCCAGCGACGCATTGCGTCGACTGACGACGCGGCTTCGCCGCGGCGGGCCCGTCAAGCAGACAGACGGAATGGAAACGCGGCAACAGCAAAGGGCATAGGCCCCAATCCTAGCCTTATCAAAGAAGCCGGCGCTCTGACCGCCGGCCCCGGCTTAGCTCGGTTCGTCGTCGTTCACAGGGATGCGGAATGCTTGCCCTTTAGGCTTGCAGATCCGCGTCCCGTTCCGAAGCGTGATGCACTGACGGAAGATATAGGTCTTTCCGTCGTCACGCATTGCCTTATCGGCCATGGAACGTCTCCTAGAAGGGGAGGACTTGACCCCTCCGTCAGAGCGTGCGATTCGCGCCTTTGCACAGGATGCTTCGCGTCGCTTGACGTAGAAGTCTCGGGGAGGTCGGCCGTTAGGTCGACCTTCTTCGATTCCGGCATTGCCGGTCTTGCATCTAGCTATCGCACCTCCTCTGATTCTGTGTCTCCAAGCATTCCATACGACCAACTGCACTCCTGCGCAACACTCTGGACTCCGAATTCACTTGCCTGAGTGGAATTTTAAGACTTTATTGACGGTAATTTGCGAGGGCTGAGGCATGGATGAGTTTCTGCGTCTTGCATATGAACGACGAGAGCGCCTGCGGAGGGAGCTAAATCTCGTCGATCGTCTCATAGCAGAGCACGAGCAATTAGACTCCGGCACTCGCCGCATCGCTCCGGGTAATTACGAGTTGGAGTTGATGCCTCCGACACGCGGTAAGCGGCGCGGCCGCGCAGGGGTGGATAACAGCACGCTCCTTGATGCCGCAGAGCAGTTGATCCTTGCGGAAGGCAAACCTTTATCGAGAAGCCAGCTACTTACTCGTCTAGAGCAAAATGGCTTTGAATTCGTCGGGGCTGATAAAGCGAAGGTTTTTGGGACGAACCTTTGGCGATCACGCCGTTTTATCAGTCTAAAAGGACTTGGTTATTGGCCGGAAGCGCACCAGCTTCCGGCCGCATATCGCGCTGTCGAACAGCGATCATCAATGTTGAAGGGTTAGGTTTCACTCCGCCGGCAGGTAAACCTCCCCACCCTTCTCACGGAACCGCTCGCTCATCTCGGCCATGCCGGCCTCCGCCTCACCCGCCGCGACGAACGTTTCGACCGGCGCGTTCTGCTTGGCGGCGAAGTCTCTCACCTCCTGCGTGATCTTCATCGAGCAGAATTTCGGCCCGCACATCGAGCAGAAGTGCGCGGTCTTGGCGCCTTCGGCGGGCAGCGTCTGGTCGTGGTATTGCTCGGCCGTCTCGGGGTCCAACGACAGGTTGAACTGGTCGCGCCAGCGGAATTCGAAGCGGGCGCGTGACAGCGCGTCGTCGCGCATCTTCGCGGCGGGGTGGCCCTTGGCGAGGTCGGCGGCGTGCGCGGCGAGCTTGTAGGTCACCACGCCGACCTTGACGTCGTCGCGGTCGGGGAGGCCCAGATGCTCCTTGGGCGTGACGTAGCAGAGCATCGCGGTGCCGTACCAACCGATCATCGCCGCACCGATGCCGCTGGTGATATGGTCGTAACCCGGCGCGATATCGGTGGTCAGCGGCCCGAGGGTATAGAAGGGCGCCTCGCCGCACGCCTCCAGCTGCTTGTCCATATTCTGCTTGATCTTGTGCATCGGCACATGGCCGGGGCCCTCGATCATGACCTGCACGTCCTGCGCCCAGGCGCGCTTGGTCAGCTCGCCCAGCGTGTAGAGCTCGGCGAACTGCGCCTCGTCATTGGCGTCGGCGATCGCGCCGGGGCGCAGGCCGTCGCCCAGCGAATAGGCGATGTCATAGGCCTTCATGATCTCGGTGATCTCGTCGAAGCGTTCGTAGAGGAACGACTCTTTGTGATGCGCGAGGCACCACTTCGCCATGATCGAGCCGCCGCGCGACACGATGCCGGTGACGCGCTTCGCGGTCAGCGGGATGTAGGGCAGGCGCACGCCCGCATGGATGGTGAAATAGTCGACGCCCTGCTCGGCCTGTTCGATCAGCGTGTCGCGGAAGATTTCCCAGGTCAGCTCCTCGGCGATGCCGCCGACCTTTTCCAGCGCCTGATAGATGGGAACCGTGCCGATCGGCACCGGCGAATTGCGGATGATCCATTCGCGCGTGTCGTGGATGTTGCGGCCCGTCGACAGGTCCATGACCGTATCCGCGCCCCAACGGATCGACCAGACCAGCTTGTCGACCTCGGACGCGACGTTGCTGGCGACCGCCGAATTGCCGATATTGGCGTTGATCTTGACCAGGAAGTTGCGGCCGATCGCCATCGGCTCGGATTCGGGGTGGTTGATGTTGTTGGGGATGATCGCCCGGCCGCGCGCCACTTCGTCGCGGACGAA
>NZ_CAJYVU010000098.1 GCF_913778135.1 uncultured Sphingomonas sp. | reverse complement strand
ACTTTGCCGGACAGAATGACCGGGCCTGTTGGTTTGCCGGTCGGCGATCCTCCCAGCGGCTCGATCGAAGCGGCTAATGCGTCTCCCACATCGGGCAGGTCTGTTCTTTGCAAACGAAGTGACTTGTTCGAGGCAGCCGAAAGTACGCCCAACGAAATCGGCGTTGCTCCAGCGCGGATGAGCCACAGCTGGACGTCGCGAGCATCAGGTGCCTGTATTTTCGCAGAAAGGCTGAGGCGCCGGGTATCGCGTTCGAGCAGAACAACGACGGGAGGCTCCTTCGTCTCGTCTGTCGGCAGCAACGATGCGACCAAAGGGCGAGACGCGATCACCGATTGCGGCGGTGACACGGTTGGCGCTGGCATATTCGCCGACATCATCCAGGCGATGATCGACGCGGCCAGAGCGCCAAGTGCGCCGCCAAAGCCGACGAGACGCCAGCTAGACGTGCCGCGACGTTCCTGCATCATCGGCACGTCGAGGCGCGAAGCGATACGTTCGCGTAAGTACGGGGGAGGCGACTCTTCAGCAACCTGCGCGTAAAAGGGCGCGAGCCGTTGCTGCCACCATTCGACTTCCTGCGCGAATGCAGGGTCAACGATGGCACGTGAGCGCGCACGCACATGCTCCTCACCGGCGAGCAGGCCGATCGCCAACTCGGCCGCGATGAGACGGTCGTCATCCGTCATCGCGCAGGCACTCCCGCAGTCGGAGCAGGGCGCGGCGGATCAGGCTCTTCATCGTCGGCAGGGGAACGGCCGCGCGTTCTGCAACCTCGACGTAGGTCAGCCCGTCGAGAAAAGCGGAGTATATCGCCGCGCGCGGGCGGTCGTCGAGCTGGTTGATACACCGGTGAAGCCGCTCGCGCTCTTGCGCGAGCATTAGCGCGTCGTCGGCCAGCGCAGTCTCGTCCGCGATAGCCGCGATCTTACCATCATCGACCTCGTCATTTACCGCGGCATGATGCGCCTGCTTCGACCTGCGCCAGTCGAGCGCGCGGTTGCGCGCGATGACGCAGAGCCAGGTTATCGGACTGCCGCGCGCGGCGTCATAGGCCGGCGCGCGTTTCCAGATGATGAGATAAACCTCCTGCAACACGTCCTCGGCGACCTGTCGTTCACCACAGATACGAAGGCAGATGCCGAAAAGCTTCGCGGCCGTCATGTCGTAGATTTGGCGAAACGCCTCCCGGTCGCCGGCGCCGCATGCCGCAAGTGCCGAGATCAGCGCCGCTCGCCGCGCCGTCGCTTCCGTCCGATCGACCGTCATTTTTTATGATCGCGCCTGCATCCCAACCCGTACCACTCTCGTACCTTGATTTACCCGCATGAAGAAAGGCGTTTGTGACGCCTTTGCGCGGTCTGGGAGGTGCCTAGTGACGATGCAGGACGAACGAGCCGAGCAGGATCAGCTAATCAAAACGTTCGACGGACGCGTACGCCGCCGCGCCGACCGGCGCGCGTTCTTTACCGCGGCGCTCGGTGTCGCCGCCGCCGGCGGTGCCTTTGCCTACGCCGACCCCGCGCTCGCACAGACGACGGTGACGGACAGCGACGTGCTCAACTTTGCGCTCAACCTCGAATACCTCGAGGCGCAATTTTATCTCTACGCCGTCAACGGTAGCGGCCTGCCCAGCAACCTGACCTCCAGCGGCAGTGGCACGGCGGGCGGAACCGTTACCGGCGGCGCGAAGGTCGACTTCACGGGCGATCCGCTCGTCGGTGCCTATGCACGCGAAATTGCTGCGGACGAGCAGGCGCACGTTGCCTTTCTCCGCACGGCGCTCGGCGGGTCGGCAGTAGCGATGCCGAACATCAACATCAGCTCGGACGCGAACGGCCCCTTCACGGCGGCGGCGCGGACAGCAGGTGTCATCGGATCGACCGATACGTTCAATCCCTATTCGTCGCCGAACAATTTCCTACTCGGTGCCTTCATCTTCGAGGACGTGGGCGTGACGGCCTACAAGGGTGCGGCACCGTTGCTTAGCAGCAAGACATTCCTGGAAGCCGCCGCAGGCATCCTGGCGGTGGAGGCGTATCACGCCGCGATCGTCCGCACGACGCTCTACAGCAAGGGCGTGCAGGCGTTGGTCGACGCGACGGAGAAGATCTCCAACGCGCGCGACACGCTGGACGGCAGCCCTGCGCTCGACGCGACACGCGGTATCGGCCCCGATGACGACCAGGGTATCGCACCGTCCGGCAGCGGCGCGACGCTGACCGCCAATCTGGCGCCGCTCAACAGCAACGGCCTCGCCTACAGCCGCACGCCCGGTCAGGTACTCAACATCGTCTACCTGAATGCCGGCACCGCGACGATGGGCGGCTTCTTCCCCAATGGCGTCAACGGAAACATCAAATCGACCACCTGAGCGATCCGTCGCTTCGCTGATGTTCCTCCGACGTTTCAAGGAAAGCTCACATGATTGATCCCTTCAAAGCCATCGAAATCCTGGCAGCGGCCGAAAACCGGCGCGCGGCGCGACGCGGTTTCCTAAAAGCCGCCGGCGGCGGCGCCGTGCTGCTGGGTGGCGCCTCGCTCCTGTCCGCCTGCAAGGAGGACGAGAACTATCCGCCGACCGCGACGCCAACCCCGTCGCCGACCCCCACGCCGACCTCGACCGCGGTCACCGACAGCGATGTCCTCAACCTGGCGCTCAACCTCGAGTATCTCGAAGCGCAATTCTACCTCTACGCGGTCGGCGGCACCGGGCTCACAGCTGCAATGACGGCGAGCGGCTCGGGCACCGCAGGCGGGACCGTTACCGGCGGCGCAAAGGTTGACTTCTCGGGCGATCCGGTCGTCGGCGCTTATGCGCGCGAGATCGCGGCGGACGAGCTCGCACACGTCGTGTTCCTGCGCAACGTGCTTGGTTCAGCGGCGGTTGCGATGCCCAATATCAACATCGACGGCGGCGCAAACGGCGCATTCACCGCGGCGGCGCGTGCGGCCGGGGTGATCGGGTCCACGGACACGTTCAACCCGTATTCTTCGCCCGAGAACTTCCTGCTCGGCGCCTTTATCTTCGAGGACGTGGGCGTCACCGCGTACAAGGGCGCCGCGCCGCTGCTCTCCAACAAGACCTACCTTGAGGCAGCGGCCGGCATTCTCGCCGCGGAATCGTATCATGCCGGCATCGTGCGCACGGTGCTCTACGCCAAGGGCATGTCGACCACGTCGCTCATCACCGCGACGACCAAGATCTCCGACGCACGCGACCTGCTCGACGGCACGCCGAGTAACGATGATATTCGCGGCATCGGTTCGGACGACGACCAGGGTCTGGTCGGCTCGGGCAACACCGCCAATCTTGTGCCCGCCAACGTCAACGGGCTTGCCTACAGCCGCAACAGCCAGCAGGTGCACAATATCGTGTACCTCAACGCGACCGGCGCCAATCGCACCGGCGGCGGGTTCTTCCCCAACGGCACGAACAACCCCAACGCTTCATTGCGTGTTGGTCTGTCGTAAATACCTAGGTGCTCGGGCTTTCGCCCGGGCACCTTGCCGCCCTGCGCTTTATTCTAATGGTTGCGAGAAGCCAGAGCAGGGGCCGGCGTAACCTCTACCTACTCTACGCGCAGGTCTCCGGAACGGCCAGCAAGCGACACGCCCTCGCTGCCACAGCCCGGCGTAAAATCGATCTGAGCAGCCGTAATGTCGGCGGGACTAAGCAGACCTCAGGCAGACCAGCTGCGCTTCTGATAGGCAAGGCTTCCCGCGTATCCCGATGCAAAAGCAAGTGGGACTGAACTGCGTCAGAGTTGCCTGAGACCCTTGAGCACGCAGAGCCACGGCAACGTGTGGAGCGAACGTACCGACGGTAATCCCGTTTCGTCTCCTCGTCGTCTCACGATGTCACCGAAGTTTACCGCAGCGGCATGCGCCTCCGCCAGGAAAGAGGGCATGAAAAACCCCGCCAACCCAAGGGGAAGGCGGGGTCTTCAATGGTGGGCGTGGCAAGGATTGAACTTGCGACCCCTGCGATGTCAACACAGTGCTCTACCACTGAGCTACACGCCCGAGGGGGGTGCCTCTAACCGGGGTCGCCGGGCATGGCAAGCACTCAATTCAATTCATTCAACGCGTCGACGTTGAACAAGCGGTCTACCTCCAGCACGAGGTCGCGCAGATGGAACGGCTTGGACAGGACGCGCGCCTGCGGCATCGCGCTGCCCGCCTTCAATGTGACCGCGGCGAAGCCGGTGATGAACATGACGCGCAGCGACGGCACCAGCTCCGACGCCTTTTGCGCCAGCTCGATCCCGTCCATCTCTGGCATGACGATGTCGGTCAGCAGCAGGTCGAACGACTCTTCTTCCAGCAGCGGCAGCGCCGCGGTACCCCGATCGACCGCCTTCACCGCATAGCCCGACCGTTCCAGCGCGCGCGTCAGATACTCGCGCATCACCGCGTCGTCCTCGGCCAGCAGAATCTTGATCATCATCACCCTCGATCGAACGACCATGACTATGCCTGCGGAACGGGTAACTTTCCACCGCCGGAAATGGTGAACGTCGTCGCAACGCGGCACATGGTGTTGCTCCCGCGGCGAAGCTCCCATACCGTCGGCCATCCATGACGGCACCGTTTCGCATCATCGGCAGCACCGTGCCTGACAGTCCGGTGGTGTTATCGGTGCCGCATGCCGGGCGTGACTATCCCGCCGCGCTCTACGCCGCGCTGCGTGCCTCGCGCGACAGCCTGCGCGCGCTTGAGGACCGTTACATCGACGCGGTCGTGCTACCGGCACGCGGCAGCGAGACGCTGCTGCTGCAGGATGCACCCCGCGCCTGGATCGACCTAAACCGCGCCGAGCACGAGCGCGATCCGTTGCTGGACGACGGAGCAAGGCGGTCGCACCTGTCGGCCAAGGTGCGGGCGGGGCTTGGCATCGTGCCGCGACGAACGGGCGCCACCGGGGAGATCTGGCGGCGCCGGCTGGGTACGGACGAGGTCGAGGCGCGGATTGAGGCCGATCACCGCCCCTATCACGCGGCGCTGGCGCAGATACTCGAGCGCGCGCGCGATCGCTTCGGCGTCGCGGTGCTGCTCGACCTGCACTCGATGCCGCCGCTGCCGGGCGGGCGCACCCGCGTGGTGGTGGGCGATCGCTTCGGGCGGTCGGCCGCGGGCCGCTTCGTGCAGCGCGTCGAGACGGAGATCGCCGCGGCCGGGCTCGTCCACGCGCTCAACACGCCCTACGCGGGCGGGCACATCCTTGAGCGCCACGCGCAGCCGGCGGCGAACATCCACGCGGTGCAGCTGGAGATCGATCGCGCGCTCTACCTCGACGCCCGGCTCGACCTGCCTGGAGCAGGGCTGGACCGTGCGGTCGCGCTCGTCCGCGCGATCATCGACGCGCTGCGCGACGAGGCTTTGTCGGGCGTCACCTCAAGTAACCTGGCGCAGGCGGCAGAATGAAAAAAAAGCCACCGTGCTAAAAGCACGATGGCCGAGGTTCAGGGAGGAGGCACATCGAAGATGTGCCGTACGGCCTCGCGAAAGGGGGGACACGAGAACCGTACACAACAAACATAAGATGGGAGGCAAAGGTTTCAAGCAAGCCGCGAGAAAATCACCGTTTCTCTCAAGCGCTCTATCGCAGCGTCTTAGCGGTGCAGCGCGGGCGCCATCCGTGCCAGCACGTGATCGCGCCGGACGAAATGATGGTAGAGCGCGGCGCCGACGTGCAGCACGACCAGCGCCAGCATCAGCCAGCCGAGCACGCCGTGCGCGCTATGACCCGCGTCGGCAGCGCCGGCCGACAGCGGCAGCAGCGGCACGTTGAATAGCCCGAACCAGCTTAACGGTCGCGTCGCATCAGGGGCTGACACCATCGCCCAGCCGGTCAGCGGCATCGCGATCATCAGCGCATAGAGCGCCCAGTGCGTCAGGTGCGCGGTGCCGCGCTGCCAATCAGGCGTGCTCGCGGGGAGCGGCGGCGGCCGGTGCGCCAGCCGCCACAAAACGCGTGCAGCAGTGAGCGCCAGCACGGTGATGCCGATCGCCTTGTGCGCGCCCATCAGGTTGCGCAGCGCCGGTATGCCTTCGTGACCGATGCCAATCACCAGATTGGCGATCACCAGCAGCGCGATGGTCCAGTGGAATGCGATCGCCACCGACGAGTAGCGGCTGGTGTCGGTGGCATATCGCGTCATCAGGCTTCTCCGGTCAGAACGACAGCTGCGCCTGCGGCATCTTGCCTAGGCGAACCTGACGCGAGAAGATTTCACGCATCAGCGCCAGCGAGAACAGGTGCGCGTAGAGCAACGGCAGCATGCCCGACTGCGAAATCTTGCGCAATTGATCGCCGCGCAGGTCGGCCAGCTTCTGTTCGTCGACCATCTGGAACCCGCGATACACGAAGGGCTGCTCGACGCCTTCCTGCTGGATCGACACCTCGCCGTCCATCAGCAGGTCCATTTCGCGCAGCTCCTTCATGAATTGGCTGGTGCGCGCACCCGCCTGCTCGAAGCTCTCGGTAAACTGCAGTACGTTCTGGACGATCTCGGTCGGCTTGCCATCGGCGAACATCGGCTCTCCGTCCTCGAACGGACCGATCGTGTCTGACGTGGGATCGAAGCACAGCGACAGCTCCTGCGCGTCGGGGCTGAGGCGTGCGAGCATGTACGGGTAACGGCGGATATAGGCCGGGACGTAGAAATCGTCCTGGATCAACTTGCCCTCGTCATCGACGAAGACGTTGACGCCCTCGTTCAGCCCCATCAGCCCGATCGGGATCGCGTCGTCGCCGACCGAGAAGACGATCGGCATGAAACGCTGCACCAGCGGGAATTCCTCGACGGTCAATGGCACGGCGTGCTGCTGCGCGAGGAAGGGGGCGACGTTCGCCGGACGGATGCGATAGTTCGCGTGGGCCTCGCTCGAGAGCGGCTCCAGGCCATTGTAGAAGAGCGGAAGCTGCGGCGCGGTGGCCATTAACGTATCTCCAGGTATGTTCGTTATCGTGTCGGTTCGGGAAAGTTCCCGGACGAGCGTTGTTTTTTCGCGGGTTATTCGGTGCCGCTGGCGCGCGCAAGCACGATCGGGTCGATCGACCTCGACGCGAGCTCGTCAGCGGGCAATCAGCTTGCCCGGATTGAACAGCCAGTCCGGGTCGAGCGCTTGCTTGACCGCGTGCAGCGCGCCCATTCGCGCGGGCGACGACAGGCGTGCCAGCTCGGCGATCTTCATCTGACCGATGCCATGCTCCGCCGAAATCGATCCACCCGCCGCGACCACCAGATCGTGGACGAAGGCGGAGACGACCGGCACCTGCTCGCCGTACCAGCGTGCGAGGTCGGTCCCCTTGGGCGCACGGACATGAAAGTGAACGTTGCCGTCGCCCAGATGCCCGAACCCCGACGCGTGCGTGCCGGGAAAGCGCGCCTCGCAGGCAGCGGCTGCCTCCACCATGAAGCGCGGCATGGCGTCTACGGGAACCGAGATGTCGTGCTGCGCCGCCGGTCCGGTCGCGCGTTCGGCATCCGAGATCGATTCACGCATGCGCCAGAAGGCGTCGGCTTGCGCCTCGCTCGCCGCGATCGTTGCGTCGGCGATCAGGCCGTCCGACAATGCTCCGGCGAGCACGCGCTCGACGATCCCGGCTGGTTCCGCGCCTGCGTCAGCGGCGGTGACTTCGACCAGAGCATGCCACGGTGTGTCGGCAGCAATCGGCGCGCGCGCGTCGGGCAGATAGGCGAGCACGGCGGCCAGCGACTCGCGCGGCAGCAACTCGAAGCTCTCGACCGCGTCGCTCGCCGCCTGGAAGCGTCGCAGCAGCACGAGCGCGTCGTCGGGCGACGCGAGCGCTACCCAGGCGACCGCACGCGCGGCCACCGCTGGTACCAGCCGGAGCGCGGCGGCGGTGACGATGCCGAGCGTTCCCTCCGCGCCGATCAGCAACTGGTTTAGGTCGTAGCCGCGATTGTCTTTTTTTAGCGGCGACAGCCCATCGTGAAGCGACCCATCGGGCAACACCGCCTCTACTCCTGCGACCAGCCCGCGCATCGTCCCGAAACGCAGCACCTGCGTGCCCCCCGCGTTGGTTGAGGCGAGGCCGCCCACCGTCGCCGATCCGCGCGCGCCGAGCGTCAGCGGGAAACGCCTGCCGATCGACAGCGCGGCCTCGTGCAACTCGGCCAGGATCACGCCCGCCTCCGCCACCGCGAGCCCCGCGTCGGGATCGAGCCGCCGCATCCGCTTCATGCGCCTCATCGACAGGATCGCCGCACTGCCGTCAGCGGGTGGCGTCGCGCCGCCGACCATCGAACTGTTGCCTCCCTGCGGTACCAGCGGCACGCCAGTCGCGACCGCAGCGCGCACCACCGCCTGCACCTGCGCGGTATCTTCCGGTTCGACCAGCAGGTCGGCACGCCCCTGGTAGCGCCGGCGCCAGTCGACCAGCCACGGCGCGATCGCGTCCGCGTCGGTGACGATCGCATGCGGCGGCAGATCGGCGGACAAGGTGGCGGCAAGCTCGCGGAGCGCAGGTGTCATCGCCATGTCTTGCGGCGAATTCATCAAAGGTTCAAACGTTTGAACGCAATCAACCGAGGCCGATGTTCACGCGCGTTCGTCTTTCTTCGCTGCCGGGTTCCGCACTGCTTGCCCCCGCGCTCCTCGTCGTGGCGGCGCCGTTGCTCGTGTCGGCACACGCAGCGCCCGCATGGGCGGGCAGCGAGCTGGCGCAGCTCACCATCCACGAACGCCTGATCATCCGCATCCCGCGCATGACGCCCATGCGCGCGCGCGCGACGCCGATTACGCCTGTGTGGCGCGAGAAAAAGGGGCCGCACTGCGTCGAGATGAAGTCGCTGACCGGTGCCGCGATCAGCGAAGATGGCGATGTCGACCTGATCGTCGAAGGCGTGCGTCGCATCCGTGCCAAGCTGGACGACGAGTGCCCAGCGATGAACTTCTACTCGGGCTTTTATCTGAAACCGACCGGTGACGGCAAAATTTGTGCACGCCGCGACCTATTGCGGTCGCGCAGCGGTTCGCGTTGCGGGATCGATCGCTTCAAAACGCTGGTGGCGGCCAAATAGCGCCGTCGGCAGGGCGGATCAGCCAATAACGCGCGCCGGAGCCACGCGCTGCGCCGTCTGCGTGGACGCGTTCGCCATCGCAGCGGCGGTGCCGGTTGCCGGGCGCAGGTGGAACCATTCGGGCCGATCGATCGCGATCAGGAATGCGAGCACGCTCAACCCGAATCCGAGCATCAGCAGCGATGCGCGGATCGATTCGACCAAGCTACGGTGACGCGGGGATTCGTGCATCGGTGCGACCTCCTTGAGTGGCCGCTTCGTCTACGCTCGCGTCGTCGCACGCGTGTGATCGCGCCGTGACGTTTTTTTGCTGCAACGCAGCGTTACAGAAGCGCAGCAGATCGGGCGCCGCTCTTCCATCCGGCGTTCAGCTCTCGTCGTCGCTATGCTCGTGAAGCGAGCCGAGATCGTGCAGCAGCGCGATCGGCTCGGCTGCATCGCCGACGTGGATCAATGCGCGCCCGCCATCGATGAACGAGATCGCGGCCTCGGCGCGGTCGGTACGTTGCTGCAGCAGCCGCTGCATCGCGCTCAGGTCGATGCCCGGTGCGCGCCGGTCGAGCACGATGATGTCGGGATCGTCGCCCGCCTCGATCAGCCGCATTGCCTGCGCGCCGTGCGGCACCGAGCGGATCGTCATCGCGGTGCGCAGCCGCTCGTAGAGGCTGAGCGGCAGTTCGGGATCGAGCGACTGCTCGACGACCATCACGTCGAGCGGGCGAGACCTGCGCATCAGATCAGCCCCACGGCGCGCAGGCTGACCTGCCCGTCGCGCGCGACGACGACGTGATCGTGAACGGTGATGTTGAGCGGGGCGGCGGCGCTCATCACGGCGCGCGTCAGCGACACGTCGTGCGCGCTGGGCGTCGGGTCGCCTGATGGATGGTTGTGCGCCAGGATAATCGCGGCGCTGCCGAGGTCGAGTGCGCGGTGGATCAGCTCGCGCACGTGGATTGCCGCGGCGTCGATCGT
The DNA here is from genome assembly GCF_913778135.1 of uncultured Sphingomonas sp. Lineage (GTDB taxonomy): Bacteria > Pseudomonadota > Alphaproteobacteria > Sphingomonadales > Sphingomonadaceae > Sphingomonas. The sequence continues at coordinate 4,531 of NZ_CAJYVU010000098.1, read as the reverse complement.
TCCACGCGCCATCACCTCCGACCGGATCAGCCGGTTGCGCGCATCGAGGAACAGCGCACGGACCTCCTCGCGCGGCAGGAACGCCATCTGCGCGCGCAGCAGGTCGTGCAATGCCGCCGAATTGGACACGAGCGGTCTGTCCTCGACGCGGCACGCGAGCACCTCGCGCATCGTCTCGGCAAAGGAGGCGAGCGCGGCGCTAACCGCCGCGCCGTCGCAAACCACCGCGTTGATCCGGTGCGGGCTCGCCGCCAGCGTGGCTGCAACCGTCTCGAATTCCGCCGCCAGCGCCCATGCCTCGTGCGTCGCATCGGGCAGGTCGCGCAGCAGGTAACTCAGCTGGCGGGCACACTCCCTGGTTCGCGCGCTAACGCACGCCGGCTCCGCCGCTCCGTCCGCCAGATCCCGCCCGCGATCACCGGCAGCAGCAGATAGGTCGTCAGCCCCGCGATCGAGTAACCGTCGGCGTGAAAGCCCGGATTGATCAGGTGTCCCAAGTGCGCCAGCAGCGACGGCACCATCAGTGCGGCGGCGAACAGCGGCCATCGGCGGTCCGATCTCACGGCCACCAGCACGAAGATCGCAAAGGTGATCAGGTCGAGCACCAGAATGCGCCATTCAAGCTGGTGGTAACGGACCGCCAGCGGCGAGCGTACGAGGCGGGTGAGCACCACGCCGACGAACAACGTGGTGGCGATCACCCGTTCGGGCCATTCGCCGCGCAACCACGCGGCGAGGACCAGCAAGGCGCTGACGATCCAGAAACAGGCGACGTACCACGGCATGGGTGCTGACCCATCACCGCGCGCGCGCCGGGTCAAGCCCCGGTTGCGCGCGTCGCCCGAGCGATTAGGCCGCCGTTTGCGCGGCCAGCGTCAGCGTCGGCGCGGTGCGCTCGGGCGCGACCGTGTCGTCGGGTCCGACCGCCCCCGGCGCGATCCGCCACGCGGCGCGATATTCGGCGAGGCGGGCGTGGACGCGGTAGAGCGCGTCCTGCGCGGCGAAGGACGCATTCGCTGCCTCCACCGCGAGTGCGACGACATCGCCGGCCTCGTCGGGCGCGAAGCGCGCGCGCTGCCGCGCCTTCAACAGCGTGGCCACGCACTCGAAGCTCGCCGCGGCGGCGTCGATCGCCTGGCGCTTGGCGGGAAGGAAGGACGCGCCGACGTCGAGCGCGATCTGATGGCGAAGATGCGACATGCGAATGAACTCCCGGCCTCGCCGGAAGTGCGTTCGCACCCCGGCTAATTGCTGCTGTGCCGGTGGATCGCGTCTGCCCAGCGCTGTATGCCGTCGGTCACGGGAGCGACGAGCGCGAGCGCCGCCATGACGGCGAACCCGAGCCCCGCGATCGTGAGCAATCTGGTCAGCGCGGGCGGATGCTGGTCCGCCGTGTTGCGGTCGGTGAACTGGGGCGGGGCGGGTGAGGGTAGGTGCAGGAAGATCGCTCGATCCTCCCGCACCATCTCCGCGCCGCCCCCCAGCGCATTGACCCCGGCTTGATGGCGGGGCGGGGTCGAATCGGGCATACCAGACGATGCCCTAGGGGACGAAATGGTAGCCGCTGGCGGCGTAAATGACTGGAAAGCGATACTTTCCCGCGACCGCTCCTCCTCCGCCACCATGCGCGCAGCGGCGGGACGACGGACGCCGCCGAGCTTGGCGCGCGCGTTGCGGACGTGGGTCTCTACCGTTTTTGCCGACAGGTTGAGCGCGCGCGCGACTTCCGGACCTTCCAGCCCTTGCGCGAACAGGCGCAGCACCTCGCGCTCGCGCGCGGTCAATGCTTGCAGGCCGTCATGTGACGTGGATGGCATGGCTCGTCCCGGATCGCCGCCAGATGAGGAACGCAGGTTAACCTTGTTTACGCGCTTTCGCCAGTGCGGGCGAGGATGGCCGCGGTTGAGCGGCGAACGGCGATCGGAGCCGCATGGCAGCTGGTGTTTGAGGCATCGCGCCAAAAGGCGCGAACGATGTGCCTTGTGAGGTGCAAACCTCAACCCTGATCCGCGACGCTGGCCACCGCCGCGGATCAGGAGTGGTCGAGCGTCAGGCCTGTGGCTTGCGCGCCAGGCGTGCGGAGGCGATGCTGCCCAGCAACGTCTCATACTGCGCGATCGTGTAGCCCGCGTCGGTGAATGCGTTCAGCGCGCTGGTCGGCACGGTATAGCCGTGATGCCAGCTGAGCACCGCCATGCGCCGCAGCGCTTCCAGCTTTGGGTCGGCTAGTCGCGGATTGTGGCGCGCGCCGAACAGCCCGCCCATCGCGACCGACAGCCGCGACGGCGCGCGCAGCGACGACAGCCGGTCGTTGCGCGCAATCGCGACAACCGACCATTCGAGTGCGCTCAGCTTGGTCGCCGGCGCCTCGACCGGCAGCGGATCGTGACGGGGCGCGAGCGAGAGCAGCTCGTCGTGCTGGGCGGCGAAATCGATATAGGCCATGACAATTCTCCCTGCTGCGTGCGCGCACGCGGGACCGCGATCATGGTCGGGGCCATGTCCGGGTTCGTTGTATTGGTGCGGCTCACCGACATGAGCCGCGCATCGGCGTTGATGACGATCGGCCTGGGGCCAGTCGAAGGTGGGTGGTGGCTGCCCCGATCAGGTAAGCTACCGTTTCTGTACTTAGCGGTATAGAAAGGGGCGCAGCTCAGGTCAACAGCTTTGTGTACCGGACGGTAAAATAATTATCGGCGCGATAGCTCGGGATCGTTCGGTCAGCGCGTCGGCCACATCGCCAGGCTGGTGTCGACTACACGCTCCAAGTCGGCGCGGGTCGCGCCCGATCCCGCCTGCACCGCCATGCCCTGCACCAACGCGTAGATATAGGCGGTCAGCGCCTCCGGCTCGAAGTGCGTCGGCAGGTCGCCGTCAGTCTGCGCGGTGCGGAAGCGTTCCACGAGCGCGGCCTGTGACGAGGCGCGCCGCTTCATCACGTCGGCCTTGATCGACTCACCTTCGGCGCCGCACGCGCTAGAGGTGATGACGCGAAGGCAGCCGCTCGGCCCGCAATCATTCGCCTGCGCGTCGATCGCACCGCGCATCAGATGCTCGGCCACAGCCCGCGCGGTCGGCTGCTTCAACGCCTCGCGTGTGTAGGCGAGCTTCTCCGCCTCGTAGAGGTCGAGCGCCTTGTGGAACAGCGACTCCTTGTTGCCGAATGCGGCGTAGATGCTGGGCTTGGTGATCCCCATCGCCTGGGTGAGGTCCGCCATCGTCGCACCCTCGTACCCCTTCGACCAGAACACGCCGAGCGCAGCCGTCAGCGCGGCGTCGATGCAAAACTCGCGCGGGCGCCCCTTGGGTGCGGCGCACGGCGTCGTTGCAGGGGCATCGGTAACGGCAGTTTCCATAACGCTTGGTATATAATTGAAACGGCGCGAGAGTCCAGTCGGGCAGGCCTCGAGGGCACCGGTGCGGTGCGCTCAATCGGCGAGCATCTCCGCCACCCGGCGCTTCAGTTGCTGCGTATCGAACGGCTTGGTCATGACGGTCATGCCGTCCTCCAGCTGCCCCGCACCGACCGCGGCATTGGCGGCGTAGCCGGTCACGAACAGCACGCGCAGCGACGGCCTGACGCTGCGTCCCGCGTCCGCGACCTGCCGTCCGTTCAGTCCGCCGGGCAGGCCGACGTCGGTGATCAGCAGGTCGATCGACGCTGCGGTCTGGAGGATCGCGACGCCGCGCGGTCCGTTTGACGCAGTCACCACGCGGTATCCGGCATCGATCAGCACGTCGCTCACCAGATCGCGGATCGCGACCTCGTCCTCGACCAGCAGGATCGTGCGGCCTCCTTCCTCTGGTTTCGCCTCGTCCGCACGCGGCACGGGTGATGAGGGCAGGGCGTGCGTCGCTTGTGGCCCCGCCAGCCGCGGCAGGAACAGCGACATCGTCGTGCCCTCGTCAACCACCGACCTGACCTGCACCTGTCCGCCCGACTGACGCACGAAACCGTAGATCATCGACAGGCCGAGGCCCGTGCCCTCGCCGATCGGCTTGGTGGTGAAAAAGGGATCGAACACGCGCTCGATCACCTCGTTCGACATGCCTGTACCGGTATCGTTCACGTGCAGCGCGACATATTCGCCCGCGGGCAGGTCGTGCCCGGGCATCCCCGCCGCGATGACGACATTTTCGGTTGCGATCGCCAGCCGCCCGCCGTCTGGCATTGCGTCGCGCGCGTTGATGCACAGGTTGAGCAGCGCATTCTCCAGCTGCGGCGCGTCGACCAGCACCGGCCACAGCTCGCGCCCGGTCTCGACGCTTAGTTCGATCTCGGGGCCGAGCGTGCGGTCGATGATGTCGATCATCCCCGCCACCAGCACGCCGGTGTCGGTCGCGGTCGGTGCCAGCGTCTGGCGGCGCGAAAAGGCGAGCAGCCGCTGCGTCAGTGCCGCCGCGCGCTGCGCGCCCGTCCGCGCCATCGTCATGTAGCGGTCCAGCTTGTCGTACTGACCGGCGTTGATGCGATGTTCGAGCAGTTCGAGCCCGCCGGTCACCGCGGTCAGCAGGTTGTTGAAATCGTGCG
>NZ_CAJYVU010000097.1 GCF_913778135.1 uncultured Sphingomonas sp. | reverse complement strand
TGGTCGACGCGCCCGCTCGCGATCGCCAGATGTGCGCCCGCGGCGTTGGCGATGCGTGCAGCCGCGATCTTGCTGACCATTCCGCCAGACCCCATGCCCGAGCTTGATCCGGTATCGGCCATTGCCTCGATCCCGGCGTCGATTCGTTCGACGCGGCCGATGTGCGCGGCGCCGGGCAGCGCGGGGTTGCGGTCGTACAGTCCGTCGATGTCGGAGAGCAGGACGACACCGTTCGCGCCGGCCGCCTGCGCTACGCGTGCGGCGAGCCGATCGTTGTCGCCGAAGCAGATTTCCTCCGTCGCGACCGAGTCGTTTTCATTGATGACCGGCACGACATCCAGCGTCAGCAGCCGGTCGAGTGTCGCGGCAGCGTTGAGGTAGCGGCGGCGCTCTTCAAGGTCGCCGAGTGTCACCAGCATCTGCGCCGCGGTGATCCCCTGCGCGGCCAACAGCTCGGCCCAGACGCCCGCGAGGGCAATCTGCCCGACAGCAGCGGCGGCCTGCGCATCTTCGAGACTCGCCCGGCCGCCCTTGGCAAGCCCCAGCCGCCGCGCACCCAGCGCAATCGCGCCCGAGGAGACGATCGCGACCTGCTGTCCTTCCTTGCGCCGGGCAGCGACATCGGCCGCGACGCTCGCCAGCCAGTCGCGTCTTACGCTGCCATCAGGTGCGACGAGCAGCGCCGAGCCGATCTTGACGATCAGCCGCTGGCAGGCAGAGGTGGGAAACAGCGACATGCAGGCGCGATCGTTAGCGCACCGCGGCGAGGTGGCAAGCATGCGCGCGACGGTCACGGCGTCGCGAATCGATACGCTTGCACCCATTCGTCAGAGCGGCGACCACTCGACTGCGTCTTCCTCGCCATCGTCGTCGACCGGCGAATCGGTGGAGGGGATCGCCTCCAGCAGCTTGTCGAGCACCCAGTCGACACCGATGCCACTGACACCCGAGATCGGGATCACCTCGGCGCCGCTCGCGTCCTCGAGCTCGGCGGAGAGCGCGGCGATCAGCTCGTCGTCGAGCGTGTCGATCTTGTTCAGCGCAACGACGACCGGCTTCTCGTCGAGCCCGCCGCCGTAAGCCGCCAACTCCTCACGCACGATGCGGTAGCTTTCCGCCACGTCAGCGTCGTTCGCATCGATCAGATGGAGCAGCACGCGGCAGCGCTCGATATGGCCAAGGAAACGGTCGCCGATGCCCGCGCCCTCCGCCGCGCCCTCGATCAGGCCGGGGATATCGGCGAGGACGAATTCGCGGTTCTTGTGCCGCACGACGCCCAGTTGCGGACGGGTGGTGGTAAAGGCGTACTCGCCGACCTTCGCCTGTGCGTTGGTCACCTGATTGATGAAGGTCGACTTGCCGGCGTTGGGCAAGCCGACGAGACCGGCATCGGCGAGCAGTTTCAGGCGCAGCCATACCCAGGCTTCCTCGCTCGGCCAGCCGGTGCCGTGCTGGCGCGGGGCCCGGTTGGTGGAGGTCTTGTAGCTGGCGTTGCCGCGCCCGCCGTCGCCACCGCGCAGGAAGACGACGCGTTCACCGACAAGGGTAAGATCGGCGAGCAACGTGCGCTCGTCGTCGTCCGCGAGGATCTGCGTGCCGACGGGCACCTTGATGACCAGATCGTCGCCACCCGCACCTGTGCGGTTGCTACCCGATCCGCCCTGACCGCGCGGCGCGCGGAAGTGCTGCGTGTAGCGAAAGTCGATCAGCGTGTTCAGCCCGGCGACCGCCTCAAACACGATGTCCGCGCCCTTTCCGCCATTCCCACCATCAGGACCGCCGTACTCGATGAACTTTTCACGCCGGAAACTGACGGCGCCGGGACCACCGGAGCCCGAGCGGACGAAGATCTTTGCCTGGTCAAGGAAATGCATGGCGCGCTGCCTAGCGTGTCCGAGTGGCTAAAGCGACCCGGTGCGAGTCGCGCTGCTATCTAGGTGTGATCTTCGCGCGATCGGCAAGGAGCATCGCGCGGGCAAGCTCGCGAGCGCGTTCGCGCGGCAGGCCGAGTGCGCGCGCCATCGGTGTGCCGAGCAGCGCGTCGCCAAGCGCCATCAGCACGAGTTGCAGCGTCTCGTCATGGATCGGCGCGCCGGGATCATTGTCCTGCGCCAATTCCTCGACCAGATCGTGGATTGCGGTCAGGATTGGGTCGAGCGCATCCTCGTTGCCGGACAGGATCATCCAGCTGGCAAGTGCGCCCGCACCGTTCTTGCCGAACGCGTCGAAGGTCAGATCGACCACCTCCGCCGGGTCTTCGCGCTCGCGCGCACGCAGCACTGCCGATTTAATTGTGCCGACGATGCGGCTCGCCATGCTGGCGATCAGCGCCTTTTGCAGCCCGTCGGCCGAGCCGAAATGGTGGAGCAGATTGGCATGCGTTCGCCCGATCCGTCCCGCCACTGCCTTCAACGTCACCGCTTGCGGGCCGACCTCCACCAGCAGCGCGCGTGCGGCTTCCAACGCAGCCTCGCGCGACTGCTCTGGGCTTAGGCGGCGGGGTAGCGGAGTTGAGGTCATGAATCCTGATCCGCGATTGCGACCCGCCGCGCAACGCCGTTGCGGATCAGGCCGCAATCGGCATCGCGCATGCAGCGCCGCTCGCCATGCACGGTCGGGCGAGATCAAGCGCTAGATCGATGCACTCGACCTCACCCCCGCGTGCGACCGAGAACAGGCGACTAAAGCCGGTCTCGACGAAGCCGAGCTTGCGCAGCACGCGCCCGGATGCCGGATTGTCGATCATGTGGCGCCCGATAAGCCGCTCGCTGCCGAGTGCGTGGCGCGCCATCTCGATCACCGCGGTCGCCGCCTCGGTTGCGTAGCCGAACCCCCACGCATCCGGCGTCAGCCAGTAACCGAGTTCATGCGTTCGCTCGCCGAGCGGGATCAGCTCAATTCCGCCGATCAAGCGGTTCTCGCCCCGCGTCATGATCTGGAAGCGCGCTTGGTGCGGTTCGCGGGGCAGCGCGAGAAATGCCTCGGCGTCGCCGAGCGCATACGGCCATGGCGCGCGCGACAGGTTGCGGACCACTGCCTCGTGCCCGATGGCGCGCGACAGGGCAGGGGCGTCCTCGGGCCAGCTGGGTCGCAGGGTCAGTCTCTTCGTCAGCGCGAACACGGTTTCGCTCTCCTTGACCAAGCCCCAAGCACGCCTGCGTGACGCGCCGGAGACAGGATGGAGGGAGACACGAAAAAAGGGAGCCGGGGTGACCCGCCTCCCTTATTGGTTCGGTGCCGTGTGGCACTCGGGTCGCCCTGGTGGGCAACCCGGATGGTTACCCGATGTTATTCAGCCGCCATCGGCATGATGTCGACCGAGCAGAATTTGCGGCCGAGCTTGCCGTCATGGAACACTACGCGGCCGTCGACGAGCGCGAACAGCGTATGGTCCTTGCCGATGCCGACGTTGCGGCCCGGGTAGAACTTCGTCCCGCGCTGACGCACCAGGATGTTGCCCGCGATCGCTTCCTGACCGCCGAACTTCTTCACGCCGAGACGACGGCCGGCCGAATCACGACCGTTACGCGACGAACCGCCTGCTTTCTTATGTGCCATTTCGAATAACCTCCTGCGAGCCGCTGTTCGTTACGCGCCGATCGACACGATCTTGAGGATCGTGTGCTGCTGACGGTGGCCGTTGCGGCGGCGATAATTGTGACGGCGGCGCTTCTTGAACACGATGACCTTGTCGGCCTTCGCCTGCGCAATGATCTCAGCCGCGACCGACAGGCCATTGGTCGGCTTGAGATCGGAACCTTCGCCCGCGAGCAGCACGTCACCCAGCGTCACCGACGCCCCGGCATCACCGTCGATCTTGTCGACGACGATCTTGTCTCCAGCGGCAACGCGGTACTGCTTGCCGCCCGTGCGCACGATAGCGAACATGGCTCTTTTCACTTCCCAAATGTCTATGCCCGCCGGGGCACACCCCGCGGAAGAAAGCGCGCAGCTAAATAATGGCAGGCGTCGTGTCAACCGTTCGGACGTGTTCCAACCATCAATGACGGTGCTGTCTCTTCAAGCCGTAGCGCCCGTCCGCTAGCCGGTCGAACAATCCGGAAACCGCCGGGTGTTCGACGGGATCGTCGCTGTCGTCGTGAACGAGGTTCTGCTGACTCACATACGCGACATAGCTCGACTCGGCGTTCTCGGCGAGCAGATGGTAAAACGGTTGGTCCTTGCGCGGGCGGAAGCTTTCCGGGATCGCCTCATACCACTCATCGGTATTTGCGAAGACCGGATCCACATCGAAGACGATGCCGCGGAAGTCGAGCATCCGATGACGTACGACATCGCCGATGGAGAAGCGCGCGTGCGCGACCGGCGGTGCGATCGGCCGGGCAGGGGGAGAATCGGTAACGGCGGACACGGTGTCGTTCATGCGCTCCAAGATAGTGCGAGCGCAAAAGCGCACAACTGCACTCTGTATATGGTAGCGCGTCGGTTATTCACTCGACGCACACGAAAGGCTTGCGCGCCACCGATCGCGTCGGTAGAGGCGCCGCTCCGACCACTTCACCGGCCGATCAGCCGGATCGAAGGACCTCGCGGAGAGGTGGCAGAGTGGTCGAATGTACCGCACTCGAAATGCGGCGTGCCCTCACGGGTACCGTGGGTTCGAATCCCACCCTCTCCGCCATAGGTCCGTGCATGGACGTCCATAGACGTCCACCACCCCCTTGAAACACACCGGGAACGCCGCTTTAACAGGCCGGTGTTGTCCATATTCGTCCACTCGCGTCCACACGGTCTCATGGCATCGCGCATGGTATCGTCAGGGACGGACATGGTATGGAGCCACGCCCTATGGCGCTGAACGATGCCAAGGTGAAAGCCGCGAAGCCGCGCGAGAAGGCGTACAAGCTGAGCGACTCGGGCCAGTTGTTCCTCCACGTCACCACCGCCGGCGGCAAGCACTGGCGGATGAATTACACCTTCGGCCGCAACCCGGCCGGCAAGCCCGCGCAGAAGACGCTGACCATCGGGCCTTATCCGGTGGTGTCGCTCGGCGAGGCACGCGAGGCGCGCGACCTCGCGAAGAAGATCCTGCTGGAGGGCCGCGACCCGGCGGTCGTGAAGCAGCTGACGCGGCAGGACCGATCGGCGGCGGCCGACAACACGTTTCAGAAGATCGCGGAGCGCTGGTTCCAGCTGCGCAGCGGGTGGTCGCTCGCCAAGTTGGACGCCTGGCGCGAGCAGCACGGCGCCGCGCGCGTGCGCGATGCCGAGCACTGGAGCGATCCGAAGGTGCGTGGCTGGTCCGCGGTTCATTCCGACGACGTGCTGAAGTCGCTCCGCCGTGACGCGTTCCCGGCGCTGGGCGAGCTGCCTATCGCCGACATCGACACGCCGACCGTGCTCGAGCTGCTGCAGAAGATCGAGCAGCGCGGCGCGATCGAGAGCGCACACCGGCTGCGCCAGCGCATGTCGGACATCTTCACGTTCGCGATCGCGGCGGGGATCGCGCGCAATGATCCCGCGCCGAAGTCGCTGCTGAAGGTGCTCCAGGGCAAGCCAAAGGCGCGCAAGCAGCCGTCGATCGTCGACGGCACCGAGGACAATGACGAGCGGATCCGGCGCGTCCGCAAGCTGCTTTCCGACGTCGACGCCGAGCGCACCCGCGCCGGCACGAAGTTCGCCCTGCGCCTGCTCGCGCTCACCGCGGTGCGGCCGGGCGAGGTCGCCGGCGCCGAGTGGCGCGAATTTGAGGGGCTGGACGGCGACGCGCCGCTCTGGCGCATCCCGGCGGCGCGCATGAAGGGCGACAAGGATCGTAAGGAAGAGACCGGCGGCGATCACCTGGTGCCGCTGTCGCGTCAGGCGGTCGAGGTGCTTATCGCGCTGCACCAGCTGAGCGGCCGGTTCGCACTGCTGTTCCCAGGCGAGCGCCACATGCACCGCCCGATCTCGGAGAACACCCTCAACGCGCTGCTGAAGCGCGCCGGCTACGAGAACCGGCATGTGCCGCATGGCTTCCGTGCGGCGTTCTCCACCATCATGAACGAGCGGCCGGATCGCCAGCCGGACGATCGGGCCGCGATAGATCTGATGCTGGCGCACGTGCCCGGCAACAAGGTGGAGGCGGCTTACAACCGTGCCGCCTACATGCCGCGGCGACGCGAGCTCGCGCAGATCTACGCTGACATGCTTATCGTCGGGCTGGAAACGCCCGAGGCCCAGCTAGGGCGACCGATCCGCTTTGCGGCGACTGGGCCTAAGTCGTGACCGAGGGGTTAGGGAACGGCCGCCTTTAAAGAATTGCTCAGGACCGCGCCTTCAAAGATTTTGACGAGTCCGGCTTGACGCATGTCGTGTGCGTACATGCACCGCAGCAGCCAGATACGCTGCCAGAGCTCATCGTTCACGTCCAAACGTCGAATGTTCAGACTGAGGGCTGCCGCTTCGTCAGCATCAATGACGCTTCCATGCGAATGAAAGTGGTCGCGGGTCGCAAGCTTGTTGACCGTGTCCTCAATAAGGATGACCTTATCGGTCATCATGCCGGTCTGCAGAAGGCTCGTCGCGAGCTTGCGGGTTTGCGCCACAGCGTACTGCGCGACCTGGAAGAGGAAGGGGTCTACGTTCGGCGTTTGTAGCACGAACTGACATGGCACGGACTGCCCAGGCCCGATAGGAATGTTCGGATCGATGGGCCCCAGCTCTGACAGCGCGCCCATCACAATCTCTTGCGCTGCCAGGGCGATCAGAGTGCCGTTACTCTTTGCCCGACGCGGCACGATCACACGTAAGTCGGGCGCACACACGCGAAGAAGCGCAACGATCTTCTCTGTCGCGTCTGTATACCCGCCGTTGGTTTCCAGCAGCAAATCAACCGGACGGCCGGCAACCGACTTCAAGACCTCGCCTAGGTACGCGTCGTCGGTGGCCGCAATCTGAGCGGCGTCATCTGCCAGATCACAGTCGGTAAAGTACGTGACCAATGACCGGCCTGTAATCGCCTCGATGTCAGCGATCATCAGCTGCCGAAGGTATCGGTCTTTCTCAGCCACCCAATAAAGCGGCGACTGCTTCGGCAGGGCAGTACCACGGGGAAAACGAGCTTCCGGCGGCGCCGTAGCCAGTGCCTCGGTAGCGTCAGCTTTTCCAGCGTCGTTATTGAACCACTGCGCGGCTGATTGATCGTCGCTCACGCCGCCTCGGGTTTGACCGGCTCGGGATTGCGGAGCAGTTCAGACACACGACGCAGATCGACTGGCGTCGCCGCCCGCGGCTTTCTCAGCTGCGGGTCATAACGAACGGCAGTGCGTGGAACGCCGAAAAGATACGTGTAATCCACGGCGACTACCCCCGCAGTAGCCTGCGGGGTCGGCCGGCCGTTCACATTGAATGGCCAGTTCATCAAGCTTCTCCTGACGCGCCTCCCGGCGGGTGGCTTGGTCGTACTATCGTCCGCCCCGGTGTATAACCTGTGAACAAAACGGTATGCGAACGTGTACAGGGTCTAACCCCGTTGACAAGCAGTAGTTGCATGGAGCCTTCGTCCACAGGCGTCCATATACGTCCATAGCCGTCCACTCGGCCTGCTCAATATCACCGGCAACGTTACCGGTGCCTATTCAAGCGGCGGCGCGTGCTGCCAACTGCTCGTTCACCCACGCCTGCACTTCACGTTCGCTCCAGCGGGTTGAGCCCCCGCCAGCCTTGCAGGCCTTGGGGAAGGTGCCCGCGCGCATCTTCCGGTAGATCATCGACTTCCCGAGCCCTGCCACGGTCTTGACCTCGTCCAGGCCTAGCAGCCGATCGGCCGCCTCGATCCTGCCCATCACGCTCACTTCCCACTCCTTTCGCCGCGCAATGCGACCTTCACCTTGCCGCGGCAGGCGCTGTTCATCCGGTCACCCCGGCGGACAGTCCCGCAATCGCTGCAAATCTCCATGCCGAGGCGTTTTGTCCAAGCGTGCGTTTCATCGCCGGTCACCGCGGCGGCACCAGTTCGTCGGGGTTCAGCCCAAACCGCTCGCACAGGCGCCCGGCGTAGGTGCTGCCCAAGGCGAAGGTGTCCATCACCGCGACCCAGCGGGGCTTGCGTGCTCGACCGGCTGCCCGGGCGCTGACCACCGCCCGACGCAACAATGCGTGGTCTGACGGCATCGTCATGGCTTCGGCTCGGCGAGCTGCTTGATCGTGCGAGCTCGTCTCACCCATTCGGGGCTGACCACCTTGCCGTCTTGGCGGTGCCACGTGAGCGCCCCGCGTTCGTGCCAGTCGGCCGGCAGCTCCATGACACCGAACCGTAGGCACGGTTCGATGTCGCGCGGATGCTTGGCGAGGTAGCTGACGATGCTGCCCGCCGTTTCCATGCCACCCACGCCCGCCTGCCACCCGACGGCCGTGGCAATCTCCGCGATGCGCGCGATCACCAATTCGGCCTGTGCGAAGTCGATCCCGTAGAGGTCGTTCATTGCGGCACCCCGCTCTGATCTGACGCGACAAGCACGACGCTGAGCGGGTGAACGATGATCGCATGATCGTCGCCATCTAGAACGACATGCGCGTAGGCGGTGCTGGTGCGACCAGGATGAACCAACGTGCCCACTCGCCCTTCTAGGTCGCGACCTTCGCCGGTGATCGCCACGCGCGTGCCGTGGCCGATAGCGCGATCGTAGTTGCGACGCACATAGTCGTAGGGATCAGGGCCGATCGCGCGCGAGGCGCGCCGAACACGAGCGAGATTGAGCCAGTGCCGGAATGTGCAATCCGGCCATACGTCGCGGAAGCTGAGCCACTTGTCGTAGATCGCAGCGCCTCGGCTGCGGGCTGACACGGTGAAGGGGTCGTATCCTTCGACCGTCACCTCGAAGAGTGGCCAGCCCGCGGCGGCGCCAGAGTTCGTGCTTTCGGGTAGGATCGCTGTCGCCGTCATGCGCGCTTGCTCCGTCCGAAGGTGGGGGTTGCCGGATCAGCGGGCGCGAACGCGCGCTGGCGATCGGCACGACGATGAACCATGCGCCAACGATCCGGCTCGTCAGAGGCGAACAGGCGAGGGCGACCGGCGAGCGCGTCGAGGATGTCACGAAACCGCGGAGCCACTGTGAAGTGGATCGCGTACACGGCGGCTCCGCCTGCGCCGGACAGCACCAGCGCGGACACCACGACAAATGCACTATCGAACATCGTAGGGTTCCCCCTGTTCGAGGAAGGCGGGGTAGCGGAAGGCGACCTTGCGTTCTTGCCGCGCCTTGGTGCGGGCGTAGCCGGGCACCCACGCCGGTTTCAGCTTGGTGGACACCAGTCGGCCAATGTCGGGCAGGGTGACCGACTTGCCGGTCATCAGCACGGCGCGCGCGGCGGCGGCGACGTGGTCGAAGGCGACGTGCGCCTCGTCCTCGGTCATGCCGCGAGCGGTCAGCTGGGCGAGCATGGCGCGATCAGCCGGCATGACGGACCGCCTCCTGAGCCGCGAGCCACGCGCGGCCCTCCGCTGACGCATGCCAGCGATTGACGCGGGGCAGGGCGCGCGAGCCGCGATACTCGATCAGCCCGCGCCGTTTCAGCGCCAGCAGCGTCGAGCCGCGCCCGGTCATGTCGCGGCCGTTCGCATCCGCGGCCGCCACGAAGGCGAGCACGCGATGCATGGTGTCTGAAACTTTTAGGTCGGTCACGCCCGCGCGCTCCCGCGCACCGCCCACTCAGCGACGAAGCCAGCGCAGGCACGGTCGGCGGCGATGCGGCGATCGACCGCACCGGGCAGCATCGACTGCAGCCGGGTGATCTCCTGATTGAGCCGTGCCTCGTCAGCGTAGGCGCTGGTGTTCTCGTCGACGAGGGCGCGCAGGTGATCGCCGTGCGGCTTGTGCGTGATCCCGCGATTAGTCGCGAGGTCCGCGTTGATCAGGCTGAACAGCTGGTCGAGCGTCAGGCCGACCATGTCGGCGCGAGCCTGCATGCCGCCGGTGAGATCGTCGATCCGCTCGCGCGCGATCAGGTGGTCAGCGCTGTTATCGTCGAGTGCGAACAGCGCGGCCGATAGGCGGCGGATGTCGATCACGGCGCCGCGGAAATCGCTGACGGCGGCCTTCACGCGGGCGTCTTCTTCGGGTTCGCTCAGCCAGTCGGCTTGTAGCGCAGTCGCCATAACGGCCTCCCAACATCGAACCGCAGAAGCGCGGCCTCAATGTCAGGTTATATGTGCGATATTATCGTACAAATCAACGACTATTTCGCACGTCTAGCGCACGAAGCGGTACCGCCTTGTTCCGAGGCCCGGCGGAGCGAGGTCCTGCTTGGCCGAAAGCACGACGGCGACGACTCGCACTTCTTCGTCGGAGAACATGCCATCATCGGGCTTGCCGATGGGTATCACGTCCTGAAACTCCGGTTCGGTGCTTTCGCAGCGCAGCACCCATTCGTCCTCGATCATGTCCAGCCGTTTGCAGGTCAGCTCAACAAGATCGTGTGCGTTACGCGCGACGATCACCAACGAGCCTGGTGCCGGTCTTATTCCTGACCATCCGATCCGCAGACATTCGAGATCCGAGTCGGGCGGGATCGTCCGGTTCATGGACAGACCCTCCATCTTCAACCCGAACCGATCGGCGCCTGGCACGGGCGAGGGGCCGAACCGCACCTCGTAACGCTCGCTAGGGCTCCAGTCGGACTGCTCCCGCCATACGCCCGCCTGCACCGCTCCGACCACCTCGACCCATTCATCGGCGGCGATGGGTTCCCGCGGCTTCGTGCGGAACTGTTCGGTGAGTTCGCCAGTGATGCCGGCGAGTTGGAGCACTTCAAATTCAGGAACGCCCCGCTCGGCGAAGATTGGTGCCAGACGCTTGGCGAGGGCGAGGTCGAGGATCGGCTTCTTGTTCTTCTTAGGGTCCTCGTAAGCTGCGTAGGTCGACGCGGGTATTTCGAGCCGGTCAGCGACCGCGCGCGACGACAGCTTCGGCACAGTCCGATTGCGCAGAGCCTTCAGATTTTCTGCTGCATTTTCCACAGGATTAGAAAGCGACATTTTCGCACGTTGTATGCACGAAAAAATCGTTGCAGTTTGTGCGACTAATTCGTACATTGCGGTCATGGAGCGAGAAACCGACCTGTTCACCCGCCTTGGCGGCGCCCGCGCAATGGCTGCGATCGTAGGTGAGGCGCCCTCGACGGTCCAATCGTGGAAAGCTGCCGAGCGCATTCCGGCTCACAAACAGCCGATTGTAATCGATAAGGTTCGGGCAGCAGGTCACAACATCACCGCCGATGACGTCGTGTACCCGATGGGTCGCCCGTCCTCCGAACAGGCGGCGGCGTGATCGCTCGTTTTCCTCTCCCGACCAGCACCACGCCCCCCGGTGCTGGCACCTCCACCGGCGAGGCATGCCCCCGCCTCACCGGTGGCTCCGTACAACTGCAGGGTGCTGCGCTCGATCATCATGGTCGCGTCGATACCCTGCCGCGCAACGCTCCCGCATCGGGAAACGATCGCGCGCTTTCTCCCCGCCCGGAACGGTTGCAGAACAATGGTCGATAAGCTCCCCGCGAACGAACAGCGCCTCGCCGCCGCGACCAAGCGCGCTGTGCAGGCCGCCGGCGGCCTCGCCGGCTGCGAGAGCGAAACCGGTCTGTCCGACAGCCAGATTTCGCGCTGCTGCTCGCCCCACCAGCGCGACAGCATCACGATCCGTGATGCCGTGCGCATCGACGCGATCGGCCACGGCGAGCAGGGGCACCCGCATATCCTGAACGCGATGGCGGGCATCCTGGGCGCGGTGGTGATCATGCTGCCCGAGCCGGTCACCGACGATCGCTGCCTGCAAATGGGCGTGATCGAAATGAGCAGCGAAATGGGCGACGTGTCCCGCGCGATCGCCGACGCGCTGTCGAGCGGGAGCGCCGGCGGCACGGACGTGACCGCCATCGAGGCCGCGGCCGCCCTCGAACATGTCGCCGACATGGAGCGAGCGACGGCGCAGATGCGCCACCGCCTGGAACGTATCGCGCGGGGTGACACCCCCGACACCTGAGGACCGAACCGCGGGCGCGACCCGCTGAGGAGTAGCATGATGAAAGACGGCATGACCGCGGGAGCGCCTGTTCCCGCGACCGGAAAACTGCGTTCGCGTCGCCTGATCCCGGCGTTCGAGATCGGTCGCGTCAGCGGCCAAACGTTCACGACCGGGCAGGCGGGCGACGGCTGGTTCCTCGCGATCGGATGGCTCGGCCGCTCGATCATCATCGAGACGCTGCGCGGCGACCGTGGCTGAACTCACCCTCGCATCTACTTCCGAACATTCGGAAGCTGCTGACCGCTCGCTGTCTGCTCCGCGGATGGTTGGTCTGGAAACCGCTTGCGAAGTGCTCGGCGACAAAGGCGGCATCAAGCACGTGGCCGAGCTGATCGGCTGCAGCGAGCGCGCACTCTACGCCAAGCGGAACGGCGACACAACAATCACGAACCTGGAGGTGCGCCTGATCGCGCGCGAGCTCGCCCGCGTCGCGGAGCGGTGCGCCCGGGTGTCCGACAACCTCTTCAAGGAAATCGGCGGGAAGCCCGTCGACACCGTCAGCAAAGGGACAACGGCATGACCGACACCATCGCAGGCCCCGATCCGACGAGCGTCACGATGCTCGCGCTCGGCGCGATCAAGCCCGGCGCCAACCCGCGCCGCTATTTCGACCAGCAGAAGCACGCCGAACTCGTCGAATCGTTGCGGCTGCGCGGCATGCTGCAGCCAATCATCCTGCGCCGCGACCCGTCGGCCGACGACAGCTATCTGATCGTCGCCGGCGGCCGGCGGCACAAGGCGGCGCTCGATGCCTTTGGCGCCGACGGCGTCGTGCCGGTGCGCATCATGGACATGACGGACAGCGAGGCGCTCGAAGCGGCCATCGATGAGAACGACGTGCGCGACGACGCGTCGGAAACCGAGCAGGCCGACGCCGCGGTGCGTGTCCTGTCCGCGTGCAAGGGCGATCGCGCCGAAGCGGTGCGGCGGCTGGGCTGGTCCGCGTCGAAGCTGGATCGACGGCTGGCGCTCGCCAACCTCGCGGAGCCGGTGAAGGCCGCGCTCGACGAACGGCGGATCAAGGTCGGGCACGCCGAACTGCTGGCGGTGGTACCCGCCGACAAGCAGGAGAAGGCGCTCGACACCATCGTAACCGCCAACCTCGATGTCGCGAAGACGCGCGACCTGCTGATGCGCGTGACGCAGAGCCTCGCCGCCGCGACCTTCGACAAGGCCGAGTGCCTCACGTGCCCGTTCAACTCGGGCGCGCAGCGCGTCATGTTCGAAACGCACGTCGACGACGGGCACTGCACCAACCCCGGCTGCTACCAGCTGAAGACGGAGGCCGCGCAGGAAGGTGCCGCGCTCCACGTGCGCGGCGACCAGGTCGCGGAAACGTCGATGCCGGTCACCACGACGCCGGCAGGCGCACCCGCAACGCCCGCGGCCGCGCCCTCGGCGGCAGCGCCGGCGAAGCCCGCCAAGCCTGCACCCGCGGCCGTCACCGCGCAGTCGATCATCGACCGCACCACCTCGATCCGCGAGGGCGCCTGGCGCGCCGCGCTGGCGAAGGTGGTGGAGGGCGATCCCGAGTTCGGTCGAGCGTTCGAAGCCACCCTGCGGGACACGTGGCAGGTCGACGCCGCGTACCTTTCCCGGTTCGGCAAAGACGAGCTCAAGTTCATCGCCAAGGAGTGCGGCCTCGTCGCGCACATGGGCGAGAAGGCGTTCGCCAAGCTGCTCGACGGCAAGGTCGCGGACCTGATCACCGGCATGCTTCACGCCACCGGCTTCACCTGGGCCGGTCGCCTGCCGAGCGCGATCACCATCGACGGCACCTACGGCGCGCAGCCGGCCGCACCCCTCCCGTACAAGGATTAAACCGATGCTGATCACCAGCATGTTGCCGCTGCTGTCCCGCTATTCGCTCACGCTCGACCTCTCGGCTGGCCCCGATGCGGTCACCGTGACGATTGTCCCGCGCAAGGCGGCCGGATCGAAGCACGACCTCGACGGCGGCGAGACGCGCCCGATCTCCTTTACCGGGACCGCAGCGGAGATCGACGCCGAACTGGAGAAGGGCGCCGATGGTGCGCTTGGTCAGCTGATCGCCGCGCGCAAGTCACTGGCCGATCAGATCGCCGAGCAGCGCGACACGGCCGAGAAGGCGAAGACCCTGTCGGCGGCGAAGACAAAACCTGCGGCGAAAACCGCCGCAAAGCCGACCGAGCAGCCCAAGGCGGCCGAGAAGCCAACCGTGCCCGCCGATTCGTACACGCCGCCGCCGGGTCCGCTCAGCGCGCCCGGCGAACCCGCCTCGCTCTGGTGAACGTGGCTGACCCATCCACCCCAGCAATCCCGAGGCACCCATGCAGATCAACCAACTCACCCGCGTGTACCGTTACGACGGCATCGACTTGCCCGTGCCGCCGCACCTTGCCGACGATCCGCAGGGCCTGCGCGCGTATCACGCGACGCTCTACCCAGCGATCCTGAACGCCGAGACAGTCGACGCCGGCGTGACCGGCACCAACCTCGTCACCGAGTACCGGCGCGCGGTCGGCACCAAGGGCTGACCGTGGCGGCGGCACCGCGCGCGGCGATCCCGCCCGCACCCCGCAAGACACTCCTCGAATGGATCGACCATGATGATGGCGACACGACCGATACCACCGCACCCGCCTGCAGCGCCGACCTTCAAGCCCTCCACGCGGCGCTATTCGTCCCGCTTGGCCACGAGGGGCGCGGCCAGCCCGAAGCGCTCGAACCGCCTCCCGGCCTTCGTCTCGCGCCCCTCGGGTGATCTGGCGGGGCGGGCGGTGGCGCTGTCAGTCGACGTGCCCGCGATCTTCGACGCCACCCTCGCGCCGCATCACAAGCTGGTCGGCCGCTGGGTTGCCGAGCGCGAGACCGAGCCGCAGCGCTATACCCGGCAGGGCGCGCGCGAGCGGATCGAGAAGGTGTTCGGCGCCGCGGTGCTCGACATCATGGCGCCGGTCGACATGGTCGATCTGAACGTGATCGCGCTGGTCGGCGATGGTGATCTGCCACCCGCTCTCGCTGTGGTCTGCAACAGCATCGGTGAGATCGATCTCGGCTGGATTACGAAGGCCAACGTGCTGGCGAACACTCTAGCCGGGCACGTCGCGCCGGTCGGCTGGCGCGCGGCGGCGTACAAGGCGATCGGCGAGACGCTGAACGCCGCGCTGCCGGTGTTCGGCTTCGCCGACCTCATGGAAGAGGTGTCAGCTTACAATTGGGACGGCGCGACCACCGACGAGGAAGCGCGCGCTACCCTGATTGATTACCACGGCGAGGACGCGTTCAAAGAGAACGACTTCACCTTGCCCTCTCAGATGTACGCTCGCCGTCCCGACTGGATGACGGCGAAGCCTGCTCCGCTCAGGGACATGCCTGCCGACCTGCGCAACGCTCTGAGACGACTTCGCGACACGCATGCGGCGCTGAAAGCGATCGACCGCAACAGCAATGCATGGGCCGCCGATTACGAACAGGTCTTCGATTACATCCCCGGCATGCAGGATTGCGGCACGCTGCCGCCCCTCACGATCGTGCCGTTCGACCACTTCGCGCGCGAGATTGATGACGTCGCACGCTTCGGCATGGAGCAGGGCTTCTACGATGTCGCGGGATTGTGCCCGCTCGGTGATGCCGCGGTAATCGACACCTGGTTCGCCTCGCTGAAGGTCGGCGTCGAATTCCTGCTCGCCGCGCAGCACCTGATCAGCCTCGATCCCGCCAACCTGAGGAAGCAGCAATGACGATCGCGACAGGCTTCGAGCCCACCGCTGGCGGCTTGGCGCTGACCAACGCCATCCTTCTGTATCAGAGCGACGGCATCTCGCTCTCCGACCCGTACCGCGTGCGTCGGGCCGATGGGCCGACGTTCGCGAGCATCCATGCTGTCGAGCAGATCGACGGATGCCCGACGATCGGTGCCGGCGCGCCGCTGTCCCGCGCGCACCTGCGGCAGTGGACCGAGGCGCTCGGTCGCAACAAGGCGCCCGAGATCCTGTCAGACAACGTGTTGGTCGCGCACCCGGACGTGCTCGCTTGGTGGGTGCCCGCGAAGGTGCGCACGTCATACTTCGCGCTGTCCCGGCCGCCCGAGGGCACGCGCGCGTTGGCCGAGCGCATCGTGCTCCCGCTCCCGTACCCGGCGCACCTGTTCGTCGCCACGCGCGGCCGGCTGGGCGTCTACGCCTTGGCGGCGAGCGAGCGGCCGACGGCAGACACGCCGGTGCTGCATTCGCCCGTGCTGAACGTCTACGTCGACGGGCGGCTCTGCTGGGGCAACATAGCCGTGCCCAAGGCAATCACCGTCGCGGCGATCCCTGACTACGAGCGCGCCGTGTTCGACTCTTGGTCGACGCACCCGAACCCCGGGCAGGAAGCGACCGCGACCGGCCGCGGCGGGCTGGTGAAGCTGTGGGATGACCTGGCCGTGCGCAAGTCGACACGCTTCCCCGTGGGTCGACTGAAGCCATTCGGTTCAGTCGGCCGCGGCAAGGCTGACCAGCGGGTCACGCTCGGCGACCTGATCAAAGCGAGTGTACGCGCATGACGCTCGCCGACGAGCTGACAGCCGCCGCCGTGCTGGCCGCCGCACCCTGTTATCCGGTGCCGCCTAGTGGGCGATCGCCCGCGATCGATGCGCTGCGCGCCGCGCCGGCCGGGCAGGGCCTCGCGATCGGTCGCGACGGTGTGATGCTGATCCTGCGACGGCCGTGGCTTGAGGTGGACGTGCCAGTGACGCCGCCGATCAGGGCATATCTGCCTTACGGCAGCATCGGCGAGCCGCGTGCGGTGCTGCGTTGCGGACTTATCCCCGCGGCAATGCTGGGCAGCATCATCGACCACCTGCGCGTCGCGCTGCCGGACGAGGCAGGGGCGTTCGTGACATGGGACGAGAACACCCGCGAGTTCGCGGTCGCGTTCCCGGAGATCGACGCGGCAACGCCGTCGCGTCTCATCTATCGCACTCCGATCCTCGCAGCCGGTCAGCACTTGGTGTGCGACATCCACAGCCACGGCAGCGCGGCCGCGTTCTTCAGCGCCACCGACGACGCCGACGACATGCACAGCACCAAGATCGCGCTCGTGTTCGGCAACCTCGACGCGCGCGACGGCCCGACGATCGCTTCACGTCTCTGCGCCGGCGGCATGTTCCTGCCGATGCCACTCATCCCCTTCGCAGGAGATCACCATGCTGCATGATGCCGCCCGTCGGCACTATCTGCCCGACGCTTACGGCGATGGCGTCATCAACGTGCTGCTCGTCGGATGCGGCGGCAACGGCGCGCAAATGCTGATGGGGCTCGCCTCGCTCGACACTGCCATGCGCGCGATCTCGTCGCGGTCGCTGCACGTCACGGTGGTTGACGACGATACGGTCAGCGAGGCGAACCTCGGCCGCCAGCCGTTCTACCGCGGCGATGTTGGCGCGTCGAAGGCGCGGACGCTGACCGAGCGCATCAACATCGCGCACGGCCTGAACTGGCGCGCGGTGCATGGGCGCGCGCCGGCGGCAATCGGCCTGGACGCGATCGACGTGCTGATAACGTGCGTCGACACCGCGGCGGCGCGTCGCGCGATCGGCGGCATGATGGTCTCGGGACGGTCATGCCCGCGCTATTGGCTGGACCTCGGCAATCGGGCGAATGACGGGCAGTTCCTGATCGGATGCCCGCACCCGGCTACCGGCAAAAAGGCTGAACGGCTCCCGACCGTTCTCGAGTATTTCCCCGAGCTCGCCGACGAGAGCATCGCCGAAGATGACGCGCCGTCGTGTTCGGTCGCGGAAGCGCTCGAGCGGCAGTCGCTGTTCGTCAATCGCGTCATCGCGAGCCACGCGCTCGCGCTGCTGTTCGAGCTGCTCGGCCGCGGGTCGATCGGCCATTCCGGCGCCTTCATCAATCTCGCAACCGGGCAGGCAGTGCCGATCCCGCTGCCAGCGGTCGCGAAGGCACCCGCATGATGCAGGTTACCTTGCCTTGGCCGTCACCGAAGCTGAACCCGAACCAGGCGCGCGGGCAGCATTGGGGCAAGCGCGCCAAGCTGTCGAAGCGCTACAAGACTGATTGCGGCTGGGCGTGCAAGGCCGCCGGCCTGCGCCCGCTGATAGCTTCGCGTGCCGCGGTCACCATCACGTTCCATCCGCCCGACGAGCAGCGCCGCGACCTCGACAACATGCTCGCGGCGATCA